>CACJSJ010000001.1 GCA_902596045.1 uncultured Pelagibacteraceae bacterium
GAAAAATTATAATAGTTATGCTTATACAGCAATTATTAATCATAAAAAAGTTATCAAAAATAATATTGCTTTTCAAAATTTTACAAACAATGGACCAATAGCCTTTTTACCGATTTCTGAAACTCAAACTTCAGTCGTTTATTCCTTAAAAGCTAAAAATAAAAAAAAGTTTTTAGAAATTCAAGATTTGATAAATAAATATAATCCACAATATTCAATCTTAAAAATAAATAATTATAATTGTTTTGAATTGAGATCTTCAAATTTAAGAAAATATTATAAAGATAACATTCTTGCTTTTGGTGATTTACTTCATCGAATTCACCCCTTGGCAGGACAAGGATTTAATATGTCTTTAAGAGACATTAATCTTTTATCAGACTTAATTGATAAAAAAATAAATTTAGGGTTAGATTTAGATAATTCCATATGTGCAGAATTTCAAAAAAATTCTCAAGATAAAAATTATCTTTTCTCAACCAGTATTGATTGTATTTATGAATTATTTAATTTTGAGAGCAGAATAAATTCAAATTTTTTAAGTAAGTCTATAAAAATGATTGGTAAAAATAAAATTGTGAATTCTTTTTTTAAAAAATTTGCAGACAGTGGTATTAGAATTTAAAATTTATTGAAGAGTTGTATTTTGATACTCATCAAAAGTGTATGTTGATAAGATTTCAGCTATTTTATTTTTTCTTAAATCTAAACTTACTGCTTCTAATAAAATTTGTTTTTCTTCTAAACTAAATGGAGAAGCCATTGCTAAAGCATTAATTGTTTCATCTAAACTCTGCTTTTCAAGTGCTTGCCAATTGATAACAAATCCTCTTTTTTGAAACAATGTTTTTAAATCTTTAAAAATTAATTCTAAATCAGAAAATTTTAAATCTTCTTTTTTTTCATTTAAATCTGCAAGGTAAGTTTCATAATTGACTTCACATTCTCTATATTTTTTATCTGATTTTAATTCATTGATAATTTTAAATCTAATAATCCCTTTTAAATCAATTAGATATCTTCCGTCATCTGCTTCTTTAAAGCTGGTTATTTTACCTAAGCACCCAATTTTATGAAGTTCTGGACCAGAGGCTCTAACCTCTACAATAGTTTTAGGCTGTATCATGCCAATCAATTTATCTGATTTCATGCTGTCATTAATCATTTCGACATATCTTGGCTCAAAAATATTAAGTGGCACAGTAGTTTTTGGAAAAATTATAAAGTTACTTAATGGAAAAATTGGTATTTTTTTTGGAAATTTCATTATTATAAGCTTAAGTATACCTTTAAAATAAAAATTATAAATGATTTTTTGGATTGCCTCATACCCTAAAAATGGAAACACATGGTTGAGGTCTCTTTTAAGTGCTTATTACTTTACAAAAAATGGTAATTTTATTGACGATAAAATTTTAAAGAATATTCCACAGTTTCCAGAAAAAAGATATTTTACAAATTTTGATTACGATAAAAGTATTCCCACCTCAACAGCTCAATTTTGGATTAAAGCACAAGAAATAATTAATAAAGAAAAAAAAATAAAATTTTTTAAAACACATAATATTTATGGTTCATTAAATAATACTAATTTTTCAAACAAATATAATTCAATTGGAGCTGTTTATATAATTAGAGACCCAAGAAATGTTTTAACTTCAATGATGAATCATTTTGAGATGAACAAAGATGAGGCGTTAACATTTATGTTGAATGAAAAAAAATTTACATACGACCATTTTAAAAAAAATGATTATAGTGATTTTCAATTTATAAGTTCATGGGAAAAAAATTATAAATCTTGGATTAAAAATAAAGATTTTCCAATTAAGCTTATTAAATATGAAGATTTAATTGATCAAACTTTTTATGTAGTAAAAGATTTGATAAACTTTATTAATAAAACTTGTAAGTCAGGTAATAATTTTGATAAATCAAAAGCTCAAAATGCAATAGAGTCTACATCATTTGAAAAATTAAAAAAAATTGAAAATAACCATGGCTTTTCAGAGTCTATAAAGTCAAAAAATCGAGACAAAAATAAAGTACCATTCTTCCACCTTGGGCCAAATAATAATTGGCAAAAAATTTTTGATCCTAGCTTTGCTAATAAACTTAATACAATTTTCAAAGAAATCTTAGAAGAATTACAATACCATTAAATTATTTTGCCACTTGCTTAATTTAAAAAAAGCCACTACTTTGAATACTTAAATAACAAGCGGGCATAGCTCAGTGGTAGAGCGTCTCGTTGCCAACGAGAAGGTCGAGGGTTCGACCCCCTTTGCCCGCTCCATTAAAAATAAAATTATGATTATTTGGATTGCTTCCTACCCAAAAAGTGGCAACACGTATGTAAGGTCATTTTTATCTTCGTATTATTATTCAAAGAAAGGAAATTTTGATTTTGAATTATTATTAAATATAAAACAATTTCCTGCTTTAAAATATTCATCCAAAAAAGCTTATACTTATGTAGATGCTGCAAAAAACTGGATACCTAATCAACAAAGTTTTTTCAAAAAAGATCAATATTATTTTCTAAAAACACATAACTCTTTAGAGGAATATTTTGGAAATAAATTTACAACTTCATCAGAGACAATTGGAGGCATTTATATAGTAAGAGATCCAAGAAATGTTATTACGTCTATGTGTAATCATTACGCATTAGATTTAAACAAAGCATATACTAAAATGATAGATGTTAATTCTTCATTATCTTTTAAATTAGCTGATGAAGATTATAGTAATTTTACTTTTTTAGGAAAATGGTCAAATCATTATTGGTCTTGGAAAAATAATATGAATTTCAAAACTTTAATAATCAAATATGAAGATCTTAGAGATAATACCTTTGAGGAATTCAGAAAAATTATAAACTTTATAGAAGATTTAAAAGGAACCAACAATGAGATCAATGAAGAAAAGTTTGAAAATTCAATCAATTCAACTTCCTTTTCTAAATTAAAGAATAAAGAAAAAATCAATGGTTTTGGTGAAAGTACCGTTTCTAAAGATGGAAAACCAATAAACTTTTTTAACCTCGGTTTTAAAAATCAATGGGAAAATTTATTACCAAAAGAAATATCGGATAAAATTAAAAATGAATTTATTAATGAATTAAAGGATTTAAAATATGAGTGAATTAAAAGATAAAAAATGTGTTCCTTGTGAAGGCGGTGTTATTCCGTTTGATATTTCAGAAATTCACAAATATCAAAAAAAGGTTGATGGATGGAATATTATTAAAAATGATAAAAATGTTTTTCTATTAGAAAAAAACTTTAATTTTAAAAATTTTAAAGAAAGTCAAAATTTTATAAATAATGTTGGAAAAGTTTCAGAGGAGGAGGGGCATCACCCAGAAATTATTTTTGGTTGGGGTTATGCAAAGATTAATATCACTACACATGCCATTGAGGGTTTATCAGAGAATGATTTTATTTTAGCAGCTAAAATTGATCAAATTACTAATGTCTAAAATGCCTAGTTTTTGAGAACACTAAAATAGTACCAGTTTCATTTGCAAATTTTATAACTTCTTTATCTTTAATTGAACCGGCCGGTTGGATTACAGCTTTGACACCTGATTGAACCAATTTTTCAATTCCATCAGTGAATGGGAAAAAGGCATCGGATGCAGCTACAATATCTTTGGAGGGTTTTGTAAATTTCCTCATTTTATCAATTGCTATTTGACAACTGTCCAATCTACTTGTTTGACCACAACCAATACCCAAAGTTGATTTATTAGATGCCAAAACAATTGAATTTGACTTTACGTATCTACAAATATTGAAAGCAAATATTAAATCATTGAATAGTGAAATAGATGGTTTTTTTTTTGATACAATTTTAAAATCATTCCTTTTAAACATCTTTTTATCTTCTGACTGAACTAAAATATTATCATTAGTTGAAGTAAATTTTAATATCTCAGAATGAGTAAAATTTGATGCATCAATTAACCTTAAATTTTTTTTTCTTTTTAGAATTTTAAGTGCATCTTTGTCAAAGTTGATTCCAATTATTACTTCAAGAAACAATTTGCTGAGTTCTAAAGCTAATTTTTTGTTGATTTTAAAATTACAAGAAACTATTCCACCAAAAGCACTTATTGGGTCACAAGCAAGTGCTGATTTATAACATTCAACATTATCTTTTAAAACAGATACTCCACATGGATTTGCGTGTTTTACTATTACGGTACCAGTATTTTTTGGCAAAGATTTTGAAATTGTTAATGCAGCAAAAATATCATTATAATTATTATAACTAAGTTGTTTTCCATGAAGATGTTTAATTTTTAAAAAATTATTTTGTGAATATATCGCACTTTCTTGGTGAGGATTTTCACCATATCTTAGCTTTTCAATTAAATTACCGTAAATAATTTTTTTTTGAGGAAAATAATTACCAGTTATTTTGTTAAAATAATTTGATATTAGGGCATCATAGTAAGCAGTCTCTGTAAATGCTGTTTGAGACATTTTCTTTCTAAAATCTTTAGATGTTGAGCCTTTAAATTTAACCATTTCATTAATCAAGTCATCATATTGTGATCTCGAAGTTATGACTGCCACATCGTTATAGTTTTTTGCTGCAGCTCTAACCATTGTTGGACCACCTATATCTATATTTTCAATTATTTTTTTATGACTATAACTATTTTTTAAAGTCTCTTCAAAAGGATAGAAATTTACAACTACAAGATCAATATTTTTAAAATTATATTTTTTTAAATCTTGATTATGAAGTTTATTATTTCTTTTATTAAGAATTCCAGCGTGAATTTTAGGGTGTAAAGTCTTAACCCTTCCATCTAAAATTTCAGGCGAACCTGTATATTTTGATATCTCAGTACATTTAAATTTTAACTTTTTTATTTCTTTATAAGTTCCACCAGAACTAATGATCTCAACATCATTTTTTTTTAAAATATTTAATAAACGTTTTAAATCTTTTTTATCTGATATTGAAATTAGAGCTCTTTTAATTTTTTTCATTAAATTTTACTCAATTCCCAAACAACATCTTCATTCTTATTATTTGTAATTCCAGAAATAAAAATATTTTGATTTTGAGTATAAGAATTTTTATTACCAAAATATAATCCATTATCAATATTAATATCATAGTTATTGCAAGTAAACTTCCAGCCTTCATCATTGAGCTCTACCAAAATTGCTTTGTTGTCTTGTGTTTTCATCACTTTAACATCCGGTTCAAGGTGGAATCGTATATCAAATTTAATATTTAAATTTGATTTTTTATTAAAAATTTTATCTGTACCAATAAATTTAAATTTTTCAGGATAAAATTCAATTTCTCTTTCATGAATAATATTGTATTTTCTATAATATCCATCATGAGATGCATTCATTTTCCAGTAGTTTTTTTCAAAGATAATATTTTTTTTTAAAATTTTCAAATTAGTATTAGCAAAATAATTATTATTATATTTTTTGTATTTACACGAAGAATTATCATCAATAATCAGCGTATTATGTGCTGCAGTTGATTTTGATAATTCAACTAATTTACTTTGATTGTTTTCATAATTTCCACAATTGGAAATTAATTTTTTTCCGTTTGAATTTATTTCAAAAGATAAAGCACCTGATTGATAATTAGAAGAAAATTTAGATGACGGTGGTGGAGCCACGTCCATTACAATAGATATTTTTTTATTATATAAAATTGCATAACCACCAAATTCTTTATTTTCATTTTTGAAATTATATCCAAATCTTTTTAGATATTGGTCAAATTCAGAATTATTAGAAATATTATTTCCGTTCATTAAAATGTCAGATTTAATATTTTGCCATAAAAAGGCATATCCTTGGCCTAAGTAATAGATAGTTTCATCTATCTGTTCAGGAATATCAATTTGAGCCTCTTTAAACCATTCTCTAATTAAGATATAATATTTTAAATAAAAAATTAATTGTTTAATACTTCTTGATTTTGGAAAACCATAATTATCAAAAGATATATCTGAAATTTTTTTTAAAAGGGCCAATCCAAATGCTAGATAGCCTTTTTTATCTCCATAGCATAAACCTACCAAAATTATAGCAGCACAACCAATTATTTTATCATCAATAACTTTTGAATTTTTAATTTCACTCATTAAATGGTTGGTTTGTTTTTTTATCATTTTATTGTACTGATTTATGTAATTTTCATCACTTCCTTCAATTGTTAGATTATGACTTGAAAGCCAGGCTATTATCCTTTTAGAGGTTAAATCAAATTCCCAACTTTTAGAATTGTATTTAGAGTTTTTCTTTATCCAATTGGATATTATTTTTTGTGTATTTATTTTTGATGATTTTAAATCTAAACTAAAAAACCAATAAAAATTATTCAACTTTCTAAAATCTTGATCTTTTATTTTTTCATTATCCCACAAATTATTTGTTGAAATATCTTCTAAATTAATTTTTTTTTTTTGATATTTAATTAATGACGAGAGTAAATGTGGACTTGGTTTATAAACTAAATTATCATTATTAATGTTAGATATTTTATTGTCATAATAATTTGAATTTAAATAAATATTTCTAACATGTTTTAAGGTATTTAATGTAAACTGATTAATGAAATTTAAGGAATTTCTTAAAATCATTACATTATAAAGACTTTAGTAAATCGATATTTTTTTTTATATCTCCGTTATTACTCTTAAATATTGTAGTTCCAGAGACTAAAATATTAGCACCTGCTTCAATTGCAGTTTTTGAATTTTCAAAATTAATTCCGCCATCTATTTCAATATCAAAATCTATATTTTTATCTTTTTGAATACTTTTAAGCTCTCTAATTTTATCCAAAACTTCTGGCATAAATTTTTGACCACCAAAACCTGGATTAACACTCATAATTAATACTAAATCAATTTGACCCAAATAATCTTTAATTACACTTACTTTTGTTTCTGGATTTAATGATACTCCAACTTTTTTTTTTAAACTCTTAATTTTACTAATTGAAGCTGATAAATCGTCTGTCGCCTCGGGGTGAATTGTAATAATATCTGCCCCTGCATCAGAGTAAGCTTCTATGTATTTATGTACTGGTGAAATCATCAAATGCACATCAAATTTAATTGAACAGTTTTTTTTAAGCTCCTTAATTACCGGTGGTCCGATTGTTAAATTGGGAACAAAGTGACCATCCATTACATCAACATGAATTAAATCAGCTCCTCCTTCTTCAAGTCTTTTAATTTCATTGCCTAATTGACTAAAATCAGCAGATAAAATTGATGGCGATATTTGTATTTTTTTCATTGATTACTTTATTTACTAGTATCAATTTTTAAAATTTTATTGAATTAAAAAATTGATAAATTTGCCTCGAAATTTCACTTTCAAGAGGAAAAGAAAGCATCCCCATTACTGAATAACCCAAAATATAGGGCATAAGATAAAATCTAATCATAAAAAAAAACCATGCAACATAAAGCGGTATCAAGGGTTGAATTATAAAAGATGGGGTAATAGGTTTGAAAATACCAAGTAAAGGGTTTGTAAATTTAACAAAAACTCTCATAAAGAAAAATTGAGAGTCTTCTCTTTGAAAAATGTTCATAGCAACTCTACCAATTAGAGTCCACATAACGATACCAAGTATATAATCTATGATGTAAACAAGAGGATGGAAGTTTGCTGACATTAATTATTTTATAACTTACCGGGAGTTGAAATAAAAGGGGCGATATAAATCGCCCCTTAAATATTTTAATAATAGCTAGATAACAGATCTACCCGAAGGCACCCTTACATTATCAACCATTTTTTGAGTAGCCGCATTTGGAGCTGAAGTCATTAAACTTACAACCACCATTGCTACTAAACTCACTGCAGATCCGAAGATACCGAATGTTAACTGTGTAATTCCTAAGAATCCACTTCCACCATTTCGTACCCAAATTAGGTAACCCATACCAGAAATAAGACCTAAAGCCATACCAGCTATAGCACCTTCTCTGTTAGCTCGTTTCCACCATACACCAAGTACAAGTGGGAAGAACAAACCAGACATCGCAAAGTCAAAAGCCCAAATTACTGAACCTAAGATACCTTGGATCTCCATTGCTGCAATAGTTGCTCCAGCAAAACCAATTACTACAAGTAGTACCCTTGCAACAGTTAGTCTTTTTTGAGTTTCTGCCTTTGGATCAATGATCTTATAATAAACATCATGTGAGATCGCATTAGCAATTGCTAGAATCAAACCATCAGCTGTTGACATGGCAGCAGCCATACCTCCAGCAGCAACTAGACCTGAGATTACATAAGGCAATCCTGCTATTTCTGGTGTTGCTAATACTACGGCTTTACCACCCATGAAAAACTCATTTAATTCTAGAGTTCCATTTCCGTTAAAGTCGCTAACAAACATCAAATTAGCTTGGTTCCAGTTTTGATACCAATCTATCGCTTGAACTTCTGCTATTGATTTACCGATAATACCAGTTGGTAATGATGGATCAATCAATGACAGTTTAGATAGAGTCGCTAACATTGGAGCAGAAGAATACAATAGGAAGATAAAGAATAATGACCAACCTACTGATTTTCTAGCTGCTTTTACACTTGGAGTCGTAAAGTATCTCATCATCACGTGAGGCAACGAAGCTGTTCCCATCATCATTGCTAGTGCTAATGAAATAAATGCCCAAGGTGTAGCATTTACTGCAGAGTGAGCTTTTGTAATTCCAGCTAACCCTTTAGGTACATTTGCTAGATCGGCAGCAGAATTTTTTACAAATCCATACTGTTGTTCTAATTCACCAATTCTAGCTACTTCATCAGCTAACATAAAGTGAGGGAAAAAACCTGCCCCAATTTCGTTACTGATCCAGAATACTGGAAGTAAGTAAGCTATAATTAGTACAATATATTGTGCTACCTGTGTCCAAGTTACCCCTCTCATACCACCAAGCATCGAACAAAGTAAAATACTTACTAGTCCAACGTATACTGCGTATTGAAATGGAATATCAAGTGCAACAGATGCAATTGTACCTGTAGCGTTAATTTGTGCAGTCACATAAGTAAATGAAGCAACGGTTAAAACTACCACTGCTAAAAATCTACTAAGATTACCACCGTATCTTGTACCAATAAAATCTGGAACTGTATAACAGCCAAATTTTCTTAGGTATGGTGCTAATAAAGTTGCAACTAACACATAACCACCAGTCCAACCTACAAGTAGTGCCATATAACCATAGCCTTTAAAGTAAATACCACCTGCCATTGCAACGAATGAAGCACCAGACATCCAGTCTGCTGCTGTCGCCATTCCATTGAATACAGTTGGAACTTGTCTTCCAGCTACGTAATATGCATCTGCTTGAGCTGTCCGTGATAGCCAACCTATTAATGCATAGATGAATATTGTAAAAGCTACAAAAGCAACACCAATTGCTTTAGCAGTCATACCCATCTGTTCACCAATTGCCATTAAGATTATGAAACCTATAAATCCTCCAGTATAGATTCCGTAAACTTTAGGCAAATTATCTATAAATTTACCTTTAATCATTAGCTATCCTCACTTTCTGAGAAGCCGAACTCTTCATCAATTTTTTCTTGTCTTCCAGCAAACCAAAAAATTAGGATTACGAAAATTCCAAGAGAACCCTGACAAGTGAACCAATAAGTTAAAGGATAACCAAAAGGTCCTCCAACTTCGTTCATTTCAGCTCCAAAAAGGAAGATGCCAATTGAGAATACAAACCAGATAGCTAAAGTAACGAATAGCAAACCTCTGGTTTTTTCCCAGTGTTGTTCATTTTTTGACATTTATACCTCTCTCATTAGTTATAACTGGGGAAAAACATACCCATTATGAAAGATAATAAAAGTGTAAAAATTGCTCATAATAGTGATTTTTTTGGTTTATAAATCAGGAATAGCGTTGATTTTATGGAAAAATATAAATTTAGTTGGAAAGACTTATCCTTAAATGATTTTAAGACTTATTTCTTTTCTTTATTTAAGGCTTTTATTCCTAAAAAAAAAATTAAAAGTTTTGATGAATTAGAAGAATTTATTCAAGAAAAATCAGCCTGGGTTTCCCAAGTTACCCTTTATGGTTATTTGAAAACTAGAATTGGTACAAGGTATGTTCTTCATTTTGACAATGAAGAATTTATGAAATCTGTAAATTTAGCTAAATGGAATATTTATGCTGTCTCTCTTCAAGATCTAACTTTTTTTTCTTTTTCCTATTTAAAAGTTCATTTTAATTTTGAAGAAATGAATAAAACTAAAGAAATTTTTCTAAAAATTTTAGATGATGAGACCTCAAATAACATGCCCCTAGATATAATTGAGGAAGCTAAAAAATCTTTTAATGAAAGGTTAGAAAAAATTAATTGGGAAAGTTATTATAGTGACATTCCATTCAACCAAAGCGCTTTATCACTATATAAATGGGCTCCAATAGCTGATGAGTTGAAATCATTAGATAGAAAAATTGTTTTAAATTCTTCAATTTTAAAATGGGATGTTATTAAAAAAGAATTTAGGGAAAGAATAGAATTTTAAATATTTTTCCGATTATCTACTAAACTTTCAACAACACTAGGATCAGCTAAAGTTGTAGTATCACCTAATTGGCTATGTTCATTAGCTGCAATTTTTCTTAAAATTCTTCTCATAATTTTACCAGATCTTGTTTTTGGTAATCCAGGAGTAAAATGAATTAAATCAGGTGTTGCAAGTGGACCTATTTGTTTTCTAACCCAAAGTTTTAAATCTCTTTCAAGCTCCCCAGTTTCTGACTCGCCTGCATTTAAAGTTACATAGCAATATAAACCATTACCTTTTATATCATGAGGATATCCAACAACAGCAGCTTCAGCTACTTTAGGATGTGCAACAAAAGCACTTTCAATTTCTGCAGTTCCTAGATTATGTCCAGATACAATAATTACATCGTCAACTCTTCCGGTGATCCAATAATATCCATCCTTATCTCTTTTGCATCCATCACCAGTAAAATATTTTCCTTCAAATTGAGAAAAATATGTGTCTATAAATCTTTGATGGTCTCCATAAACTGTTCTCATTTGACCTGGCCATGACTGAGAAATACAAAGTCTTCCTTCGCCAGCCCCCTTTATTTCTTTCCCCTCTTTATTTAGAAGTGCAGGTTTAATTCCATAAAAAGGCTTTGTAGCTGAACCAGGTTTTAAAGGCATTGCTCCTGTCTGAGGTGCTATCATTATTCCACCTGTTTCTGTTTGCCACCATGTATCAACAATTGGACATTTAGAATTTCCAACAGTTTTGTAATACCACATCCAAGCTTCAGGGTTTATTGGTTCTCCCACTGTTCCTAATAGTTTTAAGGATTTTCTTGAAGTCTTGGCAACAGGTCCATCACCCTCCCTCATTAATGCTCTTATAGCTGTTGGGGCAGTATAGAAAGTATTAACTTTATATTTATCAATTATCTGCCACCACCTTGAAGTATCAGGATAATTAGGAATACCTTCGAACATTATAGTTGTTGCACCATTAGCAAGAGGTCCATAAATAATATAACTATGTCCCGTGACCCAACCAATATCAGCGGTACACCAATAAATATCTTTTGGTTTATAATTAAAAATATACTGATGTGTCATAGATGCGTAAACCATATAACCACCAGTAGTATGTAATACTCCTTTGGGTTTGCCAGTTGATCCAGAAGTATAAAGTATAAATAAAGGATCCTCTGCATTCATTTCTTCTGGTTCACAATGAGAAGAAACATCTTTAATTAAATCATGATACCAAATATCTCTTTGACTATTCCATCCAATTTCATTCCCTGTTCTTTTTACCACAATACATTTTTTCACATTCGGACAGTTTTGTAATGCTTCATCAGTTGTTGCTTTTAAAGGAATTGTTTTTCCCCCTCTAATACCTTCGTCAGCTGTAATAATATATTCTGACTCACAATCGTTAACTCTGCCAGATATAGAGTCTGCAGAAAATCCTCCAAAAATGATGGAATGAACAGCACCAATTCTCGCACAAGCTAACATTAAAATTGCTAACTCAGGTATCATTGTTAGATAAATAGTTACCCGATCACCTTTTTTAATTCCTAATTTTTTTAAACCATTTGCAGCCTTAGATACTTTTTGGTGAAGTTGTTTATATGAAATTTTTTGACCATCTTTAGGATCGTCTCCAGCCCAAATTATTGCAGTCTTATCTTTTTTATCTTTTAAATGTCTATCAATACAGTTTGCTGATGCATTTAAGGTTCCATCATGGAACCATTTAATTTTAACATCCTTAGAGCTATATTTTACCTCTTTAATTTTTTTATAAGGTTTTATCCAAGTTATTCTTTTTCCCTCTTTTTTCCAAAAATTATCATTATTTTTTATCGATTCACTATATTTTTTTTGATATTGAGCTTTACTTGCTAAACTTGCTCTTATCCATTCAGGTTTACTTTTGATAATTAATTCAGCTGGTGAGTCTCTATTTTCATTTTTTTTATTTTTAGAAGCTTTTCTTTTTACTTTTCTTCTAACTGATTTTTTTTTAGACGTTTTTCTTTTTACTTTTCTTCTAACCGATTTTTTTTTAGAAGTTTTTCTTTTTACATTTCTTTTTTTCTTTTTTTTTGGCATAAATTTCAAATTTAAAACTAAATCTTACCCATCTTATTCAAGATTTTCCAGCTTTTAGAGTCAATTGGCATTACAGACAATCTGCTTTGTTTTATTAGTGCTAAATGGCTTAATTGCTTGTTTTTCTTTATCTCATCAAGATTAACAGGTTTTTTTAATTTGTGTAAATACTTAACTGTTACAGCAACAAAACGACCTGATTTATCTGTTTTGTCTAAATATGCTTCTTTGATAACTTCTACAACTCCTACAATCTCTTTTCCAATATTTGAATGATAAAAAAAACACAGATCCCCTTTTTTCATTGTTCTTAAATTTTTTGCAGCCTGATAGTTTCGTACACCATCCCATGCCGATCCTCTTACACCAGCTTTTTTTTGTTGATCTATTGACCAGACATCTGGTTCTGATTTCATTAACCAGTATTTCATTATAATTGAATCCCAGCACCTTTTAAAAAAGCAGCATCTTCGTCAAGGGGCCATCTTGGTTTAGCAGGATGATCTAATTTACTAAATTTTTTTAATTTTAATTTTTCTAAACCAACCATTGCAATCATCGCAGCATTATCACCGCACAACTCAATTGGAGGAAATATACTTTGATAATTTTTTTCAGAACATAAATCTGTTAGCATAGATCTTATTTTTTTATTCGCAGCTACCCCACCTGCGACTACGAATATTTTTTCTTTTGGTCTACTTTGTTTTTCAAATTCACTAAAGGCTATCTTAGTTTTCTTGTATAAAATTTCATTAATAGTTTTCTGAAATGATGCAGCAAGATCAAATTTTTCTTGTTCGGTCTTAATATCTTTAGTTATTTTTAGAATTGCAGTTTTAAGACCAGAAAAAGATAAGTTACACCCACCTTTATGGAATATTGGTTTTGGTAAATCATATTTGTTTGGGTCACCTTTTTTAGCCATAATTTCTATTTGTGGACCGCCAGGAAATTCTACTCCTAAAAGTTTTGCAGTTTTATCAAAAGCCTCACCTAATGCATCATCAATTGTTGTTCCTAATCTTTTATATTTTCCAAGCCCTTGAACATTTAAAAATTGTGAATGTCCACCTGAAATTAACAAGAGTAAGTATGGATAGTTTATATTTGAACTAATTTTCGGACTAAGTGCATGACCTTCTAAATGATTGACGGCGATGAAAGGTTTGTTTAGTGAAGCAGCAAAAGCTTTACCAAAACTTAATCCTACAGATAAGCAAACGATTAAACCTGGACCAGCTGTAGAGGCAACGGCATCAATTTCTTCAATATTTTTTCCACTTTTATCAATTGCTTTTTGAACTATCCAATCTATTTTTTCCATATGTGATCTAGCAGCTAACTCAGGAACCACCCCACCAAAATCTTTATGCACATCAACTTGGCTTGAAATGATATTAGATAAAATAATTGGGGTTCCTTGTTCATTTTCAGTTATTAGAGATGCAGCGGTTTCATCACAACTGGATTCTATACCTAGAATTAAGGGTTTTTTATTCATTCAATTAGTTTTTATTAATTGTACAATCTCAATACAAGTAAGAAATAAATTTATTATGAATAATAAAATAACAATAGGATCAAGAGGAAGCAAGTTAGCATTAATTTATGCACAAATTGCCAAAGATAAGATCATTCAAAATACCAATTTAAAAGATCAAGATATTTTAATTAAAAAAATTACCACCAAAGGTGACCAAGCTCAGGATATAAGATTATCAGAAGTGGGAGGTAAAGGTTTATTTTCAACAAATATAGAAAAAGAGTTACAAGAAAAAAAAATTGATATAGCGGTCCATGCTCTAAAAGATTTACCAGCAATAGAGACAACAAGTTTAATGATTGATACTTTTTTAGAAAGAAATGATCCAAGAGAGATTTTAATTACAAAAGATAAAAAAAAACTAAAAGAATTAAAATCAAATTCAATTATTGGAACCTCTTCTTTGCGAAGAGAATTTCAAATCAAAAATATGAGAAGTGATCTAAACTGTAAAATAATAAGAGGTAATGTCGACACTAGAATTAAAAAACTTTATGATGGTTTGTATGATGGAATAATTTTGTCTTATGCAGGAATTAAATCTTTAGAAATAGAGGATAAAGTTACCGAAGTATTTTCAACATCAGAAATAATTCCTAGCGCAGGACAGGGTATTATTGCACTTCAATGCCGTGATAATGATAATAAAATAATTTCAATATTAGAAAAGATTAATGATAAAAAAACATTTGAAAGAGCTCATGCTGAAAGAAATGTTCTTAAAGTTTTAGAGGGGGACTGTGAAACAGCTGTAGGAGTCCATTCATTTATGGAGGATGATAATATAGTCTTAGAGGCAGAGCTTTTTTCTTTAGATGGTAGTCAGAGATTTTATGAAAAAAAAACATCAAAAATAAGTGATGCAAAAAAATTAGGTTTGAAAGTTGGAGAAATATTAAAAAAAAGATCAAATAATTCTTATAAAAAATAATATGCATATTCTATTAACTAGACCGTTAGAAGATTGTCACGAAATGATACTAAAACTAAAATCTTTGGGACATCGAGTTTCTCATCTTCCACTTATAAATATAAATAAGTTAGATTATGAGCATATTAATTTTTTAGATTACAAAGGAATAATTTTTACAAGTGCTAATGCAGTAAAATTTTTAAATTTGAAAAATATTGATAAAAACCTTTTATGTTTCTGTGTAGGTACTGCTACAGAAAAAAAAGCTAGAAGTGTTGGTTTTCAAAATGTGATAGCTGCAGAAGGTAATGTAGAAAATTTAAAGGAATTGATTTTACAAAATTTTGAACAAAAAATTGGTAACTTAATTTATGTAAGTGGAGAAACAATCTCCACAGATCTTGATCATCAATTAATGAAAGAAGGATATAATATTAAAAGAATTATAAATTATCGGACTAGTCATAATGAAAAATTTGATGAAAATTTTATTGAAGTTTTAAAGTCCGATATGCCCGACATAGTTTATGTATATTCCAAAAACAGTGCATCTAGCTTTTTAAAATTTATTAAAGTTTATAAGTCCGAATCTCTATGGATGAACACAAATTTAATGTGTTTAGGCGAAAAAACCTCATCAATATTGAATGAAATTAAATGGAAGAAAATTTTTCTTTTTAACCCTGGAGAAGAGGAGTTTTTGTTATATAAAATTTAGCTATGGAAATAATAAATAATTTTTCTGAAATTTTTTTGTCTGTATGGAATAAAGGAATTCTTGGAGTTGATATTTTTCAAATTTTAATAGGAATAGGAATATTTCTAATATTTTTAATATTTAGAGGTTTAATAAGTAAATTAATAATTAAAAAATTAGAGATAATTTCAAAAAGAACAACAAATAAACTAGATGATACTTTTGTAAAAGCGTTAGTAGGGCCAGCAAGGTTTCTACCGATCGTTTTAGGTTTTTTTATAGCAAGTTATTACATGACTTTTTCAAGTGAAGGTCGAGAAGTAGCAGATACAATTAATAGAACCTTAATTACCATCTTAATTTTTTGGGTTATTCATCAAATAATTGAACCTATTTCTTATATTTTAAGTGGATTAGATAAAATTTTAACAAGGGAATTAATTGGCTGGATTATAAAATCTCTTAAAATTTTAATTTTTATTTTAGGACTCGCAGCCGTGCTAGAATTGTGGGGAATAAAAATTGGCCCAATTATTGCAGGACTTGGATTATTTGGTGTAGCTGTAGCCTTAGGTGCACAAGATCTATTTAAAAATTTGATTTCAGGAATTTTAGTCCTTGTTGAAAAAAGATTTAAAATAGGAGATTGGATTTTAGTAGATGGAATAATAGAGGGAATAGTTGAAAAAATTGGATTTCGATCAACTACAATTCGAAAATTTGATAAATCGTTAGCAATAATTCCAAATTTTCAATTTGCAGAAAACGCAGTTGTGAATGTAAGCGAAACTTCAAACTGGTTAATAAGTTGGATTATCACTCTTCAATATGACACAACAGTTAATCAGCTAAAAACTATTCGAAATCAAATTGAAGATCATATTAAAAAAAGTGAAGATTTTGATATCAATATTGGAATCGCAGTAAGAGTTGATAAATTTTCAGATAGTTCAATTGATATGTATGTTCGTTGTTTTACAAAATCAGATAGCTGGAATGAATGGCTTGCAGTAAAAGAAAGGTTGGCTATAGAAATTAAAAAGATTGTAGAAAACAACAAAGCATCTTTTGCTTTTCCTAGCCAGTCTATTTATATCGAAAAGAAATGATTGCTATTTTTTATCTAGCACTACAAATTTTAAAACTTTATTCCTATGTTGTAATAGCTAATGTCGTGATAAGTTGGTTAATTGCTTTTAATATTTTAAATACCCATAATAGATTTGTTTATTCAATATTAGAGCTTACATATAGATTAACTGATCCATTTCTTAATCGAATTAGAAGATTTCTGCCTAATTTAGGTTCTTTAGATATCTCTCCAATTATACTTCTTTTATTGATTTGGTTTATTGAAATGTGTATGAAGCTCTACATTGCACCAATGATTTTTTAAGAAAGTATAATGATTTTAATAGATGGAAAAAAAGCAGCAGCAGAACTTAGAGAAGAGCTTAAGAAAGAAGTAATAGAATTAAAAGCAAAATACAATAAAGTGCCAGGGTTAACGGTAATTTTAATCGGGGATATGACTCCTAGTCAAATTTATGTTCGTAATAAAGAAAAATTTGCCAATGAGGTTGGTTTAAAATCTGAAGTGATTAAATATCCTGATACTGTTGAGGAAAAGACTGTCTTAGAAAAAATTGAAGAATTAAATAAAGATGAAACTGTTTCAGGTATTTTAGTTCAACTTCCACTTCCAAAACATATAGATAAACAAAAAGTTATTGAAACTATTATTCCATCAAAGGATGTTGATGGTTTTCATCCCATGAATGTTGGAAATTTATCCTCTGGTTATGAAAGTTCAGTTCCATGTACACCTTTAGGATGTTATTTATTAATAAAAAAGATTGAACCAAATTTAAATGGTAAAAAAGCAGTAATAGTTGGAAGATCAAATCTAAATGGAAAACCAATGATGCAACTTTTGCTTAAAGAAAATTGTACTGTAACTATCACTCACTCAAAAACTAAAGACTTAAAATTAGAATGTTTGGAAGCAGATATAATTGTTGCTGCAGTTGGTATACCCGAACTAGTAAAAGGAGATTGGGTGAAGAAAGATACAATTGTAATCGATGTTGGAATTAATAAAACAGATAAAGGTATTGTAGGTGATGTTGCGTTTGAAGAGGTTTCAAAAAATGCAAAAGCCTTAACTCCTGTCCCTGGAGGTGTTGGGCCAATGACAATTGCTTGTTTATTAAAAAATACAGTAGAGTGTTTCAAAAGATCGCAAATTTAAGATTTAAATTTCTTAATATAATCTGGTAATTTAAGTTATGAAAAAACCTAAATATCCTTACAGAATTGGAATTATATTTCTTTTACTAACTATCCCCCCAATTGGAGCGACTCAATTAGGTTGGTATTTACATGACATGCAAACAGGATTTGATTATGGTATGATAGTTGGCACTGTCTCTGTAATATATGCTGCTTATTTGATGTATGAAAAAAAATGGAGAGAGGAGGATGAGGATTAATCATGGAAAAATTAATTTTTTTAGGTTTGGCAATACCCATTTTGGCTTTTGTCCTATATCTGGGAGCTACTGCAATAATGAAAGGATTTAGTGCTAAAGAGGCAAATAGGGCTGAAAAAGAACAAGAGAACAATAATTTTTCAACATCTAATGATACTAATTATATAAGTGAAGAACTTAATAAATTAAATGATTTACTAAAAAGTGGGGTTATAACTCAAGAAGAATTTGAAAAAGCAAAAAAGAAAATTTTAGATAATTAATTTTTTTCCATTAACCACAAACTATCTCCAGCTAAAAAATAAATTTTTCCGTTATTAGGATGAACTTGTATATCTCTTATTCTTCCAATTTTGTCTTTAAAAATAATCTCCTCTTTCACATTTGATTTATCATTAAATATTAATTTTCTTAATGATTTATCTTTAAGTGAAGTTACAAGAGCATGGCCATTCCATTCTTTAAATTCATTACCCTTGTAGATGGTGATTGCACTAGTAGCGATAGAAGGTACCCAATATTGAATTGCTTTAGTGAAACCTGGCTTCCATTTAGGGCCAATCTTACTACCAGAATAATTTTTTCCACCCCAACCTAATATTTTCCAACCATAGTTTTCACCTTTTTTAACTTCACCAAACCAATCACCTCCTTTTGCACCATGGTTGCTCATATAAATTTTTCCATCAAAAGGGGATAAGGATAAACCCTGAGGGTTTCGAATTCCAATTTGATAAATTTCAGGAAGCCAATTTGAATTGCCGTCAAATCTAGGATTATCAATAGGAATACTTCCATCTAAATTAATTCTAATAATACTTCCAGGGTGATTAGTGGGGTCCTGCGCAATCATACCTTGTCCTCTTTCCCCAGCAGATGCAAAAAGATAATTATCTTTAATTACTAATCTTGAGCCAAAATGATAACCAGAGTCTATTGGAGGCTCAGCTTGAAAAATATTCTTAAAGTCTAATCTGATTTTATCAAATTTTGCTTTTGCAATTGAAGTACTTGACTTCCAATTACCCCTATTTTCAGAATAAGAAATAAAAACAAAATTATCTTTAAATAGAATATCTAATAATCCTCCCTGGCCATAATCTAAAAAATTTAAATTATGGTCAACTTCAGAAATTTTATTGGATTTGATATTTACAATTTTTATTTTTCCACTTTTTTCTGTAATTATTAATTCATTTTCATTCAAGAATGACGAGCCCCATGGTTCATCAAGTTTTATTAATTTTTGAAAACTATAATTTTGAGAAAAAGATTTTGAGGTAAAAAAAAAAATTAATAATGTTAAAAATAAAACTTTTTTCACCTTAAGAAAGTTTAGATCTTCCACCATCTACTGCAATTATTTGTCCTGTGACCCAAGAACTATCTTCAGTAATAAGAAACTTAGCTAGTGAAGCAGAATCTTTTCCTTCACCCAATCTTTTAAGAGGATGAGCTTTTGCTATTCCATCGGCTAGAGCTTTATTTTTTAACATTGGTTCAGCAATTTTAGATTGTGTCAGACTAGGAGCTATGCAGTTAACTCTGATGTTTGGTGCAAATTCAGCTGCTAAAGAAACAGTCAATCCTTCAACTGCAGCTTTTGTAGAAGCGATTATAGCATGATTAGTAAATCCTCTTTGAGCAGCGACTGTAGAAAATAAAACTACTGATCCTTTATTTTTTTTTAAACTTTCTTGATATCCTTTTATAGCCTCAACTGCAGAATAAAGATTTAGTTTCATACATTTGTTAAAATCTTGTTCTGTAACCATTCTTAAAGGTTTTAAATCAATTGAACCTACGCAGTAAGCAATACCCTTGGTTTCTGTGATATCATTTTTTACTTTATCAATAAATCCTTCTTCCAAGACATCAGCTACAGTGAATGTACACCCTAGTTTGTCAGAAATATTTTTAAGTTCAGCTTCATTTCTTGCAACTAAATGAACGTTATTTCCTGAACTTGCTAATTGTTCTGCTAAACTTGATCCGATTGAACCTGTCGCACCAAAAACAATATATTTTTCTGACATAAAAAATTTTATTAGTTATATTTAACTATGAAGCTATTTTTTATACTTGGTAATCAATTATTTCCATCAAAATACCTCGACCGCTTCAAAAAAGACCATATGTTCTTTATGGCAGAAGACAATGGTTTATGTACTTATGAAAAACATCATAAACAGAAAATACTATTATTCTTGTCTTCTATGCGATCTTATGCAGACAAACTCAAAAAGAATAAATTTAAATTAGAGTATACAAAAATTGAAGATAAAGTATTTAAAGATGATTACCTTAAAAAATTAAAAAAGATTATTAATTCAAAAAAAATTAAAGAGATTTCTAGTTTTGAAATCGAGGATAAGTTTTTTGAAAAAAAAATTTCTCAATTCTTAAAAAAAGAAAAAATTAATTGGAATGTTGTTCAAACTCCTATGTTTTTAAACACAAGAGGTGAATTCAAAAATTACTTAGGAAAATCAAAAAAACCTTTTATGGCAACGTTTTACAAAGAGGTTCGAAAAAAATCAGGAATTTTGATGGGTGCTGATGGAAATCCAATTGGAGGAAAGTGGAGCTTTGATGAAGATAATAGAAATAAATTACCAAAGGATATTTCAATACCAAAATTTCCTAAAATTAATGAAACCAATCATACAAAAAAACTAAAGCCCATCGTAGAAAAATTATTTAAAGATCATCCAGGTAGTACCAAGAACTTTTGGTTAGCAACAGAATTTGATGATGTAGTTAAACTTTTAAATTTTTTTATAAAAGAAAAATCAAATTTGTTTGGTGACTATGAAGACGCAGTAAATCAAAAAGACAACATTTTATTTCATAGTGCTTTAAGCCCCTATATCAATTTAGGTTTAATAACTCCTGAATTTATTATTCAAAAAGTTTTAGATTTTCATAAAAAAAATAAAATAAGAATGAATTCTTTAGAAGGCTATATTCGACAGATAATTGGTTGGAGGGAGTTTATGCGAGGAATTTATCAAAGTTATTCAGAGGAAATGGAAACAAAAAATTTTTTTAAACAAAATAGAAAAATGAAAAGCTCTTGGTACGATGGAACGACAGGTTTGCCACCATTAGATTATGCAATCAAGAATGCATTAAACCATGGCTGGTCTCATCATATTGAAAGACTAATGATTTTATCTAACATCATGAACCTTAGTGAGATTAAACCAAACGTAGTTTATAAATGGTTTATGGAAATGTTTGTAGATTCTTCTGACTGGGTAATGGTACCAAATGTTTATGGCATGGGATTATTCAGCGATGGTGGAATATTCGCAACCAAACCTTATATCTGCGGATCCGCTTATTTTATGAAAATGATGGATTTTAAAAAAGGAGAGTGGTGCAATACCATGGATGGTCTTTATTGGAGATTTATAGATCGGAATAGAAAATTTTTTTTAACAAATCCTAGACTATCAATGATGGTAAGAATTTTTGATAAAATGAAAATGGATAGAAAAAAATTAATTTTATCTGAGGCTGATAAATTTATTAAACAAAATACAATTTAATGAGAAAAGAAAATTTACCATCTAAAACCTGTCCAGTTTGCAAAAGACCTTTTATCTGGAGAAAAAAATGGAAGTTAAATTGGGATAGAGTAAAATATTGTTCAAAGAAGTGTTCTAAGCTAAGTTAAACTTAGTGAATATAATCGTATTACAACATATTAAAATAGAAGATCCAGGTTACATAAAAGATTTAATGTTAGCCGATGAATTTAAATTAACTACTATAGAGTTAGATGAAGGCGAAAAAATTCCAAGTGATCTTAGTAAATTTGATGGGATGTTTTGTATGGGTGGCCCAATGGATACTTTTATGGAAAAAGATTACCCTTGGTTGATCGATGAAAAAAAAGCGATCAAAAACTTTGTTATAAATTTAAAAAAACCTTATTTGGGTTTTTGTTTGGGGTGCCAGTTGTTAGGCGAGGTTGTTGGTGGCAAAGTAGTTAAATCTGAACCAGCAGAAATAGGCATTATGAATATTAATTTTTCTATAGAAAAAGATGCTGATAATTTATTCTCTAAATTTCCTAATAAAATAAAAACTTTGCAATGGCATTCTTTTGAGGTGCAGGGTATTGAAAATAATAAGGATGTGACTTTATTAGCTTCATCTCCAGTTACTAAATATCAAATTTTTAAATATCAAAATCATGCTTACGGAATTCAATTTCATATTGAAATCAAAGATACGACAGTTAGAGAGTGGGGTTGTGTTCCAGAGTATAAAAAAGCTCTCGAAGACCAATTAGGAGATGGGGCTTTACAAAAGTTTGATCAATCTGCAAAAGATAATATGAACGATATGAACAATTATTCTAAAATTCTTTATACTAACTTTAAAAAACTTTTATGAGTAATAAAATTTTTGAATGGGCGGGAGTTATTACAGCGATTTTATATTCCTTGTTTGTTGCATTAAACATTGGAATTGAATTTTTTGGATTTTGTTTGTTACTTTTGTCAGCAATCTTAATTGGTATCTGGGCGTATAGAGGAGGGCATAAAGGAATATTATTTTTGCAATTTTTCTATGCAACAGCAGGAATTATTGGAATGATTAGATGGTTTTAATTAAAAGTTGTGATTATTTTTGGAATATAATTTTTAAAATTAAAAAACCCCTTATTGCAATACTGCCAAGCAAACTGATCCAACTTTCTATATAAAAAATCTATCTTAAATTTATTTATATTAATATAATCCAAGTTTTCTCCAACTGTTGGATATAAACAATATAATTTTTCCTTTAAATTTTGTAATTCACTTAAATCAATAATTTCGCAGTTGATTGATTTTTTCTCTAACCTTTTTTTCTGATCTTCGATTAATTCAGACTTAAATTTTACTACTTTTTCACTAAGTTTTATGGTCCGATTTTCATTTTTGTTTGTAACCAATAAAATTTTTTTAAAATTTTTATTATTAAATTCTGATGTTTCAAAAGATAAATTATTTTCAAAAATTATTAGATCTTTTTCTTCAAGACTTTGGGGATTATTAAATTCTAATTTTAATGCAGAATAAACTTTATTAGTGGTTTTTGGAGGAGCATTTTCATTTAGTTTAATATTACCAAACCTATTATTTGTAAATTTTTGAATGTTCCATTCACTTGCTAAATAATTTTTACCTTGAGTTTGAATTCCAGCGACCCATCTCCATCCTAAAGTATTAGCTGCAGCATCACCATCATAAAGATGTTTCATAAAAAACTCAGCACCTAATTGCCAAGGAAGTTCCAAGGTAAATGTCCAAATACTTGCAAACCACATTCTTGTGTGATTGTGTAAATAATTGTTGTTTTTTAATTCATTAACCCATTCATTAAAACAATCTATATTTGTTTTTCCTTCAATAGCATTTTTATAATTATTATTTTCTCTAAATTCCTCACGAATTTTTTTAAGCTCATTCAAAAAATCTGTCCAAACATTTGGCCTTAACTCCAACCAACCCTTCCAATATGTTCTCCATAAAATTTCTTGAATAAATTTTTCATTTTTGGAAAATGAAAATTTGTTTAATGATCTTTTAATTAACTCTAATTCAGTAATTACACCGTGAGTAATATAAGGGGAGAGGCATGAAATATTGGATCTATTTTTTGGGCCATAGTCAAAATTTCTTAACTTAGAATATTCAAATAAATTTTTATCGACAAATTTATTAAGTTTTTCAACAGCCGAAGCTCTTGATGTCCCAAATTCCATTAAATTTATTTACCTTGGGTGAAAGGAAGCCATTTTTCAAATGCTGATTTTAATGGTCCATCATATGGAATAGAATATGAACTTGGATTAGGACTAGTTAAAACTTCAATTCCCTTAGAAAAGATAAAAATGAATACTATCACAAAAACAATAACCATTATTTTAAAGGGATCAAAATTTTTCGTTTTAAAAACACTGCTAGATCTTTCTTCTGCTTTATGAAAATTTTTAAACGTCATATAGACTGCAAATATTAAACCTATGTGAGCCACGTAAAGTCCAGCCCAACCAAATGCAAAAGTAGTGTAAGAAAAAACATACAAACTAAAAACTGTAGTCCAAATAAAACTCAAAACCAAAAGGATTTGCAGCCTTACAGTTTTGGGAAGAGATCTAAGATCATTTTTGCTATCATCAAATAATATATTTGCAGCATCTATCATCCAGTTTTTTAATGATTCCATAATATTACGTTATAATCCCTATATATTATCACAAATGTCAAATTGTCCTAAAATAAATTAGTTTCTAAGTTTCTTCTTATGATAATTAATAAATCTTTCAACATTAGATTTATTAAAAGTTTTATTTTCTTCAAATGAAACTTTTTTCATAGAATATGCTAAACTTTTGGTGTTTCGGGACTCTATGGTGATATTTCCCTTATATAATTTAAGTTTTACAGATCCGTTAACTTTATTCTTTTTTAGATCAACAATTTTTTGAAGTTTAAATCTTTCTTTTGAATACCAATAACCATTGTAAATTAATTCAGCATATCTTGGCATAATTTCATCCTTTTTATGCATTGTCTCTTTATCTAAAGTTACAGATTCCATAGCTCTGTGAGCATGTATTAAAAGTGTACCACCAGGTGTTTCATACACACCTCTTGATTTTATTCCTATAAATCTGTTTTCAACAAGATCAACTCTTCCTATTGCGTTTTTACCGGCTAGCAAATTTAATTTTTCCAATAATTTAGAGGGAGATAATTTTTTTCCATTGATCCCGTATGGATCACCATATTTAAAATCAATAGTTACAAATGATGGTTTATTCGGAGCTTTTTCTGGCGAATTAGTTCTTTGGAATATAAATTCTGGTGCAGAATTTTTAGGATTTTCTAAAACCTTACCTTCTGTTGAAGTATGAAATAAATTATCATCAATAGAAAATGGAGCAGATCCTTTTTTATCTTTTGCTATTTCAATCTTATGTTTTTTTGCATAATTAATTAAATCTGTTCTTGATTTTAATTTCCAAACTCTCCAGGGAGCAATAACTTTTATTTTGGGACCAAAGTAATGATAACCAAGTTCAAATCTTATCTGGTCATTTCCTTTGCCAGTTGCACCATGTGAAACTGCGTATGCTTTAAATTTTTTTGCAACTCTTATCTGATCTTTTGCTATTAGTGGTCTTGCGATTGATGTTCCCAATAAATACACTCCTTCATAAATTGCATGTCCTCTAATCATTGGGTAAATATAATTTTTAACAAACTCATCTCTTAGATTCTGAATGATTATGTTTTTTACTCCAAATTTTTTTGCATTTTTAAATATTTTTTTTCTATCTATTTCTTGGCCAATATCAGCGGTGTAACAAATAACTTCTGCTTTATAATTTTCTTGTAGCCATTTTAAAATTATAGAAGTATCTAAACCACCTGAGTAAGCTAAAACAATTCTTTTTTTTGATTTCATTGTTTAACTGCAGGCTTTTTTTGCAGCATTATAAGCTTTGGTGAATCCTAAAAGTGAGTAATGATCAATAGTTTGAGAACCTTTTTCATTATATCCTGTTATCATAATTCTTGATCCTTTTTTCATCAATTTAACCATTTTTTTTTCAACTTTGTTTTCAGCTATCCATGCAAAGCCTTGTTGCTTAATGTCAAACTTAATTTTATTTTTACCAGAGGAAGCAGTAACTGAATTTTTTTTATTAAATTCGTATCCAGCACTTGCGCTAATTTCATCTGAAACTTTTTCACTGGGTCTAAAGGTTACAAATAATCTAGCTTCTCTTTTATTTGACTTTGGAGCTTGTAAAACTGGTGAAGATTGTGCAAAGCACACCTTACCACTTGGTTCAACTAAAACCATTGTTTGCCAATCTTTAAATTTTCCAATTTTTTTTAATTCCTCAGCTTTAGACGGAATTAAAAACATTGTAGTAAAAAATAAAATTATTATTAATTTTTTTTTAATCATGGACATGGATTGGGATAAACTTTCTGCACTTCATTAATTTTTTCAATAATTTCATTAGTCAAATTTATATTTACA
The DNA here is from genome assembly GCA_902596045.1 of uncultured Pelagibacteraceae bacterium. Classification (GTDB taxonomy): domain Bacteria; phylum Pseudomonadota; class Alphaproteobacteria; order Pelagibacterales; family Pelagibacteraceae; genus Pelagibacter. The sequence goes on from CACJSJ010000001.1 coordinate 26,371, forward strand.
CTTTCTATATTTGTTTTCAACTGATCCATGGTGGTGGCCCCTATGATAACTGAAGTTACAAAAGGTTGGATTTCTAAAAACTTTAAAGACATCTGAGCTAAATCAAGCTTATATTTTTGAGCTATTTCATAATAAGCATCGATAGCTTTGTTTGTGTTAGGTTTATTGTATCTAGTCCAGAAATCTTTGTGTAACTCAATTCTAGATCCTTTTGGCATTTGATTATTTCTATATTTTCCCGTCAAGTATCCACAAGCTAATGGCGAGTATGCTAGTAATCCTGTTTTCTCTCTAACAGACATTTCTGCGAGTCCTACCTCATATGTTCTATTTAGTAAGTTATAAGGGTTTTGAACTGAAAGCATTCTTGGTAAATTTCTATTTTTAGACAATTCTAAAAATTTAAATAATCCCCAAGGAGTTTCGTTTGATAAACCTATATGCCTTATTTTTCCTTGATCAATAAACTTTTTTAAATCTGATAGAATATCTTCAAATTGTGTCCACTCATTACTATCGTCATGTTCATAACCTAATTTACCAAAAAAATTTGTTTTCCTTTCAGGCCAATGAAGTTGATATAAATCGATATAATCAGTTTTTAATCTTTTTAAACTACCTTCAAGAGCCTCAGTAATATTTTTTGTACCAAATTGATTTCCACCACCTCTGACATATTCTCTCATTGGTCCACAAACTTTTGAGGCAAGAATTACCTTTTCTCTTTTTTTTGTTTTTTCAAACCAATTTCCGATAATTACTTCTGTATTGCCAAAAGTTTCTTTTTTTGGGGGTATAGAATAAATTTCAGCAGTGTCCCAAAAATTTACTCCTTGATCAATAGCATAATCCATTTGTTCAAAACCATCTTCTTGAGTATTTTGTTCACCCCAAGTCATTGTTCCGAGACAAATTGTACTTACTTCGAGATTAGTATTTCCTAATTTTTTGTAATTCATTGAGGTTTTTGAATTTATTTTTATCTTTTAAGGTATCTTGTATAATTAGTAAAAGACTATTATATATATGCCACGATGGATTTTGACAAAAAAGGAATATTAGCAAGAGCTAAAGAAGCTCAAGCATCAACAGTGGTTATGGATGAAGGCTTAAGAGCCTACATGCTTAAAGTATATAATTACATGGCAACTGGAATTTTATTAACTGGAATTATAGCTTTAATATCTTTTAAAATGTCTGTTGTTACTGATTCAACGGGTGCTATTACTGGTTTTACAAATATAGGTAATGCTTTATTTTTTTCAGGTTTAAAATGGATTGTGATGTTAGCTCCGCTAGGAATAGTTTTTTATATGAGCTTTGGTATTAATAAGATGAGTGCATCAAAGGCACAAACTGTATTTTGGGTTTTTGCGGCATTAATGGGTCTATCATTGTCTTGGATTCTTTTAGTTTATACAGGCGTGAGTGTTGCAAGAGTATTTTTTATAACTTCAGCTACTTTTGGTGCAATGAGCTTATATGGATATACTACTAAAAGAGATTTAACTAAGCTAGGTTCATTTTTAATGATGGGTCTAATTGGTATCATAATTGCTTCAATAGTTAATATATTTATGAAATCTTCAATGATGTATTTTGTTATTTCAATTTTAGGCGTTTTAATTTTTGTAGGTCTTACTGCTTACGATACACAAAAAATAAAAAATATGTATGCAGTTAGTGATAGTGGAGAGTTATTAGGAAAAAAAGCTGTAATGGGTGCACTTACTCTTTATCTAGACTTTATAAATTTATTTATCATGTTGTTAAGGTTGTTTGGCCAAAGAAGATAATCTTTATTTTACAATTTTTGCCAGTTTGTATTTTTCAAAAGCATCCTCAGATCAAAAGAGTTTTTAAGAATTTTACCACTATTATCTGTTATCAAATATTTTAAATTTTTATTTTTAGGTTTAAAGTTTTTACAAATTCTATATAAATCATTTTCTGCTGCATTTTTAAAAACACTAAAACTAACTTGTTTCTTTGAAATATTTAAACCATAATCTTTCCAAGATCCTTCCGAGACCATTTTTGCATATAAATCTAAAATTATTTTAAGTTCATCTTTTTCAAAAAATTGTCTTTCTTCTATTTTTTTATATTGATTATTAATTATTAGTTTTAAATTACTGGGCATCAATTTTGTATTTGTTAATTAAAGGTATTTGAAAACCAGTAAAAATAATTGTAATGGGCAACATTCCCCAAACCTTAAAATTTACCCAAAACTCTTCAGTTTGAGTTCTCCAAATACATTCATTTAAAACTGCAAGTCCTAAGAAAAAAAACATCCATCTTTTGTTTAATAATTCCCACCCAATATCTGATAAAGGCAAAGATTTACCTATAATTTTTTTGAGAATAGGTTCTTTTGTAAAGTATTTTCCAAGAAATAGAGCTAGAGCAAATAAAATATTAATTATAGTTGGTTTGACATAAATAAATATTGGATCATTAAAATAAATGCTTAGACCACCAAAAAAAGTAATCAAAATTCCACTTACTAAGGGCATCGGTGGAATTTTTTTTTCAAAAAACCATACAACAACTAATGCAATTAGAGTTGCAACTATGAGTGGAGGAATAGCAATTGATAAATTTTTATCATTATTATAATAATAGAAAAAAAATATTGCTAAAGGTCCAAAATCTGTAATAAATTTTAAAAAGGATTTATTCACTATAAGATATTAACATATTTAATTTTTCACAAAACAAGATTATTTTAACCATTGATTTTTATTTTTAAATACCCATACTAATAATAATGGCAATACAAAAAGCTAAATTCTCAATTGGAGATATTGTTAAACATAAACACTTTGAATTTAGAGGTGTGATTTACGATGTAGATTTTGAATTTAACAATTCAGAAGAATGGTATCAATCAATACCAAAAAATGTCAGACCAAGAAAAGATCAACCATTTTATCATCTACTTGCTGAAAATGATGAAATCACTTATGAAGCATATGTATCACAACAAAATCTTCTAATGGATGATTCTGAGGAGCCTATAAAGCATCCTTTAATTGAGGAAATTTTCTCTGGTAAAAGGGGATCTAGCTACTTTAAACCCTCAAATTAAAAAAAATCATCATTTAAACACAATTGGTTCAAATCTTAGACAAAGAGATATTATAATTTTAAACATATTCTGATCAAGAGTGTTAAATTTTCTTCATTATTATCTCCCTCTACATTCTTGATCAGATAAAATTTTCGTACTAAAACCTTCCTAATATTTTTATGTTTAAAATTTTTGAACCAGGCAGAATTTTTGTAATTACATCAAAGGCACATAAATATGTGATGTTTTTATTTGTTATTGTAATTTGTATAGGGTTACTAGAGGCTCTAATTTTTTCACCAGAAGACTATAAGCAAGGTGATTCAGTAAGAATAATGTATGTACATGTTCCAGCAGCTTGGATTTCTCTTGGTATTTTTTCCTCAATAACTTTTTTATCTTTGATTGGCTACATTTTTAAGAGTAAGAATTTTTTTTTAATTTCAAAAAGCCTAGCTCCTTCAGGATTAGTATTCAATATTGTTGCTTTAGTTACAGGTTCGATATGGGGAAAACCTACATGGGGGACTTGGTGGGCTTGGGATGCGCGAATAACTTCCATGTTAATCTTAGCTTTATTTTATTTAATGTATTTAATTGCCTGGAGAATTTATGAGGATAAAGAACAAGTTTTAAAAATAACAACAATTATAACTATTCTTGGAATTATCAATGTTCCAATAATTAAATATTCTGTAGATTGGTGGAACACATTACATCAGCCAGCTTCAATTAATATATTGTCAAAATCTTCAATACATTCATCAATGTTGTTTCCATTAATAATAATGACCGCGGCATTTGCGCTTTTTTCTATGCTTATTTTTTTAATGAAATATAATACAGAACTGATAAAAATTAAGAATAAAGGCTTAGATAGATTATGATAACTGAAATATTACAAATGAATGGATACGGACTTTATGTCTGGTCTTCATTCATATTTACTTTTGTAAGTTTTACAACTTTATATGTAATTACAAAAATTCAATACACAAAAGAGAGAAAAAAATTTATGTCTAAATATGGAGCCCTAGACTCCAAAAAAGCAGAAGTTGCAAGATCTCAAACTATCAATAAAGAAATTTTATCTAGCAGCCAAAGCATTTAACTTTAAGCCATGTATGGTCGAAAGGTTAAACTAAGATTCTTTTTTATAATTTTTGTTTTTTTAACTCTAATTTTATCAGTTTTTTTAGTTTTAAAATCCTTAGAAGAAAATGTAGTTTACTTCAAATCTCCTTCAGATGTTAAATTGATTAAAGAATTAGAAAATAAAAAAATTAGAGTTGGGGGAATGGTAAAAAAAAATTCTATAGAGATGTCAAGTGATGAACTTAATTTTATAATAACAGATTTTAAAAATGAAATTTATGTTACTTATTCAGGTGTTGTGCCCAATCTTTTTTCTGAAGGCAAAGGTGTAGTTGCTGAAGGATATTTAAAAGATAGAAGTTTTTTTAATGCTTCTAAGATTTTAGCAAAACATGATGAAAATTATATGCCGCCAGAGGTTAAAGAGGCTTTGGGAGAGAAATAAATGATGTATAGCTTTATTGGATATTACTCACTAATTTTGGGATTAATTATCTCTTTACCTATATTTTTTTTTTCAATTAAAAATTTAAAAAATAATAAAATATTAGATAATAAGATTATTAGTTTTTCATTTATTCAGTTATTATTAGTAGTTATTAGTTTTTTTGGTCTGATATTATCATTTGTACACTCAGATTTTAGCAATGAAACAGTTTTTAATAATTCCCATACAACCAAACCATTATTTTATAAAATTTCTGGAACCTGGGGTAATCATGAGGGTAGTCTATTATTATGGCTATTAGTTCTAACTTTGTTTATTTTTATATTCTTAATTAAATCAAAAAATTTATTAAAGAATTACAGAATTTTAACTTTATTATTTCAGCAAATAATTATTATTGGTTTTTTCTTTTTTTTAATAAAATCATCAAACCCATTTAATTATGTATATCCAATTCCTATTGAAGGATTAGGTCTTAATCCAATTTTACAAGACCCTGCTTTAGCTATTCATCCTCCAATTTTGTATTTAGGTTATGTTGGTTCTTCTATAATTTTTTCTAGTGTTCTTGCTGCAACAACTTTGGATTATATTTCAAAAACTTGGGCTATTCATATAAAGAATTGGATCTTGGTTTCGTGGATTTTTTTAACTTTAGGAATTTTATTAGGATCAATTTGGGCTTACTATGAATTAGGTTGGGGAGGATTTTGGTTTTGGGATCCTGTTGAAAATGTTTCATTAATGCCGTGGCTGGCACTAACGACCTTATTACACTGTGTTTTGGTTTTAGAAAAAAGATCTGCTCTAAGTTCTTGGGTAATAATTCTTTCAATAACAACCTTTACGCTTAGTATGTGTGGAACTTTTTTAGTGCGTTCAGGAATTCTAAACTCAGTTCATACTTTTGCAAATGATCCAGAAAGAGGTTTATTTATATTAACTTTCTTATTTATATTAATTTTTATTTCTTTATTTATTTTTTTTGTTTTTCACAAAACTGATAAACAAAATTTAGTTTCATTTTCATTACTAAGTAAAGAGACATTTATAATAATTAATAATTGGTTTATGATGTATTTTTTATCAGTTGTTTTAATTGGTACTGTGTATCCAATATTTCTAGATGTTATTTCTTCAGAACAAATTTCTGTGGGTCCTCCATTTTATCATAAATTAATTATTCCTTTTCTTATTCCATTTTTAATTTTTATGGCAATAGGCCCTCAATTAAAATGGATTAAATCCAAATTAGAAGGTAAATTATATTTAGTTGCTCTTTTTATTTTATCTATTTTAATTTCATTCTTTATTTTAAGAAATTTAGGGACACAACTTTTATTAAATACTATATTGATTGGAAGTGCATTTTATCTTTTTTTTATTACTACTAGAGATTTATTTTCAAAAAAATTTAAAAATATTGCACAAAATTTATCACATTTAGGATTTAGTTTATTAATTTTGAGTATTTTATTTAATAATATTTTTTCAAGAGAAGTAATAACAAACCTTAAAGTTGGTGAAAAATTCAAGAACGATAAATTTCAAATTGTGTTTAATGATCTTAAGAAATCAGAAGAAAAAAATTACATATCTTTTAAAGGTTATTTTTCAATCAAAGAGAATAAAAATGAAGAAAAATTAGAACCTGAATTAAGAGTTTATAATCAGCCAAATATAATTACTAGTGAAGCTGATATAAAAACTACATTTTTATCTGATAAATTTATTACAATGAATACAGTGCAAAACGAAGAATATTTTAATATTAGATATCAAGTTAAACCATTTATCTTATGGATATGGTTATCGGTTTTGTTAATTTCTTTGGGGGGCACTATGAGTTTATTTAAAAAAAAATTTTATGAAAAGTAAAATAATTTCATTTTTGATTATTATTCCGTTGATTTTAGTTTTCATTATTTTCTACAAGGGTTTAAACAAGTCTAATTTTTATGAGCCTAAAAGTAAAATCGAAAATATTCCAGTATTTACAGCAACTACTTTTTTTCAAAAAAAAAAAATAAATTCACAAAATATTTTTGTTAAAAATAAATTTTATTTATTAAATATTTGGGCCTCATGGTGTGTGCCCTGTAGAGATGAGCATCCTTTGTTAGTTAATCTAAGTAAAAATGATAAATTGGAAATCATAGGCCTCAATTATAAAGATAATTTAAAAAATGCGGAAAAATTTTTAATTGAATTAGGTAATCCCTACAAAAAAATTTTAATTGATAGAGATGGAACAAAAGCAATTGAATGGGGTGCGTTTGGTGTGCCTGAAACTTTTTTAGTTTTTGAAAATAAGATTGTAAAAAAATTTGTTGGGCCACTTAACTTTAAATCAATTGAAGAAATTGAAGAAATTATAAAATGAAAATAATTAAAATTTTTATATTAATCCTGATATTATTTTATTTTAGTCCACTAAAAGCTAATGAAGACAAACTACAAAATAATATAACTAAAAATTTAAGATGTTTAATATGCCAAGGCCAATCTGTGTATGACTCTGACTCAGAATTTGCTATTAGTTTGAAATTAGTTGTTAAAAACAAAATTAAAGAGGGTTTATCAGAAGAGCAAATTTATAACTTTTTATCTGAAAAGTATGGTGAGTGGATCTTGTATGATCCTAAATTTAATAAAAATACATATTTTTTATGGTTTTTACCTCTATTGATCTTCTTAATTGGTGGTGCAATAATATTTAAAAAATTGATAAAAATAAAAAGATAATCTGATAATAAGAATAATGTTTTTTAAAAAATTAAGTTTACTTTTAGTAATTTTATTTACTGCATCAAGGTTAATTGCTGCAGAAGAAGTAAACACAAATGGAAATCAGTTAAATTTTTTCATTGGTAATTTTGATTTTAGTGACGATAAGCAAAAAGCCATTTTAGTCGGATTCCAGCATCAAAATGAAAATTTAAATAGGGATACATTTTTAGGGAATGTTTCTCCAATTACTGGTGGATTTGTTACAGAAAATTCTGCTGTCTATGTTTATACAGGAATAGAGTGGAATGTAGATATGAGTGAAAAAATTTTATTTACTCCAAGTTTTGCACCAGGTCTATATCATGAAGGTGATGGTAAAGATTTAGGGCACGTTCTAGAATTTAAATCTGAAGTGCAATTTTCATATGCGGCCTCGAATAATACAAGTTTTGGAGTTTCGTATAATCATGTTTCTAATGCTAGTTTAGGTGACAAAAATCCTGGGGCAAATAGTTATATGTTTAATTTCATTAAAAACTTTTAATAAAGATCAATGAACTTAAAAGATTGTCACAATTTTAGCGATTTTAGAAAATTAGCTAAAAAAAAATTACCTTCACCAATTTTTCATTATATTGATGGAGCAGCAGATGATGAGATTACATACCAAAGAAATACAAGTGCATTTGATGATGTTGATTTAGTCCCCAATGTTTTAAGAGGAGTTGAGGATGTTGATTTATCAACTACAATTTTTGGAAAAAAATTAGACTTACCATTTTATCTTGCCCCTACTGCACTTCAAAGACTTTTTCATTATGATGGTGAAAGAGCAGTTGGCAAAGCAGCAAAAAAATTTAATACCATGTTTGGTGTTTCAGCCTTAGCAACAGTGAGTGTTGAAGAAATTTCTTCAATAATTGATACCCCAAAAATGTTTCAGTTTTATTTCCATAAAGATAGAGGTTTAAATGACTCTTGTTTAGAAAGAGCTAAAGCAGCTAAGTTTGATGTTATGGCTTTAACAGTTGATACAATAACTGGAGGAAATCGAGAAAGGGACCTAAGAACAGGTTTTACATCTCCTCCAAAGTTAACATTATCAAGTTTATTTAGTTTTGCTACTAAGCCAATGTGGGGAATAAATTATTTAACAAAGGGTAAGTTTGAATTACCACATCTTCAAGATTTTGTGAAAGAGGGTACTGATGTTAACTCATCAATTGGAAATTACTTTTCAACTATGCTGGATCAATCTATGAATTGGAAAGATGCTGAAAATCTTTGTTCTAAATGGGGAGGTCATTTCGCACTCAAAGGAATTATGAGTGTAGAAGATGCAAAAAGAGCAGTAGACATAGGATGCACAGGTATAATGGTTTCAAATCATGGCGGAAGACAACTTGATGGATCCAGATCTCCATTTGACCAACTTGCAGAAATTGTTGATGCAGTTGGTGATAAGCTAGATGTAATTTGCGAAGGTGGAATTCATAGAGGCACACATATGCTTAAAGCTTTATCATTGGGAGCTAAAGCTTGTTCAGGTGGAAGATTATATCTTTACGCTTTAGCTGCTGGTGGACAAGCAGGTGTTGAAAGAGCTATTGAAAAATATAAGTCTGAATTAGTAAGAGATATGAAATTAATGGGATGTACAAAAATTAGCGATCTAAATCGAAATAACTTAAGATTTAGAAGATAATGAGTTTAAAAAATTGTTATAACTTTGAAGATTTTAGAAAATTAGCTAAAAAAAAATTACCTTCACCAATTTTTCATTACATAGATGGGGGTGCTGATGATGAGTCTACTTTAAGAAGGAATACTGATTCCTTTAACGATTGCGACTTAGTTCCTAATATTTTAGCGAGTGTTGGTAAGCCAGATTTATCAACAACTTTGTTCGGAAGAAAAATTGATATACCTATTTTTCTATCTCCTGCTGCAATGCAAAGACTTTATCATCCAGATGGAGATAGAGCCTCAGCCAGAGCTGCTGAAAAATTTAATACTTTTTACAGTATGTCTTCGATGGGAAATAATACTATTGAAGAGGTATCTAATATTTCAAGTGGGCCAAAGTTATTTCAACTTTATGTTCATAAAGATCGATCAATATCAGATGATTTAATAGATAGATCTAGAAGATCTGGTTTTGATGCGATGTGCTTAACAGTAGATACTTTAGTTGCTGGTAATAGAGAAAAAGATCATAGAACAGGATTTACCACCCCTCCAAAACTTACACTTCAAAGCTTGATGAGTTTTGCGATGCGTCCTGGATGGGTTTTAAATTATCTCACAGGCAAAAGATTTGAATTATCAAATGTAAAAAAAAAAACTGATAAAGGAACAAACATTGCTAAGTCAGTTATTGAATATATTAATGAACAGTATGATCCAGCCATGGGATGGAAAGATGCAGAGTATTGTGCTAAAAAATGGAATGGACCATTTGCCTTGAAAGGTGTTATGTCAGTAGATGACGCGAAGAGAGCTATTGATATCGGATGTACTGCAATAATGATTTCTAATCATGGTGGACGTCAATTAGATGGATCTAGATCGCCTTTTGATCAAGTCAAAGCAATTTCTGATGCTGTTGGTGATAAATTGGAAATAATTTTAGATGGAGGGGTTAGAAGAGGTACGCATGTTTTAAAGGCATTAGCTGCAGGTGCCAAAGCTTGTAGCTTTGGTAAAATGTTTTTGTTCTCTTTGGCCGCAGGTGGACAACAAGGAGTTGAACATTTATTGAAAAATATGCATGATGAAATAAGTAGAAATATGGTATTGATGGGGTGCAAAAATTTAAAAGAATTAAACAACTCAAAAATAATTTATAGAAAATAGAAGGGATACATTTAAATGAAACTAGCAAAAAATTTAGAAAATTTAGGAACAGAGTCTGCATTTAGTGTATTAGCTGAAGCAAAAGCATTAGAAGCAAAAGGAAATCCAATGATACACCTAGGTTTGGGCCAACCTGATTTCAAAACACCAAAACATGTTGTTGAAGCTGCAAAGAAAGCCTTAGATGATGGTCATCACGGTTATGTAATGTCAAACGGTATTCCTGAATGTAGACAAGCTGTAACTAGATGGATCAAAAAACGTTACAACACAGATGTAGATTTTGAAAGAATTCTTATAATGCCAGGTGGAAAGCCAACTATGAGTTATGCAATTCAATGTTTTGGTGAACCAGGTGCAGAAATAATTCATCCAACACCAGCGTTTCCAATTTATGAGTCGATGATAAATTATACTGGATCAACATCTGTTCCTTATGACTTAACAGAAGATAAAGATTTAAAATTTAATCCTGAAAAAATATTGTCATTAATTACAGACAAAACAAGACTGTTAATATTAATTAATCCCAATAATCCAACTGGAAGTTTTGTAGAAAAATCTGACATAGATGTTCTTGCTGAAGGATTAAAAAAATACCCTCATGTTACAATTCTTAGTGATGAAATTTATAGTAGACAAATTTTTGATAATAAGGAAATGCCAACATTTTTTAATTATCCAGAATTAAGAGAAAGATTAATAGTATTAGAAGGATGGAGCAAAGCTTATTCAATGACTGGGTGGAGATTGGGCTGGAGTTTTTGGCCTAAAGAATTAGTTCCACATGTAAATAAACTTTTAATCAACAGTGTTTCATGTGTGAATGCTGCTGCACAATTTGCAGGAATAGCTGCTCTTGATGGACCAGACGATTCAATTGATGCGATGATGGTTAAATTTACACAAAGAAGAGATTTAATTCATAAAGGATTAAATGATCTTCCAGGAGTTGAATGTAGTTTACCTGGAGGCGCTTTCTACGCATTTCCTAATATAAAAGGTACTGGAATGACAGGGGCCGAGTTTTGTAAAAAAGCTATGCATGAAGCTGGAGTTGCGATAGTACCTGGTACAGCTTTTGGTAAAACCTGTAACGATTATGTAAGGTTTAGTTTTGCTGCTTCACAGGATAATATTTCCCAAGCTTTAGAAAATGTAAAGAAAATGTTGACTAAATAAGCTGTATTTTTAAACTATTTTTTACTAATATCACATAATATGTTTGATCAAGTAGAAATTGAGTTAAAGAAAATTTTCAATGGAAGATACTCAACTTCTGTATCTACAAGAACTAATTATGCAAGAGGAGAGGATACTTATGATCCTGTTCTATCCAAAGCAGTAGTCTTCCCTGAAACAAATGAAGAAGTTTCAAAAATATTAAGATTATGTAATGAACATAAAATCCCCGTAGTTCCTTTCGGAACAGGAACATCTTTAGAAGGAAATGTTGTAGGAAATGAAAAAGGGATAACTATCTGTTTAGAAAAAATGAACAAAGTTTTAAGTGTAAATGCTGAGGATTTTGATTGTAGGGTTCAAGCCTGCGTAACGAAAGAACAATTAAATGATTATTTAAGAGAAGATGGCGTTTTTTTCCCAATTGATCCTGGTGCTAACGCTGCAATTGGGGGCATGGCCTCAACCTCAGCCTCTGGGACAATGGCTGTTAAATATGGAACTATGAAAACTGTTATAACTGGTCTTACTGTTGTGCTGCCAAGCGGGGACATTATAAATACAGGTGGTAGAACTAAAAAAACCTCAGCAGGTTATAATTTAACAAATTTATTTATTGGTTCTGAGGGTACATTAGGTATTATTACTGAAGTTCAGTTAAGATTATCACCTATACCAGAAAGTATAATGGCTGCAGTATGTCATTTTCCAACTTTAGAAAATGCTGTTCAAACTGCTCAACAAGTTATTCAATATGGAATTCCAATTGCAAGGATTGAAATGCTTAATAAAGATCAAATGGGAATTAGCATTAATTATTCAAAACTAAAAGGTATAGAAGCAGTGCCAACATTGTTTTTTGAATTTCATGGATCAGAGACATCAAATGAAGAAAATATAAAAATTGTAGAAGAAATTTCAAAAGATAATAATGGGAGTTCTTTCAAATGGGCAAAAGACTTAGAAGAAAGGAATAAACTTTGGAAAGCAAGATGGGATGTTTATTATTCTGTAAAAGCTTTGATTAATAATGGAAGAGTTTATTCAACAGATGTTTGTCTTCCTATTTCAAACATAACTGAGTGTGTAAATTTTGCAGAAGAGCAGGCTCAAAAATTTGGACTTAGAGCACCAATGGTAGGTCATTTAGGTGATGGAAATTTTCATGTACTTCTACCTTTTGACCCAGCAAAAAAGGAAATGTACAAAAAAATAAGAGAATTTAACGATGTGTTGATTAAAAAAGCATTAGAATTAAAGGGAACAATTACTGGTGAACATGGTGTAGGTCTTCATAAAAAAGAATATCTTCTTGAAGAACTTCCAGATAACATTCCAGTAATGAAATTAATTAAACGAAGTATCGATCAAAACAATATAATGAATCCAGGAAAAATATTCGATCTTAACTAATAATCTAAAAATATTTTATGAAAAAAATTCTAATTACTCGAAAATTAATTAAAGATAGTGAAGACAAAGCAACAAAAACTTTTGAACCAATATTTAACTCTAATGACGAGTTATATTCTCAATCAAAGATAATCGAATTGAGCCAGGGTTGTGATGGAATTTTATCATCGTTAACCGAAAAACTTGATAAAGAAACAATTGATAAGTTGCCTGATACTATTAAGATTATCTCAAATTTTGCTGTAGGATTTGGAAATATTGATTTAGAAGCAGCAAAAAAAAGAGGCATTACTGTTACAAATACACCCGAAGTTTTATCAGATGCAACAGCAGAAATTGGAGTTCTGTTAATATTAGGTGCATGTAGAAGAGTTTCTGAGGGAATAGAGTCAGCTCGTGAAGGTGGATGGAAATGGTCAGCAGATTACTTAATAGGAAAACAATTAACTGGAACAAGGCTAGGTATTTTAGGCATGGGACGAATAGGACAAAAGATTGCTAAGATTGCCAAATCATTAGGTATGATAATTCATTATCATAATAGATCGAAATTAAATGATGAAAAAGCTGATGGTGCAATTTATCATGATAATGTAAAAAGCCTTTTTTCAGTTTCTGATGTTTTATCTATTTGTTGTCCTGCAACTAAAGAGACAGAAAATATGATTAATAAAGAGACTGTCGAATATTTCCCTAAAGGTGCTGTCATTACAAATATAGCAAGAGGTGATATTGTTGATGATGAAGCTTTGATTGATGCTTTGAACAGAAGAAAAATTTATGCGGTAGGACTTGATGTTTATAAAAATGAACCAAATTTAAATCCAGGTTATATGAAAATAAAGTCGGCTTTTATTTTACCACATCTTGGAAGTGCGACTAAAGATACTAGAATAGCTATGGCGAACCTCGCAATCGACAATATTGAAGAATTTTTTAAAACGGGAAATTGTAAAAATAAAGTTAATTAAAATTTTATACAACCCATAATAGTATTATTTTAAATAATCATTACTAACTCTAAATAATAAATGCTTGCAGGGTGCGACATCTTGTAATTAAATCAGGCTATTAGTTAATAAAATAAAGTAAAAAACGCGGAGGTAAAGGTAATGAAAAAAATAGTAACTTTATTATCTTCTTTATTATTTTCTATTTTTGTATTCACCAATGCTAATTCAGCTGGTGACGAAGAGGCTATTAAAAAACTTAGTAGTTTCAAAAAAACTGGCATAGATGTTGTGGCTGATGTAATTGATCAGAATACAAAATATAGAGCAAACATAGAGAAGAATATTCTTCCAAATATTAAAATGCCTCAAGGATTTAAGATAGAAATCTTTGCAGTTGCTCCTGACGCTAGACATATGGCTGTTAGCAGAAACAAAGGTACAGTTTGGATTGGAACAAGAAAAACAAGAGTATGGCAAGCAACAGACCGAGATATGGATAATATTGCTGACACCGTAGAGCAGTTTGCTCCAACAGTGAATTTTGATATTCCTAATGGTCCATGTTACTCAGCTGATGGACATTTGTATATTGCTGAAAGAAACAGAGTTTTATGGTTTCCTGCAGCAGAATATTTCATGGAAAGTCCTGATACAGTAGCTATACCTATCATCGATCAGGGTGATTTAATCCCAGTAGAAGAAGAGTCTTATAATCACACTGCAAGAGTTTGTGCGATTGGACCAAAAGATAACAAGCTATATGTCAGCTTGGGTCAACCATTCAATGTTGCGGGTCCAGACAAATATCCTCTTTATGATCAAGTTGGAATTGGTGGAATGATTAGATTTAATAGATTCCCAGGAAAACTTGAAAGAGAAGTAGTTGCAATTGGAATAAGAAATTCAGTTGGACATGCTTTTAATCCAAAAGACGGAACTCTATGGTTTACTGATAATCAAGTTGACGGAATGGGAGATGAAACACCCCCAGGAGAACTAAATAAAGCTTGTGCATTAGGATCAAAAGTTTGGTACGGACATCCTTATACTGGAGGTGGTGAAGTAAGAACTAACGAGTATAAAGACAAAGCAATTCCAAAAGAATATGCAGACAATTATTGTAAGCCACAAGTTGAAATGATTGCCCATGCAGCTGATTTAGGAATGATGTTTTATACTGGAAAAATGTTTCCAAAGAAATATCATAATGCGATCTTTAGTGCTCAGCATGGTTCTTGGAATGCAATTAAGCCAAGGGGAGCCAGAGTTATGGTCACTTACTTAGATAGAAAAGGAAATGCTAAAAAAACAGAACCTTTTGCTGAAGGTTGGATGACTGAAATGGGTACTTACTTAGGTAGACCTGTAGATGTTCAGCAATATGTTGATGGATCTCTATTAGTATCTGACGATAAGGCTGGAGTTATTTATAGAATAACCTACGATAGTCCTGCTTAATCAATAAATTAATAAAAGGATCGGTTTAATAAAACCGGTCCTTTTTTTTAAAAATTTAAAAAGGTAAATGATTATGAAAAAGATTTTATTACTTATTTCTTTAATTTTAATTACAGTTTTCCCAGTAAATGCAAATTCTGAAAATCAAAATAAAGTTTGTAGTGGATTTGCAAAATGGACAGAGAATGGAGAATTTAAACAAATAAGAGAAAGCAAGTGTATGACCGAAGAAGAATATAAAGCTTATTTAAATTCTCCTGACTATTTATGTAAATATTATGTAAAATCAATTTGGAAAGAGTCAGAAAGAGCTTATGGAAAAAAACAATATCAATATACTGAAGAAAAATTATCAAAGATAAAAGCTTTAAAAGACGAAGGTAAAGCTCTGTGTGACTCTGGCAAATTAAAGGAGGGTGAAGCTAAATTGGTTGAAGCAATTAAAATTATTAGCCATACGAGGATGAATTAGTGAAATTGATTTTTACTTCATTAAGTATATTTTTTACTATCACTTTCCAAACTCTTCTAGCTGATACAAAACAAGCTGAAACAGGCTCAGTAGGAGCGACTGTTAGCAAAAATTTAACTGAAGAGCTAAGAGTTGGTAAAGCAAAAGTAGAGACTTTATGCTCTGCCTGTCATGGCCTAGATGGTGTTGCTGCATCAGGTGGAAATTCGGTAATTATTCCTAACTTAACTGCTCAGCATAAGGATTATTTGATTGCTAAATTAAAAGATTATAAATCAAATAAAATTGATCACCCCCAAATGTCTATTATTGCCCAAATGCTAACAGATGAAGAGATATCCGCAGTATCTGAATGGTATTCTAGAATAAAAATCAGAATTTTTGATCCAAATTTGATTTTAGGTAAACCCAGTCAATAAATTATTTTCAACTTAAAGTAGAAAATTTTATATATGTGGCTTTCTGAAATGATTGTTATCAATAATGGGGTCATTTTTTATAAAGACTCTTAATTAATTTTGTGCTTAAATTATAAGAGTTAATTAACTACTAGAGGAGAAATAATGACAAAAGAAAATAAATCATTGAAGATTAAAACATCTTCAAGACGTAAGTTCTTTAAAACTGCAGCTAAAGCTGGTGCAGTTGCAGCAGCTACAGTTGCAATGCCCAACATAGCTCATGCAGCTCCAGTTACATTAAAGATGCAAGCAGCTTGGCCATCAGGCGCTAACATCTTTTTTGAAATGGCAGGAGACTACGCAAAGATGGTTAGCGACATGTCTGGAGGTTCTTTAAAAATAGATCTTCAGCCAGTTGGTTCAGTTGTAAAAACTTCTGAAATTGGTGCAGCGGTAAGTGATGGAAACCTTGATATGGGTCACTGGGTGACAGCATATTGGTATGGTAAAAATGCTGCGGCTTCACTTTTTGGTACTGGTCCTTCATATGGAATGTCATCTCAAGAAGTTATGGGATGGATGGAATATGGTGGAGGAAGAAAACTGTATGAAGAAGCAGTAGCTTCAGTTGGATTCGATTATATTGGATTCTTTCATATGCCGATGCCAGCACAACCTTTTGGTTGGTTTAAAAAGAACGTAACAAAAGTATCTGATGTTAAAGGTATGAAGTATAGAACAGTTGGTTTAGCGACTAACGTTTTAACTGCTATGGGAATGGTTGTAAGACAATTACCAGGTGGTGAAATTCAACCAGCAATGAAAACTGGTTTGATTGATGCTGCAGAGTTTAACAACCCAACATCAGACTCACAGTTTGGAATGCAAGATGTATCTAAACACTATCACTTAGGTAGTTTCCACCAATCTCAAGAAATGTTTGAGATACCGGTGAACAAAAAAAGATACAATAGCCTTTCACCTGCTCACCAAGCTATCTTGAAAAATGCTGCTTATGCTGCAAACTCAGATAACTACTTCAAAGCTTTAGTTAGATATTCAACTGACTTAGGTAAATTGATGAACGAGCATAAGGTTAACGTTTACCAAACTTCTGATGCTATTTTAGCTGAACAGTTAAAAGGTTGGGATAAAATAGTTGCTGAATTTTCTGGGAAAGATCCTTTCTTTAAGAAAATTATCGCATCTCAGAAAGCATATGCTAAGAGAACAATGAAGTATCTGTTGATGAATCAACCGAACTACAAATTAGCTTATGAAAATGAGTTTGGTCCAATTGCTAAAGTTAAAATTTAATTAGCTTTAAATAATTCGAAAAGAGGGGGTTTAAAAAACCCCCTTTTTTTTTACTTAAATTTAATATAGTTCTAAAACTATGATTACATCTTACATTAAATTTGCAGATACACTTAGCACATCTATGGGGAAAGCTTTTTCTTGGTGTATCGTTATTTTAATGGGAGGCACAGTTTATGAAGTAGTGATGGCATACGTTTTTAATGCTCCGACATTATGGAATTTTGATTTTAGTATGCAAATGTATGGGGCAATATTAATGATGTCGGGAGCATATTGTTTAGCTACAGAAGCTCATGTTAGAGGAGATGTAATTTATAGATTATTTAGTCAAAGAACTCAGGCTTGGATAGACTTGGTACTTTACTTTCTTTTCTTTTTTCCTGGTGTTATAGCCCTAGCTTTTTACGGTTATGAGTATGCTGCTCAAGCATGGAAAATAAAAGAAACTAGCTGGAGTAGTCCTGCTCAAATTCAAATTTATATGGTTAAATCCATGATACCTGCTGCGGGTGTAATGTTAATTATTCAAGGAATAAGCGAGGTGTTTAGATCAATACTTTGTATACAGTCTGGTCAATGGCCTGCAAGAATAGTTGTGGCAGAAGAGACAGAACAATTATTAATGAGAACTTCACAAAAGGAAGATAAAGAAAATGTTGTTTAGTCTTACAAACCCTGAAGTAGCTATTTTGATGATGGGTGTATTTTTATTTGCTGTACTTCTTGGTTTCCCAATAGCTTTTACTTTAATGGCAATGGGAATAGGTTTTGGCTATTATGCTTATTACGATCCAGTTTTAATGGATCATCTTTTTGATAATAGAATATTTTCTTTGTTTGTTAAAAATACTTATACCGTCATGGACAATAACGTTTTGACTGCTGTACCACTTTTCTTGTTTATGGGATATTTGGTTGAAAGAGCTGGAATTGTTGCTAAATTATTTTTTGCTATAAGACTTGCTGCTCATAGATTACCAGCATCAATGGCAGTAGCAGCATTAATAACTTGTACTTTATTCTCTACTGCAACCGGAATTATTGGAGCTGTGGTAACTTTAATGGGCTTACTCGCTTGGCCAGCTATGGTTAAAGCAGGGTATGATAAGAAATTTGCATCAGGAATAATTTGTGCTGGTGGCTGTTTAGGAATTTTAATTCCACCTAGTATTATGCTAATTGTTTATTCTGTTATAGCACAATTATCTCCATTAAGATTATTTGCAGCAGCAATCTTTCCGGGTTTAATGCTAGCAGGATTATACATTACATATGCAGTAACTAGAGCATGGCTTAATCCTTCAATAGCTCCAAGACCACCTGCCGAAGATATCCCACCAAGAGCAGAAATCTTAAAAGAAGTATTGGTTTCTTTTGTGCCTTTATTCGGTTTAATTATGTTGGTTCTAGGAACAATTCTTGCTGGGATTGCTACTCCAGCAGAAGCTGCTGCGGCTGGTGCATTTGGTGCAATTATTTTATCTTGGTTTTATAAAACATTAAAATGGCAGAATTTCAAAGAGTCAGTTTTTTTAACTGCAAAAACAACAGCAATGATTATGTGGTTATTTATTGGATCATGGACTTTTTCCTCTGTCTTTTCTTATTTAGGTGGGCATGAGGTATTTGAACATTTCTTTACATCAATCAATATAACTACATGGCAATTTTTGGTAATAACTCAAATTATAATTTTTCTTTTAGGATGGCCTTTAGAGTGGACTGAAATTTTAATAATATTTGTACCAATATTTTTACCTTTATTAGAAATATTTGATGTTAATCCATATTTCTTTGCTATGTTAATTGCTCTTAATTTACAAACTTCTTTTTTAACTCCACCCATGGCAATGTCGGCTTATTACCTAAAAGGTGTTCAAAAAACTAACGTGGAATTAATGGAAATATTTAGAGGCATTATGCCATTTTTAGGTATAGTTATTTTTGGAATGTTTTTAATGTATATGTTCCCTGGAATTGCTTTATGGCTACCAGACGTATTGTTTGCTGATTAAAAGAAAAGATGATTGATATATTTTCGCTTAGTGTCGAGGAGATGGCCTTAAAGATTAAAGATGGTCAATTAACATCTGTTGAAGTTTGCGAACAATATATTGAAAGAATAAATAAATTTGAAAAAGATATAAAAGCTTGGGTGCACTTTGATAAAAAAATTTTATTAGAGAAAGCAGCTGATGCTGATGAACATAGAAAATCAGGAAAACCAGTTGGTTCACTTCATGGAGTTCCTGTAGCTATCAAAGATATTATTGGAACTGTAGACATGCCAACGGAATGTGGAACGCCGATAAGAAAAGGTAAATCTTATTCACAAA
This sequence comes from uncultured Pelagibacteraceae bacterium, assembly GCA_902596045.1. Classification (GTDB taxonomy): domain Bacteria; phylum Pseudomonadota; class Alphaproteobacteria; order Pelagibacterales; family Pelagibacteraceae; genus Pelagibacter. The sequence goes on from CACJSJ010000001.1 coordinate 46,111, forward strand.
ATGCTGAGATAGTTGAACTTTTACATTCAGCAGGAGCTATTGTGATGGGTAAAACAGCTACGTCTGAATTAGCATATCTTGGACCACCAAAAACAACCAACCCTCACGATTATTCTCGAACTCCAGGCGGTTCTTCAAGTGGATCTGCAGCTTCTGTTGCATCGTTAATGACACCTCTTTCGATTGGGTCTCAAACAGGTGGATCAGTTATTAGACCAGCTTCCTATTGTGGTGTAGTTGGATATAAACCAAGCTACGGCTTGATTTCAAGAAATGGTGTTCTAAGAACTTCTTACGCATTAGATCATATAGGCATTTTTGGTAGAACTGTTGAGGATGTCGCTTTATTAGCAAAAGTTTTAATTAAAAAAGATCATCATGATTCAGCAACTATCTATTATTCATCAGAAAATATTTTAGAGGAAACCAAGAAGGGACCTTCATATGAACCAAAATTTATTTTTTATAAGTCAGATTATTGGAAAATAATTGATAAAAAATCAAGAGAATCTTTTGAATACTTCATAAAGTCATTTAAAAATATTGAGGTTTTTGATACTCCATCTTATTTTAAAGATATTCATAAATATCATCAAATCATTCATGAAACTGATTTAGCTAATAATTTTGCTTTGTATTATAAAAAATATAAATCTAAATTATCTAAATATATGCAAACTGCTATAGCTAAGGGCAATAAGTATTCAGCAAAAGAATATGCGGAGGCAATTGATTTCAAAAAAAGAAGTTATGAGTCTTATAAAGAAGTTTTTGAGGATTACCACGGAGTGCTGTCACCATCTAGTCCCGGTGTTGCCCCAAAAGGTCTTAAGAGCACTGGAACTGCAGAATTTAATAAAGTCTGGTCTTATTTAGGAACTCCTTGTATTTCTCTTCCTTTGCTTGAAGGTGAAAATAATTTACCTTTAGGAGTGCAGCTCATTGGGGATCGTTATGATGATCATAGATTTTTAGGGGTTGCTAATTGGTTAGAAAAGGAATGTAATAATTAAAATGCAAAAGTTTACAACATTTTTAGGATCTATTTTCGCGATAGCTTTTTTAGTTGGTCTTGCTACTACATTAACTAGATCACCGATGATAGGTTTTTTTGATGTATTGCCAGTTTATATTTTAATGGGTATTGCAATTTTTATGATGGTTTATGAAGCCTTCTTTGAAAAAAAATAGATAATTCAAGATTAAATCATTGAGTACAAAAACTAATAATCTTTTTGCATTCTCTCTTTTATTTATTCAGCCTATTTTTATGGCATCAAACTTAGTGGTAGCCAGAGGTGGAGTAGAATATGTTCCACCAATTTCCTTAGCATTTTGGAGATGGACATTAGTTTTTTTAATTCTCCTACCCTTTACTTATGTAACCTTAAAAAAAAATTATAAAATTTTAAAAAAAGAATATAAAAAACTTTTTTTCTTAGGTGCAACTGGCTGCGGTATCTGTGGTGCGTTCCCTTTTTTAGCTGGCCAAACCACTACAGTTACTAATATGGGAATTATATATACGTCTTCTCCAATATTTATAATTTTGATTTCTAGTATTTTTTTTAATGAAAAAATTAATTTAACTAAGATTATTGGGCTTATAACTTGTTTAATTGGAGTCTTTGCAATTATTATAAAGGGTGATTTTTACTTATTAATAAATCTAAATTTTACAATTGGTGATCTTTGGATGTTAGCAGCTGCTATAGGATGGGCATTATATTCAATTTACTTATTTTATTGGAAATCAAAACTTGAAATTTTTCAAAGATTTACTTTAATTGCATTTTTTGGTGCAGTCAGCTTACTTCCTTTTTATATTGGGGAAGAAATTTTTTTTGAAAAAACTGTATTTAATAAACAATTTTTAATGTGGGTAATTTTTGCAGCTATCTCTCCAGGTATAATTGCATTCACACTTTATACTATTACACAAAAAAAACTTGGTGCCTCTTTGACCGGATTTACATTATATATTTTTACAATCTATGGAGCGATATATGGTTATTTTTTATTTGGAGAAAAATTAGAAAACTATCATTTGATAGGAACAATTTTGGTATTTATTGGTGTATATTTAGCAAAGAAAAAAAATGTTCAAAAAATTTAGGAAGAATTTATTGCAATTAGTTTTAATTATCTTTTTTTTGTATTTTTTTGTTTTAGTATTTTTATACTTCTATCAGCGAAATTTACTTTATCATCCGAATGAAAATAACTATTCAGGAGACAAAATTTTAGTTGATATTAAAAAAGTTAAAATACAAACTTCAGATAATATTGAACTACTTGGATGGTATCATGAAAAAAATCTTAAAGACTTCAAAACTTTAATTTACTTTCATGGGAATGCAGGATCTTTAGAAAATAGAATTCATAAGCTTAATCATTTTCAAGACATGAATATCAATTTTTTAATTATAGCTTGGCGAGGGTTTAGTGGAAATAATGGCAAACCTTCTGAACAAGGACTCTATGAAGATGGAAAAAGTGCAATTAATTGGATTACTGAAAAACAGGTAGATGAAAAAAATATTATTTTATATGGAGAGTCATTAGGTACAGGGGTAGCTACACATTTAGCTCAAAATAAAAGTTATGCAGGCATTATTTTAGAAACTCCATTTACATCTATGATAGATGCTGCCAAAACATTTTATCCTTACATTCCAGTAAATTTGTTACTTAAAGATAAATTTGAAAATTATAAAAAAGTCAAGAACATCAACTCACCTACTTTAGTTATGCATGGTGAGGCAGATCAAATAGTTCCGTTTTCAATGGGTAAAAAAATTTATGAATTAGCTAATGAACCAAAATATTCTTACTTTACTAAATATGACAATCATATGATGGAGTATGATGAAAAGTTAGTTTTAGCACTAAAGTCATTTCTTAAAAGTTTAAATTAAGACACATTCCAACCAAATAAAATTCAATATTGTCTTTTAAGTTAAAAATATGAGAAGAATATTTTTACTAATTATTTTTATTTTTTCTTTAAAGAATGTTGTTAGTGCAAAAGATAGTGAATTTTTAGCTGATGATTTATTTCATATTGATCACATGAATTCTCATAACAAAAATTTTGCCTTGTATTTTAAGGGTAGAGAAAAATCAATTTTGGCCAGAGGTGAAACTAGCAATTATGTTAATGATTATCCAAAAGATCTTTATATTTATGATTATAATACTAAAACTTCATCTCCGTTAATATCTTATGAATGGTTTCCGTCCCACGCAAAATATTATCTTCAGGAATATGACTTTCCTGTATTTCCAGACGATTTTGCATACTATCTTCTAAAAGATAATAAAACCTTAGTTATGATAAGTGCAGTAAAAAGTTTAAATGCTAACTTTAAATTTGATATTATAGAAAAAAAACTAGAGTTGTATCCTGCTAATGGAAAATTTGATTTTATCATATCTTCTTTTGCCAAAAATTGTGGTCATTCTAAATTTGAGGATAATTATAAATGTAGTTTTTACAAACCATTAATATCAAGCAATTTAATTAATTAGTTTGAGTAAAAGCCTCAGCAAATTTTTCAGCCTCAAATATTTGTAAGTCATCCTCTTTTTCACCTAAACCTAAAGCAATAATTGGAAGTTTATATTTTTTTGCTAGAGCTAAAAGAATTCCACCTTTTGCAGTTCCATCTAATTTTGTCATGATAATACCTGTTATTGGAATTATTTTATTAAATTCTTCAACTTGACTAATTATATTTTGACCAGACGTTGCATCTAGAACCAAGATGACATCATGTGGTGCATCTGGATCTATCTTTTTTGTTACATTGGCAATTTTTTTATATTCCTCCATTAAATTTTTCTTATTTTGTAATCTTCCAGCTGTATCAATTAGAACTTGATCAAAATTATTATTAATAGCTTCTTCAATAGCTTTGTATGCAACCGAGGCCGGGTCAGATCCTTGTGATGATTTAGTTATTTGAACATCTATTTTTTTTGCCCAATTTTCTAATTGTTCAATTGCTGCAGCTCTAAAGGTATCAGATGCAGCAAACATAACTTTATTGCCGTTAGTCTTTAAAATTTTTCCAATTTTACCAATACTTGTTGTTTTTCCAACACCATTAACTCCAGAAATTAAAGTTGCATTTAGTTTATCTTTTTTTTTGAAAAAATAACTATTCTCCAAAGGTTTCATAAGAGAAACTATATATTCTTTTAAAATGAGATTGATTTCTAATTTTAAATCTTTATTTGGATCAACTTTCTTTGTTGAAATTATATCCTTTATCTCAGAAGCAGCTTCAATACCAACATCTGATTGAATTAAAAATTCCTCAATTTTATTTAAATTTTTATCATCTATCTCTTTTTTTATAATAATTTCTTTAAGACCAGATGAAAGTGCTGAAGCACTTTTTTGAAAACCTTTTTTAAATTTATCAAATATTCCCATTATAATTTTATCAAAATTTCCTTAATATCTGAGACAGGACCTTTCATATGAATAGAATTTTTCTCATCTATAAAAATTGATAATTTTCCAGTTTCAAATTCTATATCTGTATTATGATCTGTGAGTTTATTTAATGTGCCAGCAAATGCTGTTGCGCATGCTGCAGTTCCGCATGCCTTCGTTAACCCGGCACCTCTTTCCCAGACTTTAACTTTAATTAAATTTTTATTTAAAACTTTAGCAATTGTAACATTACATTTTTCTGGAAACATTTTATGATTTTCAATTTGTGGACCAATTTTTTCTATGTCAAAGTTTTTTATTTCATCAACAAAAAAAACAATATGAGGATTTCCAACATTTATTGCAGTGCCACCTAAATGCTCATTGTTGTTTATGTCATTAATTTTAATATTTAGATTAAGAGTATTTAACTCCTCTGAAAGGGGAATTTCATTCCATTTAACTTTTGCATTTCCAATTTCAGTTGTAACTAAATTATTATTTAGTATTTCAGATTTTAAATTTCCAGATAGAGTAGTTAAAATTATAGTTTTGTTGCCGTTTTCTTTTGAAATTAAATCAGCAACACATCTTGTCCCATTACCACACGCACCAGACTCACCACCATCAGAATTAAAAAACTTTAAACGAGCATCTGCAGTGTTATCTTTTTCAATTAATATTAATTGATCACATCCAATAAAATTTCTATCACAAATTTTAATTATTTGCTCTTTTGATAAATCAGTAATTTTTTGTCTATTATCAATGATAACAAAATCGTTACCCAATCCATCCATTTTAAAAGCTTTAATGTCCATATATCTTTATTTAACTTATTTATTGACTTTTTGAACCTCTATTATAGTTTGTGGCAGTTTCCGCAAAAACGTTAAATTTGCGGTGTCTTTGGAAACAAAGAGATCGACACTAGTCAGCGAGGGTTCGCCCACTAGTGTGATTACTGCTGTGTGTAATAAATATGTTTGAAAATTTAACAAATAAATTTGAAGAAATTTTTTCTTCTTTAAAAAAGGCTCCCTCCCTTGATGAAAATCAAGTTGATGAAGGTTTGAGAGGTATTAGACAAGCTTTACTTGAAGCAGACGTCTCCTTAGACGTTGCAAAAGAATTTATTGAAAAAGTTAAGCCAAAAGCTTTAGGACAAGAAATAATTAGATCAACATCACCTGGAGATATGGTGGTTAAGATCGTTTACGATGAGCTGGTAAGTTTATTAGGTGAAAAAAATAATGATGTAAATCTTAATGCGGTTCCTCCAGTGCCAATGATGCTAGTTGGATTACAAGGTTCTGGTAAAACTACCACAACTGCTAAACTTGCAAGATATCTTGAAAATACGAAAAAAAAGAAAGTTATGATGGTTAGCTTAGATATCTATAGGCCAGCTGCCCAAGAACAATTAAAATCTTTAGGGGAACAAAATAATATTTTAACGCTTCCCATAATTGAAGGCCAACAACCAGCTGATATTTGTCAAAGAGCTATTAGTGCAGCTAATTTAAATGGTGCTGATATTATATTATTTGATACTGCAGGCAGGACGCAGATCGATTTACAAATGATGAGTGAAATCAAACAAATTGAAAAAACAATTAATCCTGCAGAAACATTTTTGGTTGCAGATTCACTTACTGGACAAGTAGCGGCATCTGTTGCAAAAGAATTTAAAAATACTGTAAATATTTCCGGAATAATTTTAACTAGAGCAGATGGTGATGCTAGAGGTGGAGCAGCAGTTAGCATGAAGTACGTTTCTCAAGTTCCAATTAAATTTTTAGGAATAGGTGAAAAAATTGAAAATCTTGAAGTATTTCATCCAGATAGAATTGCAAATAGAATTCTGGGCATGGGAGATATCGTATCTCTTGTAGAAAAAGCTGCACAAGATCTAGGTGAAGAAAATATTAAAAAGGCTGAAGAAAATTTAAAAAAAGGACAATTTTCAATGGAAGATTATTTAACCCAATTAAGACAAATGAAAAAGATGGGTGGAATAGAAGGTGTAATGTCTTTTATGCCAGGTGTATCCAAGGTTAAATCCCAAATGGATGCCGCAGGAATAGATGAAAGTGTTATTACTAAAAATGAAGCAATAATTTTGTCCATGACAAAAAAAGAAAGAGAGAACCCAAAAATAATTGATGGTTCAAGAAAAAAAAGAATTGCGAGTGGCTCAGGTACAGACCCAGCTACTATCAATAAATTGTTAAAACAATTTAAAATGATGTCTGAAATGATGAAAAAGATGTCTAAAGGAAATCTGAAAGGTATGACTGATAAAGGAATACCACCAGAATTATTTAATCAATTAAAATAAAAAAGGAGAATAAATGTTAAAGTTAAGACTATCAAGAGGTGGAACAAAGAAGAGACCCGTTTATAAAGTAGTTGTGGCGGACAGTAGATTTGCAAGGGATGGAAGATTTATTGAAAAGGTTGGTTTTTTCAATCCATTACTTCCTAAAGAAAAAAAAGAAAGAATTGGACTTGAGGCTGAAAGAATTAAATATTGGCTAGGTCAAGGTGCACAGCCAACTACAAGAGTAGCAAGAATTTTAGGAGAAAATGAATTAATGTCTATGCCTGCTAATGGAAATAATCCACAAAAAGCTATTCCAAAAAAAGAAAGAAAAAAAGAAGGATCTGAAGAAGCTCCTAAAGCAGAAGCAGCACCAGCAGCAGAAGCTAAAAAGGAAGAAGCTCATAAAGAGGAAAAAAAATAATCTAAAGTTTGTTTATGTTTCAAGCTCAAGTATTTACTCTTTATCCTGAAGTTTTTCCTGGACCATTAGCTAAAGGTCTTTATGGAAAAGCTTTGTCTAATAAATTATGGAATTTAAACGTAATAAACATTAGAGATGCAGCCACTGACAAACACAAAACAGTTGATGATACTCCGTATGGTGGAGGAACAGGAATGTTATTAAAAGCTGATGTTTTAGCAAAAGCGCTTGATCAAAAAGTTAAAAAAGGAGAGAGAATTTTTTATCTTTCACCAAAAGGTAAAAAATTTGATCAAAAACTTGCTCAAGAACTAGCAAAAGAAAAATCTATATCTTTGATATGTGGTCATTTTGAAGGAGTAGATGAAAGAGTTTTAACTACAAGGAATATTGAAGAAATAAGTATAGGAGATTATGTTTTGTCAGGGGGTGAAACTGCTGCGTTAGTTGTGCTTGATAGTATTTTGAGACTTTTGCCAGGAGTTATAGGAAATGATAAATCTTCACTCGATGAAACCTTTGAAAATGGTCTTTTAGAATATCCTCAATATACAAAACCTCAAATATGGGAAGAAAAATCAGTGCCGGATGTATTATTATCAGGAGATCATAATAAAATTAAAGACTGGCGTTTATCTCAATCTGAGGCTATAACACGCGACCGAAGACCAGATTTATGGCAAAAATATAAGAAAAACTAGTTTGTTAAATATTAAAATGAAAACAATAGAAGAAATAAACCAACACAAGGTAAAAAAAATTCTTTCAGAAAAGAAAATCCCTGATTTTTTTACTGGAGATGTAGTTAAAGTTGGTGTCAGAATTACAGAAGGTAAAAAAGAAAGAATTCAATATTTTGAAGGTGTTTGTATAGCCAAGAAGAGTAGAGACTTAAACTCATCGTTTACGGTAAGAAAAATATCTTTTGGAGAAGGAGTTGAAAGAACTTTTCCATTATATGGAACAGTAATTGACACAATTAAAGTAATTCGTTCAGGAAAAGTAAGAAGAGCAAAACTTTATTATTTAAGAGACAGAACTGGTAAATCAGCAAGAATTGCTGAAAAAATCAGAAAAAAAATCGGAATTGATGTTGATGTTAAGCCCGAAACTGTGACTGAAGAAAATTTAGCTCCAGTAACTGAAGCTAAAAAGGAAGAAGCTCCTAAAGTAGACACAACACCAGCAGTAGAAGCTAAAAAGGAAGAAGCTCCTAAAGCTGAAAGTAAGACAGAAAAAAAACTTGAAAATACACCAGAAAAAAAATAATTTTTTTTTCAATGCCCAATACTCTTTACGATAAAATTTGGAACGATCACTTAGTGGATCAACAAGATGATGGTACAGCTTTACTATTTGTTGATAGACATTTGGTTCATGAGGTAACAAGTCCACAAGCATTTGAAGGACTTAGAAATTCTAAACGCAAAGTTAGACATCCTAAATTAACACTTGCAGTTGCAGATCATAATGTTCCTACAACAGATAGATCCAAAGGTATTTCTGATCAAGAATCAAAAATTCAAGTTGATACTTTAGAATCTAATTGTAAAGAATTTGGTATCAAGTTATTTGGAATGAATGATAAAAGACAGGGGATTGTTCACATAATTGGACCTGAACAAGGATTTACTCAACCAGGTACAGTTATTGTTTGTGGAGACAGTCACACCGCAACTCATGGAGCATTTGGTTCTTTAGCATTCGGAATTGGTACATCAGAAGTAGAGCATGTTTTAGCGACACAAACATTGGTTCAGAAAAAAGCAAAAAATTTTAGAATAAATGTAAATGGTAAACTTCCGCTAGGTGTTACTTCTAAAGATGTAATTCTTCAAATAATTGGAAAAATTGGTACCGCTGGAGGAACTGGCTGTGTAGTAGAGTATGCGGGTGGTTTAATCAGATCATTAAGTGTTGAACAAAGAATGACGATTTGCAACATGACAATTGAAGGTGGTGCTAGAGCAGGTTTAATTGCACCTGATGAAAAAATATTTAAATATTTAAAAGATAAACCAATGTCACCAAAAGGAAAAGATTGGGACAAAGCTTTAGAATATTGGAAAAGTTTAAAAACTGATGATGGTGCTAAATTTGATAAAGAGATAAATCTGGAAGCTAACGAGATTTCGCCCATGATAACTTGGGGTACATCTCCCCAGGATGTGATTACAATTGATGAAAAAATTCCAAATCCTCAAAATGAGATGGATGAAGATAAAAAAAATTCTTTAGAAAGAGCATTAAATTATATGGGTTTAAAACCAAATATGTCTGCTAAAGACATTAAGATAGACAAAGTTTTTATTGGAAGCTGTACGAATGGTAGGATAGAGGATTTAAGAGAGGCTGCAAAAATTTTAAAAGATAAAAAAATAGCCTCTCATGTTCATGCAATGGTCGTTCCAGGATCGGGATTAGTAAAAGAACAAGCAGAACAAGAAGGATTAGATAAAATTTTTGTAAACTCTGGTTTTGAATGGAGAGAGCCAGGTTGCTCTATGTGTTTAGCAATGAATGCAGATAAACTAAAACCGGAGGAGAGATGTGCCTCAACATCAAATAGAAATTTTGAGGGTAGACAAGGTAGAGGTGGAAGAACTCATTTAGTAAGCCCTGGTATGGCTGCAGCAGCTGCAATATCTGGAAATCTTGATGATGTTAGAAAATATCAAAATTAACATGCAAAAATTTAATACATTAAAAAGCATACCGGCTTATTTACCAATAGTTAATATCGATACAGATATGATTATTCCAAAACAATTTTTAAAAACAATAAAAAGGACAGGTTTAGGTAAAAATTTATTTTTTGAAATGAGATATGATGATAAGGGTAAAGAAATTAATGATTTTATTTTAAATCAAAATCCCTTCAATAATTCAAAAATTTTAATTGCAGGAAAAAATTTTGGTTGTGGTTCATCGAGAGAACACGCTCCATGGGCATTATTAGACTTTGGAATAACTTGTGTGATCAGTTCAAGCTTCGCTGATATTTTTTACAGTAATTGTTTTAAGAATGGAATATTGCCTATTATTCTTGATGAAGAAAAGATCAAAGAACTATCAGAATATGCAAATAGAAAAGAGGAAATTTCTATAGATCTTAATGAAGAAAAAATTATGTATGGAAATAGTAAAATAAATTTCAAGATAGACTCATTTAAGAAAAAGTGTTTATTAGAAGGGCTAGACGATATAGCTCTGTCTTTAAAAAAATCAGATAAAATACAAAATTTTGAAAAAGATTTAAAAGATAAAAAACCCTGGATATTTAATGATTAAGGTTAAAAAAAGAAAAATATTATTACTACCTGGTGATGGAATTGGCCCAGAAGTAATTGGGGAAGTAAAAAAGATAATTAATTGGTTTAACAATAAAAAGTCTCTAGATTTTGAAATTGATGAGGATCTTGTTGGGGGTTCTTCATATGACAAACATGGAACACCAATAACTGATGAAGTTTTTTATAAAGCACTAGAGAGTGCAGTCATAATGTTGGGTGCAGTTGGTGGTCCTAAATGGGACAACATAGAATTTTCAAAAAAACCTGAAAGAGCATTATTAAAACTTAGAAAAGAGTTAAAACTTTTTGCAAATTTACGACCGGCAATATGTTTTAAACAATTAGTTGATGCATCAACACTTAAGCCAGAAATTGTTTCAGGTTTAGATATTATGATCGTTAGAGAGCTCACAGGTGGAATATATTTTGGAGAACCAAGAGGAATTAAACCAATTGAAAATGGAGAACGTAAAGGAATTAATACTCACACATATACAAGTAGTGAAATAATTAGAGTAGCCAAAATTGCTTTTGAATTAGCAAAGAAAAGGTCAAATAAAGTTACTTCATGTGAAAAATCAAATGTAATGGAAGCAGGACAACTTTGGAGAGAAGAAGTTCAGACATTGCATGATAAAGAATATAAAGATGTAGAGTTAAGTCATATGCTTGCTGATAATTGCTCCATGCAATTGTTAAGAAACCCAAAACAATTTGATGTTATTGTAACAGACAACTTGTTTGGGGATATGTTATCGGACCAGGCTTCAATGCTTACAGGATCTTTAGGCCTTTTACCCTCAGCATCTTTGGGGGCAAAAAACAAGGATGGTGAAATGAGAGCAATGTATGAACCTATTCATGGATCAGCTCCTGACATAGCCGGTAAAGGAATTGCAAACCCAATTGCCAGTATATTAAGTTTTGCTATGGCTTTAAGATATTCATTAGATCTTGATAAAGAAGCGGAGGCTTTGGAAAAAGCTGTACAAGATGTTCTTAATGATGGCTTTAGAACAAAAGACATTTTATCTGATGGAATGAAAGAAGTTTCTACCTCACAAATGGGTGATGCGTTAATTTCAAAATTGCAATAATCTATCAATTATTCTAAACTATTTTTATGCCAAGCTATACTGCACCTGTAGAAGATATGATGTTTCTTTTTGAAAAATTAAGAGACAACAAGAAATATAATGAATTAGAAAAGTACAAAGAGGTTAGTTCAGATTTAGTTAAAGATATTTTAGAAGAGGCTGCAAAAATAAATCAAAACTTAATTCTGCCGCTTGCAAAAGCAGGAGATGAAAATCCAGCAGTTTTAGAAAATGGAGTAGTCAGAACTCCTCCAGGATATAAAGAGGCATATAAAAAATATATTGAGGATGGGTGGACTTCTTTATCTTGTGATCCTAAATATGGCGGGCAAGGTATGCCAAAAACAGTAAGTGCATTCTTTGATGAAATGTTATCTTCAGCAAGTTTATCATTTAAACTTTATAGTGAACTGAGCATAGGTGCTTATAATTGTATTAATCATCATGCATCAGATGAACTAAAAGAAAAATATTTACCAAAGATAGTCGAAGGTAAATGGAGTGGCACTATGTGTTTAACAGAGCCAGTTTGTGGGACAGATTTAGGACTTTTAAAAACAAAAGCAAAAAAACAAAATGATGGAACATATAAAATTAGTGGTCAGAAAATATTTATAACATCAGGGGATCATGATTTGACGGAAAATATTATTCATTTAGTAATTGCTAGGGCAACAGACTCTCCAGCAGGCACAAAAGGCATAAGTTTATTTTTAGTTCCTAAATTTACAGTTAATGATGACGGAAGTATTGGACCAAGAAATGGGATATCTACAGGATCTATTGAAAGCAAAATGGGTATAAAAGGTTCTGCAACATGCGTATTAAACTTTGATGAAGCCACTGGTTATATGATTGGTAAAAAAGATAAAGGTTTAAACGCAATGTTTACAATGATGAATCTTGAAAGAATAGTTGTCGGAATTCAAGGTTTAGGAATTTCAGAAATCGCCTATCAAAATTCACTTGCTTATGCAAAAGAGAGAAAACAAGGTAAAACAAATAAAACCAAATCAACTAATGGCGCTGATTTTATAATTGAACATGCTGATATAAGAAAATCTTTATTAAACATGAAATCAATTATCGAGGGTGAGAGAGCCTTATGTTTTTGGTTATCGCAGCAAACTGAAGTTAGTTTAAATCACCAAGATGAAAAAGTACGTCAGGAAGCATCAGACTTTGTTTCGTTAATGACTCCAGTGGTAAAATCATTGTTTACCGATTTAGGTATGGAAATTACAAATGATGCAATGCAAATTCACGGGGGTTATGGTTATACAAAAGATCAAGGGATAGAACAGCTGTATAGAGATAATAGAATAACTCCAATATATGAAGGTACGAATTCTGTGCAGGCAGCAGACTTAGTTTTTAGAAAACTATCAAATAAAAATGGAGACATAATTAGTAAATTTATAGATTTAATAAAGTCTGAAACTGATTTAGATAACGAAAAGATTAAGCCATTTACAAAGGAATTTAAGTATTATTTGGATATTTTAACTAAATTTAGTGAATGGATAAACGAAAAAACCAAAAGTGATAAAGACGATGTTAGTGCTGCTGCAAATGATTATCTAAAAACTCTTGGTTTTGTCTCTGTTGCTTATGCTTGGATAAAAGTCTTGGATGTTAGTTTCAAAGATTATAATGAAAATAAAAATTTTTATGATGATAAAATAAATACTGCAAAATTTTATTTTGAAAAAGTTTTACCTAGAGCTGAGCTACATTATAAATCTGCTATTTCTGGAAGCTCAAATATTATGAATTTTAAGTTTAATTAGAATGAGTCATTACGATGCAAATTTAGATAAAAATGCTGCAAATTATGTTCCATTAACACCTTTATCTTTTTTAGAGAGAGCTAAAGATGTTTACCCAAATTATGAGGCAATAGTATATGAAGATAGAAAATACACTTGGAATGAAGTTTATAAAAGGGCTATAAAATTTGCCAGTGCACTAGAAAAAATTGGTATCAAAAAAGGAGATACTGTTTCATTTTTAGCCTTTAATACTCCAGAAATTTTTGAGGCCCATTATTCAGTTCCAATGACTGGTGCTGTATTAAATACAATCAATATAAGATTAGATGCTAATACTATTTCATATATTTTAAATCATAGTGATGCAAAAGTACTAGTAGTAGATAGACAACTTCATATTGAAGTAAAAAAGGCTCTGAGTAAGTTAGACAAAAAAATTACTGTAATTGATATTCATGATAAATTTGCAGATCAGTCAAAATTAGAAAAAATTGGCGATTTAGAATATGAAAATTTTCTAAATACAGGTGATGATAATTATATTTGGAAAATGCCAGAGGATGAGTGGCAGGCTATATCTTTAAGTTATACTTCAGGAACAACTGGAAACCCTAAAGGTGTTGTTTATCATCATAGAGGTTCTTATTTAATGTCAACTGGAAGTGCTGTTGCTTGGAATATGCCTAATAGATTAAATTTTTTAACAATTGTTCCAATGTTCCACTGTAATGGTTGGTGTTATCCATGGACAGTTCCAATGTTAAATGGAAGAACTATTTGTTTACGAAACATAGATGTTAAAAAGATTTTTGAATTAATAGATAAATATAATGTTACTCATTTTGGAGGCGCTCCAATTGTATTAAATATGATAACAGGCGCACCTGAAAGTGATAGAAACAAATTAAAAAATAAAGTTCATGTACTTACAGCAGGGGCCCCACCACCAAGTATAATTTTTAAAAAAATGAAAGAACTCGGTTTTGAAGTAATGCACGTTTATGGTTTAACAGAGACTTATGGACATGTCACACAATGTGCCTGGAATGACGATTGGAATAAATTTGATGAGGAAAAGCAAAATGAAATTAAAGCAAGACAAGGAGTTAGATATCCTAATCTTGAGGGGGCAGCAATTATGGATCCTGAGACAATGAAAGAAGTGCCAAAAGATGGAAAAACTATTGGTGAGATAATGTTAAGAGGAAATGTAGTAATGAAAGGTTATTTTAAGGATAAAGATGCCACTGATAAGGCTATGGCCGGTGGTTGGTTTCATTCTGGAGATTTGGCGGTAATGCATCCAGATGGATATGTTAAAATACAGGATAGATCAAAAGATATAATAATTTCTGGTGGAGAAAATATTTCTTCTATTGAAATAGAAAATACTTTATCTAAACATCCTTCAGTATCAATTGCTGCTGTAGTCGCTAAACCTGATGAAAAGTGGGGAGAAGTTCCTTGTGCATTTATTGAGATGGTTAAAGATAAACCTACAACAGAGAAAGAATTAATAAGCTTCTGTAAAGAAACTTTGGCTGGTTTTAAAGTCCCAAAACAAGTTGTTTTCTGTGAATTACCAAAAACTTCTACAGGTAAAATTCAAAAATTTGAACTTAGAAAAAAATTTTAGGAAATTAATTGAAAATAACTATACAAAATAAAGGCGTTTATGCTTCTGATGCTGGACAAGGTATAGAAAATTCTAAAGATACGATAGTATTTTTGCATGGGAGTGGTTTATCACACATTGTCTGGTCTCTAACAGAACAATTCTTTTCAAATAAAAAATTTAATGTTTTGTCAATTGACTTACCTGGACATGGAAATTCTGAAGGTCCATGTTTAGATAGTATCGAAAAAATTGCAGATTGGTTAGAAAAAGTTTTTGAAGAATTAAAATTGAAGAATATAATTCTCGTAGGTCATTCTCAAGGTTGTTTAGAAGCTCTTGAATACTCATTTAAATATAAAGATAGATTAAAAAAAATAGTGTTTGTTGGAGGCTCTTATCGAATGCCTGTTAATAAAGATCTAATTGATTTGGCAACAAATGGAGATTCCGATGCTGTCAAATTAATGATGAAATGGGGTTTTGAAGGTTCGAAAAAATTTATTGGTGGAAACCCAGTAGAAAAAATAATCCAATCTCCCAGAGATATTAGTGAAATCTTGGCCGTTGATCTAATTGCATGTAATAATTATCAGAATGGCTCTGATGCTGCTAAAGTTATAAATTGTCCATCTATGTTTATATTTGGAGAACTTGACAAGATGGCTAATTTAGAAAGTGGAAAAAAATTTGCAAATCTAGTCAAAAATTCAACAACTCATATAATTATTGGATCAGGTCACATGATTATGATTGAAAAAGCTTTTGAAATGCGAGAAAAGATTTTGGAATTTTTAAATAAATGAAAAATTATTCTATAGCAAAATCCAGAAGATTAAGAAGTACTCCTTATACTTCAAGAATAGAAAAACAAGGTGTAACAGCTTATACAGTTTATAATCACATGTTATTACCAGCTGCATTCGGATCAATAGAGGAGTCTTGTGATCATTTAAAAAAAAATGTTCAAATTTGGGATGTTGCAGCCGAGAGGCAAGTTGAAATTTCTGGACCAGACTCAGCAAAACTTGTTCAGCTTATGACTTGTCGAGATTTGTCAAAATCAAAAATTGGAAGATGCTATTACTGTCCAATAATTGACGATAATGGTAATTTAGTTAATGATCCAGTTATATTAAAATTAGCTAAAGATAAATGGTGGATTTCAATTGCAGATTCAGATGTTATTTTTTTTGCTAAAGGTCTTGCTTCTGGAAATAATTTTAAAGTAAAAATTTTTGAACCAAGTGTTGATATTATTGCAATACAAGGTCCTAAATCATTTGGTCTGATGGAAAACGTTTTTGGAAAAAAAATTACTGAGTTAAAATTTTTTGGATTTGACTATTTTGATTTCAAAGGCACAAAACATTTGATTGCTAGATCAGGTTGGTCAAAACAAGGTGGTTATGAAGTTTATGTTGAAAATACATCGTCAGGCCAAGATTTATATGATCATCTTTTTGAAATAGGTGCAGAATTTAATGTAAAACCTGGTTGCCCAAATCTTATTGAAAGAATTGAAAGTGGTCTTCTTTCTTATGGAAATGACTTTGATAATCAAGACAACCCTTTTGAATGTGGTTTTGAAAAATATGTTAATTTAGACTCAGAGGTAGTTTTTTTGGGTAAAGATAAGTTAAAAAAGATTAAATCTGATGGAATTAAAAGAAAACTAATGGGAGTTCAAGTTGAAACAAATAAAATAAATTTAACAGGCTCAGTCAATATTATGAATAATGATGGAAACTTAATAGGAGATCTTAGATCTGCATGCTACTCACCTCATTTTAAAAAAGTGATAGGAATTGCAATGATAAATGAGCCTTTTTGCAAAGAGTCAGAGACCGGTAAGCTTGAAATTGAAGGTAAAAATATAGCTCTTAAAGTTTGCGAATTACCTTTCATCTAGTATAAAACTTACATCATGGATATTGCAATAGTCGGCGCAACAGGAAATGTTGGAAGAAAAACATTAGAAGTTCTTGAGAAAAAAGATCTTCCTATTGATAAACTGTATTTGTTAGCATCATCTAAAAGTGTAGGAAAAAAAATTAATTTTAAAGGTTTGGACTATGAAATTCATGATTTAGAAAGCTTTGATTTTTCTAAAGTAAAAATATGTTTTTTTGCTGCTGGTGGAAAAATTTCAGAAAAATTTGCTGAAAAAGCTGCAAAAAATTGTTTAGTAATAGACAACTCAAGTCATTTTAGAATGGATCCAGAGGTTCCTTTAATAGTTCCACAAGTTAATTCTCAGGATTTAAAGACTATAAAAAAAAATATTATAGCAAATCCAAACTGTTCAACTGCACAATTAGTAATCGCTCTTAAACCTTTACACGATTTGTTTTCAATTAAAAGAATAGTCGTATCAACATATCAATCTGTTTCAGGAGGTGGTAAAGCTCCTATGGATGAGTTAATTGAACAAACTAAATTAGCACTAGATGGAAAAAAAATTAATTCAAAAAACTTTACAAAACAAATAGCTTTTAATGCTATTCCGCATATAGATGTGTTTTCTGATGATGGTTATACTAAGGAAGAAATTAAAATGACTAATGAGACAAAAAAAATTTTAGACAATAAAATAGATTTAACAGCCACTTGTGTAAGATTACCTATATCTGTTTCTCATTCTGAGTCAGTAAATATTCAATTTGAAAAACCTTTTTCAATTGAAAAAGTTAGAGAAGCTTTAGATAATTTTGAAGGTTGCAAAGTTATTGATGACAGATCAGATGGCGGATATTCAACTCCTCTTGAAGCAGAGGGTCGAGATGAAACTTTTATTTCAAGAATAAGAGAGGACAAGACTATAAAAAATGGATTAAATTTATGGATTGTTTCAGATAATTTACTTAGAGGGGCAGCTTTGAACTCGGTAGAAATAGCCGAAACAATAATTAAAAATAATTTCTATGAAAAATAAAAGCCCTTTATCTCCTCACATCCAAATTTATAAATGGCATATTTCTTCCTTAGTATCCATCTCTCATAGAATTACAGGTATTATTAATATTATAGTAATAACACTTATTTGTTTGTGGGCGTCGCTGCTTTTATTAGGTGAAAGTAGATATGAAACAATAAATTTATTATTAGATTCACCTATAGGAAAATTTATTATATTAGGAATTATTTGGTCTTTTTCTTTTCAGATCTTAAGTGAAATAAGACACTTGATTATGGATCTTGGTTATGGATTTGAATTAAAGACAACAAAAATAACAGGTTTAATTGTAATATTTGGCTCTATAATTTTAACAGTTATTTTTTACTTAACCGGAAAAAGTATTTTATAAAATGATAAATGCTACTAAAAAATGGATTTTTTTAAAAATTAGTGGAGCGATGTTAGTTCCATTAATGTTATGGTTTATTATTAATTTGAGCAGTATTTACGATCAAGAATACACAAATGTTGTAATCTTTTTTACAAACACGACATCAAAATTTTTATTCAGTATTTTTATTATTAATGCCTATTTTTTTTCAGCATTAAGTATTAGTGAAGTTTTTGAAGATTATATAGCAAATGATAAAATCAAAAATGTCGCAAATATGCTTTTATATGTTTCTGCAGTAGCAATTCCAGTAATTACCATTATATTAATTTCTTGGTTATGAGCTCTTCTTATAAAATAATTGATCACGAATACGACGTAGTAGTTTTAGGGGCTGGCGGCTCAGGGTTAAGAGCAGCGGTAGGTTTAAGTGAAGCGGGATTAAAAACTGCATGCATCTCAAAAGTGTTTCCAACAAGAAGTCATACTTCAGCAGCTCAAGGAGGTATTTCAGCCTCGTTAGGTAATATGGGTGAAGATGATTGGCGTTGGCATATGTATGATACCGTCAAAGGAGCTGATTGGTTAGGAGACCAAGACAGCATTGAATATCTTTGTAAGGAAGCGCCAAAAGCAGTGATTGAGTTAGAAAAATATGGTGTTCCTTTTAGTAGAACAGAAGATGGAAAAATTTATCAAAGACCATTTGGTGGTATGACTAAAAATTATGGTAATGGAATTGTTCAAAGAACCTGTGCTGCTGCTGATAGAACAGGCCATGCAATTTTACATACTTTATATGGACAAGCTCTAAAACATAAAACAGAATTTTTTATAGAATATTTTGCGCTAGATTTATTAATGAAGGATGGAGAGTGTAAAGGTTTAATAGCATGGAATCTTAATGATGGAACTATTCATAGATTTAGAGCTCATGCAGTAATTATTGCAACAGGTGGGTATGGTAAAGTTTATTACTCAGCAACTTCTGCCCATACTTGCACAGGTGATGGTAATGCAATGGTTTTAAGAGCAGGCTTACCTTTACAGGATATGGAATTTGTACAGTTTCATCCTACCGGAATATATGGTCATGGTACTTTAATAACAGAAGGTGCGAGAGGAGAAGGAGGTTATCTTACAAATTCGAAGGGTGAGAGATTTATGGAAAGGTATGCACCTAAGGCAAAAGATCTAGCATCACGAGATGTTGTAAGTAGATCAATGTCAATAGAGATTAATGAAGGAAGAGGTGTTGGAAAAGAACAAGATCATGTTCATTTAAACTTAAGTCATTTAGATAAGGAAATTATAGAAAGTAGATTACCAGGCATAACAGATGCGGCAAGATTATTTGCTAATGTAGATGTTACTAAAGAACCAATTCCAGTTGTGCCGACAGTTCATTACAATATGGGTGGTATTCCAACAAATTATAAAGGGGAAGTATTAACGGTAAATGGATCTGAAAAAACTGTTCCTGGATTGATGGCAATTGGAGAAGCTGCGTGTGTTTCAGTTCATGGTGCGAATAGACTTGGCTCTAATTCTTTAATTGATTTAGTTGTTTTTGGAAGAGCTGCTGCAAAAAGAGCGGCAGAATTAATTAAACCAGGACAACCTCATGAAGAAATTGGTGAGTCAGAGACACAAAAATGTCTAGACAGATTTGATAAAATTAGAAATTCTGAAGGAAATACAGGAACCGCTGAACTAAGATTATCTATGCAAAAAACAATGCAATCAAAATGTGCAGTTTTTAGAACAGAAAAAACCCTAAAAGAGGGAGTTAAAGAAATAAGAGATGCCTACGATGGATTGGATTCATTATCAGTTAAGGATAAATCATTGATATTTAATACAGATTTAGTTGAAACATTAGAATTTGATAATTTGATAAGACAAGCAGTAGTTACAGTAGATTCTGCTTATCATCGAAAGGAAAGTAGAGGTGCTCATGCAAGAGAAGATTTTCCAAAGAGAGATGATGAAAAGTTCATGCAACATACTTTAGCCTGGTGTAATGGCAAAGAAACAAAAATTAGTTATAGAGAAGTTCATAAATCAACCTTAACCAATGAAGTTCAGTATTTTCCTCCTCAAGAGAGAGTTTACTAATGGTTCAAATTAATTTACCTGAAAACTCAAAAGTAAAAAAAGGTAAATATTTTAAAGATAAAACAGGCTCAAAAAATTTAAGAAAAGTAAACATATATAGGTGGGATCCTACTTCTGGAGAAAATCCTAGAATAGATACATATGAGGTGGACATGGATAACTGTCCCTCAAAAGTTTTAGATATTTTAAACAAAATTAAAAATGAAATTGACCCAACAATTGCATATAGAAGATCTTGTGCTCATGGTGTTTGTGGTTCTTGTGCTATGAATATGGGTGGGAAAAATGGTTTAGCTTGTACAAAACCTCATTCTGAAATTGATGGAGATATAGATATTTATCCTTTACCTCATTTAAAAGTTAAAAAAGATCTAATAGGTGATTTAGATGGATTATATAAACAATATCAATCTATAGAACCATGGTTAAAATCTAATTCAAAATCTAAGACGACTGAAATTATTCAATCAAAAGAAGATAGAAAAAAATTAGATGGAGCATACGAATGTATAATGTGTGCTTGCTGTTCAACTTCTTGCCCAAGTTATTGGTGGAATGGTGATAAATATTTAGGTCCTGCTGTTCTTTTACAAGCATACAGATGGATTGTGGATAGTAGAGATGAAGAGAGAGAAGCGAGATTAAAAAAAGTAGCAGACGAATTAAAACTTTATAGATGCCACACAATATTAAATTGTACAAGCGCATGTCCTAAAGGATTGAATCCTGCAAAAGCAATTGCTGAAATAAAGAAAATGTTGGCTACAACTAGTCTTTAAAGAGTACTTTTTTAAGATTATTGGCTGAAGATAACATAATTGGTAAAATTTTTTTTAAATCATTAATACCTTTTCTACTTTTTGCTGTATGGGTAGATAAACAAAAACATAATTCATTATTAGAATTAAATATTGGCACCGAAAGCCCAACCATTCCATTAAACCATTCTTCATCATCAAAAGCATATTTTTGATTTTTAATTTTTTTTAATTCTTTTTTAAACTGTGAAATATCTGTAATTGTATTTTTTGCATTTTTGGGTGTTTTAATATTTCTAAAAATTTGAATAACTTTTTCCTCATTTATGGATGAAAGATATAATTTTCCAGATGCTGAGGCGTGTAAGGGAAGATGGTCACCTGCCTCTAAATTTAATTGCATTGGCCAATGAAATTCAATTCTATCAAAATATACAAGTTTAGTTCCAATGGGTATTGATAAACTAACTGTTTCTTCAATGTCATTAGTTAATTTTCTTAAGTAAGATCTTCTTAGAGTAAAATTTGGTTCATAGGGTAAACTTTTTAAAATTAAATTTCTCATTTTTGGACCAGGTAGATAGCTCTTTGAATTATTAGAAACCAAATACTTTTCTTCACATAAAGTTTCAATATGTCGATAAATTGTAGGCAGGGGTATTTTTAATTTATGAGAAATCTTTTTTGCAGTAAAATTATCTGGATCAACTATTATCTCTTCTAGAATATTCAATATTCTTCTTGGAGAGGTTCTGCTATTTGTATCTTTCATCCAAAGCTAAATCTTAAAAAATTAAGATAAAACTGGAATTGTAAACTCAGGACCAGCATTATCTTCAACCCAAGTCACAGTCGCAGTTTTAAGTTTAGTGTAAAATCTTATACCCTCAGGTCCATGCATTGAGTGGTCTCCGAATAAAGATCGTTTCCAACCACCAAAACTGTGATATGCAACAGGTACAGGAATAGGCACATTTACTCCTATCATTCCAATTTTTGCATTTTCAGTAAAATGTTTTGCAATATTACCACTTTTTGTAAAAACCGCAGCTCCATTCCCAAGCTCATGGTCATTTACTAGGTTCAGAGCCTCTTCATAAGTTTCAGTAGTCATCATGCTTAATACAGGTCCAAAAATTTCTTCTTTGTAAATTTTCATTTCAGGTTTTACATCATCAAAAATTGTTGGTCCTACAAAATAACCATTTTCATATCCTTGTTTTTTAAAATTTCTTCCATCACTCAATAATTTTGCACCTTCTTTCTCTCCAGTATCTATGTACCCTAAAACTTTTTCAAAATGTGCCTTGTTATTTAATGGACCAAAATCACTTTTTTCATCTGTATAAGGCCCAACATTTAGTTTAGCAGTTTCCTCTAATAGTTTTGTTTTTATCTTTTCTTTTGTCTGTTTACCCACACAGACTGCTACTGAAATAGCCATACACCTTTCTCCTGCTGATCCAAAAGCAGATCCTATTATTGCGTCAGTAGTTTTATTTACGTCTGCATCAGGCATTATAACCATATGATTTTTTGCTCCACCTAGTGCTTGTACTCTTTTATTATTTTTTGTACCAGTATGATAAACATATTCAGCAATTGGGGTAGAGCCAACAAAACTAATTGCTTGAACTGTTTTATTTTCTAGTAGTGTATCTACAGCCTCTTTATCACCATTTACAACATTTAAAACTCCTGCAGGTAAACCTGCTTCTATTGCTATTTCAGCTAATCTCATTGGACAGCTAGGATCTTTTTCTGATGGTTTTAAAACAAATGTATTTCCACAAGCTATAGAAACTGGATACATCCACATAGGAACCATAGCTGGAAAATTAAATGGTGTAATTCCTGCACAAACCCCAAGAGGTTGTCTTAGAGTATGAGAGTCTACATTAGTCCCAACACTAGTAGAATGATCACCCTTTAAGGAATCAGTAATACCAGTTGCATATTCAACTACTTCTATTCCTCTCTGGATAGAACCTTTTGCATCTGCAATAGTTTTTCCATGTTGTTCAGAAACCATTACAGCTAGTTCTTCCATATTTTTTATAAGAAGATCTTTATATTTTGATAAAATTCTAGCTCTATTTATTGGAGTGGTTTTTGACCAAGTTATAAATGCTTTAGATGAGCTTTCTATAGCTTTTTCTACAGTAGCTTTAGTTCCTAATTCAACTTCTGCGATTTGTTCACCAATTGCTGGATTAAATATTGGACCTTTTCTAGATTTACTATCACTATAAATCTTTCCGTCAATAAAATGGCTTATAGTTTTCATTAAATTTTATTTTATAAATAAAAGTATAACAGGTTTTTTTCGATTGCAATATGTATTCCTTAAATGAGAAAAATATTATCAATTAAAGATTATATGCTGTTGACTCCTAAATTAACATAAGTTTAGATTGTGCTATTAATAAAGAAGGGGAACAGCTTGATTAAAAGAGATAACGTTCGAGTTTGTGTGCCAAGATATATGCAGATTGGCAAAGGTAGCCTTAATCAGCTTCCAGAAATTTTAAATATAATTGGTTCAGTAAAATCTCCCTTAATAGTAACTGACAAACAAATGGTAAAGTTCGGTTACGTAAAAAAGCTCCAAGAATTACTTACAAAGGCAGGTCTAACTTCGAGTGTTTTTGATGATACTATACCTGATCCTACCGACACAGTAGTTTTAAATGGTATTGATATTTTAAAAAAAAATAAAAATGATGCTGTAATTGGCTTTGGAGGAGGGAGTCCTATTGATACTGCAAAAGCAATAGCAGTACTTTCTCAATACAGTAAAAATATTCAAGATTATAAACCTCCTTCTACTTTTGATAAAAAAGGACTACCAATTATAGCTATTCCAACTACCGCTGGCACTGGTTCAGAAGTTACTCATCACTCAGTAATTATAGATACGAAAAGTAACAATTTTGAGAAAATTTCTTGTAGAGGAGAAGGATTTGTTCCTATTGTTGCAATTGTTGACTATGAACTGACGCTCTCAAAGCCAAGAAGATTAACTATTGATAGTGCAATCGATACATTAACCCATGGTATTGAAGCTTATGTGAGTAAAAAAGCGACTATGTTTTCTGATAGAATGGCACTAGACACTATAAGACTTGTTCAAGAGAATATTTATGCAGTTGATAAAGATCCAAAAGATTTAAAAGCTAGAGAAGGTCTTATGTTGGCAGCAACATTGGGAGGCTTAGCTTTTTCAAATGCTTCCATTTGTTTAGTTCATGGAATGAGCAGACCGTTAGGTAGTAATTTTAAAGTTCCTCATGGATTAAGTAATGCAATGCTATTACCGACGATAACTGAATTTTCAATAGATCATGCAAAAAGTAGATATGCAGACTGTAGTAAAGCTGGAAATTTTGCGTTATCAAATGATGACGATGACTTAGCTTGTGAAAAATTAATTAAAGGGCTTTATAAAATAAATAACGATTTTGACGTTCCATCTATGAAAAACTTTGGAATTGATGAGAAAAATTTTGAGGAAGAGTTAGAAAACATGGCCACTGATGCTGAAGTTTCAGGTGCGCCTAACCTCAATCCAAGAGTGCCTACTGTAAATGAGATGGTTGATCTTTACGGAAAAGCATGGAGAGCATTCTAAATGAGTTGGGAATACTCTTCTTTTTTTAAACAACTCAGCAAACAAAAGAGGGGAAAATGAAAAAACTAATAAAAACATCTGTTAGTTTTTTTGCTGTATTTGCTTTAATGGTAACTTTTTCATTACAGCAAGTTACTGCAGCAGAAAAAATTAGATGGAAAGTACAATCTACTTTTAATACTGGTTGGCCTGCATTAGGAGATCCTGTTGCGCGTTTATCAGACACATTAGACAGAGCGACTGATGGTAGAATTAAACTAAAGGTTTACGAGCCTGGAAAAATACTTCCACCATTAGAAATCTCACCTTCAATTAGTAAAGGTGACTTACCAGCAGCTTATAACTACATGGCATATGACCAAGGAAGAATTCCAGCAGCAGTATTATTTGCAGCTGTACCATTTGGTATGGAGCCATGGGAATATGCAGCTTGGTGGTTTGAGGGAGAAGGCGCTAAGTTAGCTAATG
The DNA here is from genome assembly GCA_902596045.1 of uncultured Pelagibacteraceae bacterium. Classification (GTDB taxonomy): domain Bacteria; phylum Pseudomonadota; class Alphaproteobacteria; order Pelagibacterales; family Pelagibacteraceae; genus Pelagibacter. The sequence continues at coordinate 71,344 of CACJSJ010000001.1, forward strand.
AAATATACAACAAACAAAATATTCAAGTTTTGTTGTGTAGTACAATTGGACCTGAAACAGCTGGTTGGTATAGAAATCCTATAACTAGCCTAGGAGATCTTAAAGGTTTAAAAATTCGTTTCTCAGGTTTAGGAGGAATGGTTTTAAATGAAATAGGAGCTTCAGCTACTTTGATGGCTGGTGGAGAAATTTTTGCAGCTCTAGAAAAAGGAACTCTAGATGCAACTGAATATTCTATGCCTGCGATTGATGAAGTCTTAGGTTTTCATAAAATCACTAAGTTCAACCTATTTCCAGGTTGGCACCAAGTATCAACTTCAACTCATTTCATGATCAATTTAGATTTATGGAAAAAAATGGGTGCAGCTGACCAAGCCTTATTTGAAATGGCTTGTACAGCAGCAGCTATGAGAGCAATTACAACTGGTGAATTTTTACAAGGTAAGCAAATTCAAAGCTTCCCAGGTAAAGGTGTAACAGCTGCTAGATTGCCTGATAGTGTATTGAGAGAACTACAAAAAGTAAGTGCTAGAGTAATGAAAGAAGAATCTGCTAAAGACGCTGACTTTGCTAAAGTGTGGGCTTCTCAACAAGCATTCATGAAAGAGTATGATGTTTGGCAAAAATGGGGATATTTACCTCGAAACTTTTAGTATTTAATACTAGAAAAGTTGATTATAATAATAAAAGCGGCCGGTTCCACCGGCTGCTTTTGTTTTTAAAGAAAAGAATTTATGTCTAAAGATTTTACATCTGTTGAAGGATCTCTTGATAAAAAGCTACAACTTAGACATACGCCTATAACAAAAAAAATTGATAATTTTGTTTTGCAGATAGGAGAAATTTTTAATTGGTTATGGGTAATATTGATTGCAGTTATTATTTTAAATGTAGTCTTAAGATATGTATTTAAGAACGGAATGATTGAATTGGAGGAGCTACAATGGCATCTTTATTGTATCGGTTGGTTAGTCGGTTTATCCTCAACATATATAGTGGACTCTCATGTAAGAGTTGATGTTTTAAGCGAGAGGTTAAGTTATAGAAAAAAATTATGGTTTGAATTATTTGGTATTTTAATTTTATTTTTACCCTTTGTAATCCTTGTTCTTTATTATGCTGTTCCTTTCTTTGAATTATCATGGGCTTCAAGTGAAAGATCAACATCGGCCAACGGTTTACCAGCCAGATGGTTTGTAAAAGGTTTTTTAGTAATCAGTTTTTTCTTATTATTAATTTCTGGTTTCTCTAGAATTACAAGAATAATACAAACGCTTAGGTTTGGATTAGAGGATAAAAGATGATTTCATTAGTTACGGAATACTTTTTAGCAATCGCCCTATTTTTTAGTTTTATAACATTAATATTTTATGGATTTCCTGTAGCTTGGACTATGGGTGGTTTAGGAGTGCTGTTTATATTTATTTCAATGCTTTCTGATAACTTGTTCGACACCTTTTATGGTGTTGATTTTGGATTTGCCTCCATGGTTGTTTATCGACTTTATGGAGTAATGGCCAACTGGGTTTTAGTTGCATTACCTATGTTTATTTTTATGGGAATAATGATGGATAAATCTGGTATTGCAGAAGATCTTATGACCGATCTCTCTAAGTTATTTGGCAAAACAAGAGGCGGATTAGCGATCTCAATTGTATTTATTGGAGTTTTGCTTGCTGCTTCTACAGGAATTATTGGTGCAGCCGTAGTATTGTTAACAATTTTAGGTGTACCTCTAATGTTAAAAAATAATTACAATCCAAACTTAGCTTGTGGAGTTGTTTGTGCAACTGGGACTTTAGGAATTCTAATACCCCCAAGCATTATGCTGGTTATTATGGGAGACCAAGTGAGAATATCAGTTGGTGATTTATTTATGGGGGCTGTATTTCCAGGTCTATTACTTGGTTTGTTATATACAATTTTTATTGTTGTTTATGCTTATATGAACCCGAAAGCTGCACCACTCCCAAAAGACGCCGAACCGGTAGACTTAAAAATAGTTTTAAGAGTTTTAAAGTCTATCATACCACCAGCTTTATTAATTTTTGCTGTATTAGGAAGTATATTCATGGGAATTGCTACTCCAACAGAAGCATCTGGAGTTGGAGCTTTAGGTGCATCTTTATTAGCTATAATTAGAGGAAGATTGTCATTTTCAGATTTGAAAATTGTAATTAGAAAAACAACCCATACCACAGCCTATATTTTTGCACTTTTTGTTGGTGCAACAATGTTTGCATTAATTTTAAGAGGTTTAGGTGGTGACGAATTAATAGAAGGAGCTCTTATGGCATTACCTTTTGGAACAAGTGGTGTTGTATTAGTTGTTTTGTTTGTAGCATTTTTATTAGGTTTCTTTTTAGATTGGATTGAAATTACATTAATAATTTTACCTTTTTTAGCGCCTGTAATGATGGATCTTGGAGTTGATATGGTTTGGTTTATTGTAATGTTTGCAGTGGTTTTACAAACTTCATTTATAACACCACCTGTTGGTTTTGCTCTATTTTATATGAAAGGTGTTGCCCCTCAAGGGATTACAATAACAAATATTTATAAGGGAATAATTCCATTTGTAATTCTTCAAGTGATAGCAGTTGCTATAGTATTTAATTTTCCAGAAATAGTTACATGGTTGCCTAAAGTAGCATACGGTCCATAAAATAAAAATTAATTAAGATGAACAAAATGAAATTAGCGATTACAACTATATTAATATTAATCTTATCAAATTTTGCTAAAGCTGATCTAAATATCTCATTAAAAGATTATTTAGATGGAAAAGACCTAGAAAAAGGATCAACTCAGATATATCTTCTTAAAAGATGTAGTTCAGTTTACGCATATGCATCTGGGATTGTGCTCAAGTCTGATGCAGTATCTTCAAAAAATTTTATAGAGATTTCAAATAACTTATTATTTAAATCTGTAGAGTTAATGGTAATCGAAGAAAATAAAAAGCTAGAGGAAGCTCAAGAAGAAGCTGAAAATAATAGAAAAGAGTTATTCAGTAATTACATAGCAGACGGTAAAAAAAATTGGGAAAAAAACAAATCTCACTTTAAAGGCTCATATATATCAGATGATATGGCTATCTGCTCTAGGCTTATTAAAGAAGACTAAAATAAAAATTTAAATTTTTATTGAATAATTATAAGTTATCAATAAAAGATAAGCTCAATTATGAAAAAAAAAATTTCCTTAATTGGCGCAGGACAAATAGGTGGCACACTTGCTCACTTAATTGGAACAAAAGAAGTAGCAAACGAAGTAGTCCTTTTTGATGTAGCTAGTGGAATTGCTAAAGGAAAAGCTTTAGATATTGCCCAATCGTCATCTGTTGATGGTTTTAATGTAAAATTTTCAGGAACAGATAATTATCAAGATATTAAAGACTCTGATGTGATTATAATTACCGCAGGTGTTCCAAGAAAACCTGGTATGAGCAGAGACGATCTATTAGGTATTAATTTAAAAATTATTAAACAAGTTGCTGAAGGGGTGAAAAAAAATGCACCTAATGCTTTTGTAATTTGTATTACAAATCCTTTAGATGTAATGGTTATGGCTTTTCAAAAATTTTCAGGATTACCAGCAAATAAAGTAGTTGGTATGGCTGGAATTTTAGATAGCTCTAGATTCAAATTATTTTTGTCTTTAGAACTTAATGTTCCTGTAAAAGAAATAGATGCAATGGTTATGGGTGGTCATGGAGACACCATGGTACCAATGCCTAGATTTACCAAAGTATCAGGAAAACCTTTACTTGATCTAGTAAAAGAGGGAAAAATTTCCCAAGAAAGATTGGAAGAAATAAATCAGAGAACTAGAGATGGCGGAGCTGAAATAGTTAAATACCTTGAAAAAGGATCTGCATTTTATGCGCCAGCGGCATCAGGGGTTCAGATGGCAGAAGCATACTTAAATGATGAAAAAAAATTACTACCATGTGCTATTCAATTAAATGGAGAGTATGGGGTAAACAATGTTTATGCAGGTGTTCCAGTGATTATAGGGAAAGATGGAGTGGAAAAAATTGAGCAAATTGATTTAGATGATAAAGAAAAAAAAGAATTTATGCATTCTATCGATGCAGTTAAAACCCTTTGGGAAGCGGCATCTAAAATAGATCCTGATCTTTCTAAGTAATAATGAATATTCACGAACATCAAGCTAAGCAAATTCTAAAAAAATATGGAGCAAGTGTTCCAGAAGGTGTTTTTGCTCTAACTGTAGATAAATTAGTGGAAAAAGCAAAATCATTAAATACAAAAAAATATGTTTTAAAAGCCCAAATACATGCTGGCGGAAGAGGAAAAGCAGGGGGAGTTAAAATATTAGATTCTATTGAAGAGTTAAATGAGGCTGCAAAAGAGATGATGGGAAAAACTTTAGTCACTCATCAAACAGGTCCTGAAGGAAGAGAAGTAAAGAGATTATATGTTGAAGAGTCATCAAACATAGACAAAGAGTTTTATTTATCTTGTTTAGTAGATAGAGCTAGTTCTAAAATAGCTTTCATATCTAGCGACCAAGGTGGAATGGATATAGAAGAGGTGGCGAGTAGTTCCCCTGAAAAAATCATAACAACTAAAGTTGATATGAATAATGAAATTTCAGACAAAGATTGTGAGGAGATAATTAAAATCTTTAACTTAAATGATAGTGTTAAAACACAAGCAATTTCAATAATAAAATCAATTTATCAAATGTTCGTAAGCATAGATGCAAATATGGTTGAGATCAATCCACTAATCTTAACTAAGGAAAAGAAAATAATTTGTTTAGATGCAAAAGTAAACTTTGATTCTAACGCTTTATTCAGACACCCTGAAATTGTTGAGTTAAGAGATTTAAATGAAGAGGATCCAACAGAAATAGAAGCAAGCAAACATGATTTAGCTTACATAAAATTGGATGGAAGTATTGGTTGTATGGTTAATGGCGCAGGTTTAGCTATGGCAACTATGGACATAATTAAACTATATGGAAAAGAGCCAGCTAATTTCTTAGATGTTGGGGGTGGTGCTTCCAAAGAAAAAGTCTCTGCAGCTTTTAAAATAATTTTATCAGATAAAAATGTTAAAGGAATTTTAATTAATATTTTTGGAGGAATAATGAGATGTGATGTTCTTGCTCAAGGAGTTGTAGATGCAGCTAAAGAAATAAATATCAATGTTCCTTTAGTTGTAAGACTTGCAGGAACAAATTTTATAGAAGGAAAAGAGATATTAGATAACTCAGGATTAAAATTAATTTCTGCTGATAATTTAGATGACGCTGCTCAAAAAATTGTTGAGGCAATAAAATAGAATGTCTGTATTAATAAATAAAAATACAAAAGTAATTTGTCAGGGTTTTACAGGAGCACATGGAACTTTTCATTCAGAACAAGCAATTAAATATGGAACCAACTTAGTTGGCGGAGTAACACCCAAAAAAGGTGGTCAAAAACATTTAGAGAGACCAGTTTTTAATAGTGTAATGGAAGCAAAAAATGAAGTTGGTGCGGATGCTTCAATGATTTATGTCCCAGCAAAATTTGCCGCTTCAGCTATTATAGAAGCGATAGATTCTTCTGTAGAATTAATTGTGTGTATTACAGAGGGAATACCAGTTCAGGATATGCTTAAAGTAAAACAAAAATTAAAAGGTTCAAAAAGCAGATTAATAGGACCTAATTGCCCAGGAATAATAACACCTGATGAATGTAAAATTGGAATTATGCCCGGAAATATTCATAAAAAAGGATCAGTTGGAATTGTATCTAGATCTGGAACTCTAACTTACGAGGCTGTTGCACAAACAACTGAGAATGGATTAGGTCAATCAACATGTATAGGTATTGGAGGTGATCCAATTAATGGAACAAACTTTATTGATTGTTTGGATTTATTTTTGAGTGACGATGAGACAGAGTCAATTTTAATGATAGGTGAAATTGGAGGAACAGCAGAGGAAGAGGCTGCAGAATTTGTTAAAAATCATAAAATTAGTAAACCAATAGTTGGATTTATCGCTGGTATTACAGCCCCTCCAGGAAGAAGAATGGGTCATGCTGGAGCTATTATTTCAGGTGGAAAAGGTGGTGCCAAGGATAAGATTAATAAAATGGAGGAATCTGGAATTACTGTTGCTAAATCTCCATCAATTATTGGAAAAACTTTATTTAATAAACTGTCTAATTGAAAAATATTATTAGAGGATTATATTAAATTAAAAGATGTCTTCATCAAAAAATCTTGAATTCGAAAAAACTTCATTTTTGAATAAATCCAACAGTGCATTTATTGAGCAAATGTATCTTAAATTTATTAATGAGGACACAGATTTACCTGAAAGTTGGAGAGACTATTTTGAGGGAATTGGAGATGAGTTAAATGTTATTGCAAAAGAAATCAACGGACCTTCATGGGGACCAAAAAAAAATAAAGTAAATATTGATGAACTTCAGAAAAAAATTGATAAAGAAGAAGATTCTAATAGTGAAACAGTTTACGCTAATAATACCAATATAAATTTATCTAGATCAAATGAAGACTCAATAAAAGCAGTTTCGATGATAAGATCTTATAGGCAAAGAGGACATCTTATTGCTAAATTAGATCCACTTGGATTATTAAAATCAGATTATTTAGATGAGCTTCATCCAGAGTCTTTTGGTTTCAAAAAAGAAGATTATAAAAAGAATATTTATTTAGGTGGAATTATTAATAAACAAAACTCCAATATTAAAGAAATATTAGGTTTTTTGAAAAGAACTTATTGTGGACCAATTGGCTATGAATATATGCATATTTCAAATCCAACTGAAAGAAAATGGTTTAGAGATAGAGTAGAAAAGTCAAAAGATAATATGAATTTTACCACAAATGGTAAAGAAGCAATATTAAATAAATTAATTCAAGCAGAAGGTTTTGAAAAATTTCTTCATAAAAAATATGTTGGAACCAAAAGATTTGGGCTAGATGGTGGTGAGAGTTTAATACCTGCTTTAGAGCAAATAATTAAGATTGGTAGTCAATCTCAAGTTAAAGAGGTTAAAATTGGTATGTCGCATAGAGGAAGATTAAATGTTTTAGCTAATGTATTACAAAAATCTTATAAAAAAATATTTAATGAGTTTGCAGGAGAATTTGCTACATCTTCTGATGAAGAAGCGGGTGATGTTAAGTATCACCTGGGAGCTTCCTCAAATAGAGAATTTGATGGAAATTCAGTACATGTAAGTTTAACAGATAATCCATCTCATTTAGAAGCTGTTAATCCAGTTGTTCTTGGTCAAACTAGAGCAAAACAATTTTTTCATAAAGACAAAGAGAGAAAAAAAGTAATACCTATATTAATCCATGGTGATGCTGCTTTTGCAGGCCAAGGAGTAGTTGCGGAATGTTTTGCAATGTCTGGTTTACCAGGTCATAATACAGGAGGTACAATACATATTATTGTTAATAATCAAATTGGTTTTACAACTAGCCCAAGATTTGCTCGTTCATCTCCATACCCTTCTGATATTGCGAAAATGGTTGATGCACCAATCATACATGCTAATGGTGACAATCCAGAAGCAGTTGTTTATGCAGCCAGAATAGCGACTGATTTTAGATTAAAATTTAATAGAGATGTAGTAGTAGACTTAATTTGTTATAGGAGATTTGGACATAACGAAGGAGACGAACCATCATTTACACAACCTTTAATGTATGAAAAAATAAGATCTCATCCGTCAACAGTAAAAGTCTATGGAAAAAAATTAGTAGATGAAAAAATAATGTCCAATGAAAACTTAGATGATTCAATTAAAAAATTCAAAGTTTTACTAGATGACCAGTTTAAAAATGCAAAAGATTATAAACCTAAAATCGAATGGTTTGAAGGTACTTGGTCTGCATACAAGCCAGAAAAAGGTAAAGATAAACGTGGTGTAACAGGTGCTGATACAAAAAAATTAATAGCAATTTCTGAAAAAATTAATTCTTTATCTAATGACCTAAATATTCACAAAACAATTTTAAAAATATTTAATAATAGAAAAGAAGCTGTAAAAAAAGGGTCTAATATTGATTGGTCAACCGCAGAAGCACTAGCTTTTGGGTCTTTATTAGCAGAAGGATACCCAGTAAGGTTAGTAGGTCAAGACTCTGGAAGAGGAACTTTTAGTCAAAGACACTCTGTATTAAGAAATCAAAAAGACAATAGTCGATATATTCCGTTAAATAATATTTCAAATAGTCAAAAACAATTCGAGGTAGTAGATAGTTTTTTATCTGAACTTGCTGTTCTAGGTTTTGAGTATGGCTATAGCCTAGTAGAGCCAAATACACTTACGCTTTGGGAGGCTCAATTTGGAGATTTTGCAAATGGTGCACAAGTTGTAATTGATCAATTTATTGCATCTGGAGAAAGAAAGTGGAGAAGAGCTTCTGGGCTAGTAATGTTATTACCACATGGATATGAAGGTCAAGGACCAGAACATTCATCTGCTAGATTAGAAAGATTCTTACAATTATGTTCGAATGATAATATGCAAGTTATGAATTGCACAACACCTGCAAATTATTTTCATGCTTTAAGAAGACAAATGCATAGAGATTTTAGAAAACCGTTAATTATAATGACACCTAAATCATTATTGAGAAATAAATATTGTGTATCTTATTTGGAGGATTTTAGTAAAGAAAACTCTTTTCATCGCGTTTTATGGGATCATGCAATAGATCCAAAATTAAAAGGTTTTATAAAACTTCAAAAAAGTTCAAAAATTAGAAAAGTAATTTTATGTTCAGGCAAAGTTTATTTTGATTTGCTTGAAGCTAGGGAAAAATTAAAAGTTGATGATATTATTTTATATAGAATCGAACAGCTTTATCCATTTCCTGCAAAAGCACTTGTTAAAGAACTTAAACCTTATGCAAAATCTGCAACATTTCATTGGTGTCAAGAAGAACCAAAAAATATGGGTGCTTGGTTTTCAGTGAGGGATTATATACAATGGACATTAGATAATATTAGAGCTAATAATAATAAAATTTCTTATATAGGAAGAAATCCAGATGCATCCCCAGCAACAGGGTATGCAAAAAGACATATTTCTCAGCAACAAGAAATTATAAAAAAAGTATTTGAATAAGAATAATGAGTGAAAAAATTGTAGTCCCAGTTCTTGGAGAAAGTATTACTGAAGCGACAGTTTCAAAGTGGTTAAAAAACGAAGGTGACACGGTAGATGTAGATGAACCTATTGTTGAATTAGAGACGGATAAAGTAAATTTAGAAGTTCCATCACCAATTAGTGGCATCTTATCAGAAATTAATTCTAAAGATGGAGCAACTGTAGAGGTGGGAGCCTTATTAGGAACAGTCACAACAAGCGGAAAAGAGGCTATAAAAAAAAATAAGATTAACAAAATTGAACCTACACCAAAAGAAGACAACATTGTAAACTTAGAAGTTTCACAACAAGAGCCTAATGTTTTTGACAAAGAACCTCGAGAAGATTTTAAAAATGAAGAACCATTAGTTTTAAAAGATGAAGAGGAACCTTTAATTTTAACAAATGAAATTAAAAAAGAAATAGTTTCAAATAATAAGACTGAAAACCAAACTTTATCACCGGCTGTAAGAAAAATTATTGATGAAAATGAAATAGATATACAAACTATTAAAGGTACTGGAAAAGATGGGAGAATCTTAAAAGGTGATCTTATTAGTTTAATGGGATCAAAACCCCAGCCATCTAAGAGAAAAATTAAATATGGTCTGGAAGAAAGAATTAAAATGACCAGATTAAGACAAACTATTGCAAAAAGATTAAAACAAGCACAAGAAAACGCTGCATTATTAACTACCTTTAATGAAGTTGATATGTCTAGAATAATGGAAATGAGAAAAGAAAATCAAGATGATTTCCAGGGCAAGTATGGAATTAAGTTAGGTTTTATGTCTTTTTTCGTAAAGGCTTGTATAGTAGCTCTTAAATCTTTTCCAGCAGTTAATGCTGAAATAGATGGTGAAAATATAATCTATAAAAATTATTATAATATTAGTTTTGCAGTTGGAACAGAAAAAGGTTTGGTAGTTCCTGTTTTGAAAAATGCAGATGAGTTATCATTTGCTGAAATTGAAAAAAGTATTAAAGAAATTTCAGAAAAAGCTATAAATGGAAAACTTACAATTGAAGATCTTCAAGGTGGAACTTTTACTATAAGTAATGGCGGTGTATACGGTTCAATGCTATCAACACCAATTTTAAATTTACCTCAATCAGGTGTTTTAGGTATGCATAATATTGTTGAAAGACCAGTTGTAGTTGATGGAGAAATCAAGGTTAGACCGATTATGTATTTAGCTTTATCTTATGATCATAGAATCATTGATGGAAAAGAGTCAGTCTCTTTTTTAAAAATGATTAAAGAAAATTTAGAGGATCCAAGAAGGTTGTTTTTAAATATTTAGATGTCAGAAAAATTTCAAGTAGTTGTTATAGGTGGAGGTCCTGGAGGTTATGTCTGTGCCATTAGACTTGCTCAACTTGGTTTTAAAACCGCATGTGTAGAGTCAAGAGGTTCGCTAGGAGGTACATGCTTAAATATAGGCTGTATTCCTTCAAAAAGTTTACTCAATCTTTCAGAAGAATTTCATAAAGTAAAAAATTTATCTAATAAAGGTATTGAAGTTGGTGAGGTTAAATTAAATCTGGAAAAAATGATGAAAAGTAAAGATAAAGCAGTAACAATTCTTACCAAAGGTGTAGAGTTTTTACTGAAAAAAAATAAAGTAACCTATTTTAAAGGAAAAGGCAGTTTTAAATCTAAAAATGAAATTATAATTAAAGACGATAAAAAAAAAGAAAACATTATTCAAACTGAAAAAATAGTTATTGCAACCGGTTCATCACCAGTTTCTCTGCCAGGAATTGAAATTGATGAGAAGTTTATTGTGTCCTCAACAGGTGCACTAAAGTTAGATAAAGTTCCAAAAAAAATGGTAGTTGTAGGTGGTGGATATATTGGGCTGGAGATGGGTTCTGTTTGGTCGAGATTAGGAGCAGAAGTTCAAGTAGTTGAATTTTTAGATCATATTACACCAGGAATGGATAAAGAGATATCATTAGAATTTATGAAGATTTTAAAAAAACAGGGCATAAAATTTAATATGCAAAATAAAGTCGAAACTATCAAAAAAGATAAATCAGGAGTAGTTGTTTCAACGATTGATAAAGATGGAAATAAAAATAGTTTTGATTGCGATGTTGCTCTTATCTCAGTTGGAAGAAAACCAAATACAAATGGTTTAAATCTAGATTCAATAGGGATTGAATTAGATAAACAAAAAAGAGTTAGAACAGATGAAATGTTTAAAACTAATATTGAAAATATTTATGCAATAGGTGATGTTATCAGTGGACCAATGCTTGCACACAAAGCTGAAGATGAAGGTATTGCAGTTGCTGAAAATATTGCGGGTCAATCAGGTCATGTTAATTATGATACAATTCCTGGGGTTATTTATACATCACCCGAAGTTGCTTCAGTTGGAAAGACAGAAGAGCAATTAAAAGAATTAAATATAAATTATAAAATTGGAAAGTTTTCATTTATGGCAAACTCAAGAGCGAAAGCAATAGATGATGCAGAAGGGTTTGTAAAAATTTTGTCAGATGAAACTACAGATAAAGTTTTAGGCGCGCATATAATTGGCCCACATGCAGGTGAATTAATAGCAGAAATATGTATTGCAATGGAATTTGGTGCAAGTTCAGAAGATATTGCAAGAACTTGTCATGCTCACCCAACGTTTTCTGAGGCTGTTAAAGAAGCAGCATTATCAGTAGATAAAAGAGCAATACACTCTTAATATATTTTCATATTATTAAAACATGAAAGTACCGATTCTATTACCAAATATATTTAATCATCCTTTTACATATGAAAGTGACTTAAATTTAGAAGTGGGTGATTATGTTATCGTTCCTTTTGGTAAATCAAAAATTACAGGAGTTGTTTGGAATGACTTTGAGAAAAAGAATAATAAAAATTTTAAAATAAAAAGCGTTATAAAAAAACTTAATATCTTACCTTTAAAGAAAACTACTATTAAATTTCTAAATTGGTTTTCTGAATATAATATTATCCCTAAAGGAATGGCATTAAAGTTAGTTTTATTAAGTGGTAATGCTATAGAAAAATTTTCAAAAGGTACTTATGAAAATTTTAAATTTGATACTAAAAAAAATTCAATAAAACTTTCTGAAGAACAAAAAAAATCTTTAAAAAACATGAATATATCTAATCAAAAGTTTAGAGTACATGTTCTTCAAGGGACAACAGGATCTGGAAAAACAATGGTGTACTTTGGGGCTTTAAAAGACATTATAAATAAAGATTTTCAGGGCCTGATATTATTACCTGAAATTGGTTTAACAGGTGAATTTGAAAAGAAATTTTTTGAATTTTTTGGTTTTACACCTGCAGTTTGGCATTCTGGAGTTTCAAAAAAGAAGAAAGAGATTATTTGGAGTGGAATAGCAAATGGAGATATCAGAGTTATCATAGGTGCTAGATCATCATTATTTTTACCTTTTAAAAAATTGGGTTTAATAATTGTTGATGAAGAACACGATCAATCTTATAAGCAAGATGAAGGCATTACATATAATGCTAGAGATATGGCAATCTCAAGAGCTTCCTTTGAAAATATTCCTATTAACTTGATAACTGCAGTTCCATCAATTGAAACATACGAGAATATCAAGAAAGGTAAATATAGTATTTCAAGAATTCAACAACGATATCAAAATGCATCTTTACCAAATTATGAAATAATAAATTTAAATGAAACTAAATTAGAAAAACAGTCTTGGCTTTCAAAAAAAATAGTTGATAAAGTAAATTTTCATCTAAAGAAAAATGATCAAGTTTTATTTTTTTTAAATAGACGAGGATTTTCTCCACATGTTTTATGTAATAAATGTTTTAATAGTTACTCATGTCCAAATTGTTCAATTAATTTAGTTTATCATAAAAAAAAAAATAACTTATTATGCCATTATTGTGGTTTCAAATCTTCTTTAAAAAGAATTTGTATAAAAGATGGAGACTGTGAATTTATTTTTAGTGGCCCTGGAGTTGAAAGAATATCAGAAGAAGTTCAAAAAAAATTCCCCTTAAAAAAGGTAGAAATTTTTTCAAGCGATACAATGAATAAAAAAGATTCTAAAGAAAAATTAGAAAAAATAATCAATAATGAGGTACAAATTTTAGTGGGTACACAATTAATTTCTAAAGGATTTCATTTCCCGAATTTAAATTGTATCGTAGTAGTTGATATTGATTTATCTTCTCAAGGACATGATTTAAGAGGAGCTGAAAAAAATTTACAGTTGTATCATCAGCTCTCTGGACGAGCAGGAAGAACAGGTAAACCAGCTACAGTATATTTTCAAACTTATAATACAAATACAAAAATGATTTCTGATATGACCAATAGTAATCCAGATATTTTTTTAGATAGGGAACTAGATATTAGAAGACAAAATAAACTCCCACCATTTCAAAGATTTATTTCATTAATTTTAACAGGAGAAGATGAAACAAAATTAGAAAAAGAAGCTTTTTACTTTAAAAATTTTGTTGAAAAAAAAATAGAAGGTAGAATTTTGGGACCAGTTAGTGCACCAATATTTAGATTAAAAAAGAAATATAGAATTCGATTATTGGTTAGGGGCTCTAAATCAATAAAATTGCAAAATTCTATAGCAAAAATTATCCTAGATTATAAATTCTCTTCAGGAATAAAACTTTCAGTTGATGTTGATCCAATAAACTTTAATTAAAGCCAAAAAAAAGCGATTTTTTTTAAATGAGTTACTTGAAGACATTATAGGCATATGTTAATTAAAGCGTGATTTAAAATTAATCTTCAACATTAATAGAGGTACTAAATTGAGTAAAAGCAAGGATTTTTCAATTACTTCAGCTGAAAGATATTCATTAGCCTTGTATGAATTAGCAAGCGAAAATAATGTTCTTCCACAAGTTGAAGATCAATCATTGGCTATATTAAATTTAATTTCTTCAAGTAAAGATTTTTCAAATTTAATTAAAGATCCCACAAATAATCAAGAAGATCTTTTAAAGATTATAGAAAATATTTCTAATGATAATAAATTTGAGAATTTATTTAAAAGTTTTTTGAGTTTTTTAGTTTTAAAAAGACGTTTTTTTTATGTAGAGCAAATTTTAAATAGTTTTATTGAAACATGCTCTCAAAAAAGAGGAGAATTAAAAGCTGAATTAAAATCTGCAAAAAAACTATCTAGTGATGAAATTTCTAAAATTACAGATGAGCTTACTAAAAACTTTAGTTCTAAAATAAAATTAAACTATAAACATGATGAAAGTTTAATAGGAGGCTTAGTAGTACAAGTTGGAAGTACTATGGTGGATACTTCAATTAAAAATAAATTACAACAAATTGAAAACAGAATGATAGAGGCATAAATGGAAATAAATCCTTCAGAAGTAACAAAAATATTAAAAGAACAAATTAAAAATTTTGGTGATAAAGCAGAAGTAACAGAAGTTGGGCAAGTATTATCAGTAGGAGATGGTATCGCTAGAATTTATGGTCTTGATAATGTTCAAGCTGGAGAGATGGTTGAGTTTGCAGATGGTTCTAAAGGCATGGCACTAAACTTAGAAAGTGAAAATGTTGGGGTTGTTATTTTTGGAGATGATAAAAATATCAAAGAAGGTGATACTGTAAAAAGAACTGGAAACATTGTTGATACCCCAGTTGGAAAAGAATTATTAGGTAGAGTTGTTGATGGGTTAGGAAATCCAATTGACGGCAAAGGGCCTTTAGATAAAAGTGTTAAAAAAAGTAGGGTTGAAGTAAAAGCTCCTGGAATTATTCCAAGACAGTCAGTCAGTGAACCTATGCAGACAGGTTTAAAGTCTATTGATAGTTTGGTTCCAGTTGGAAGAGGTCAACGTGAATTAATTATTGGTGACAGACAAACAGGTAAAACTGCAGTTGCAATTGATGCAATTATAAACCAAAAGAAAATTAATGAGTCTGGTGATGAGAAACAAAAACTATATTGTATCTATGTTGCTATTGGTCAAAAAAGATCAACAGTAAGGCAAATTCAAAAAACATTAGAGGAAGCTGGAGCAATGGAGTACACAACAATCGTTGCTGCAACAGCATCTGACTCCGCACCACTTCAGTTTTTAGCACCTTACACAGGTTGTACAATGGGTGAATATTTCAGAGATAATGGAATGCACGGATTAATTATTTATGACGATTTATCTAAGCAGGCTGTTGCTTATAGACAAATGTCTTTATTGTTGAGAAGACCTCCAGGACGTGAAGCATATCCTGGAGATGTATTTTATCTGCATAGTAGATTATTAGAAAGAGCAGCTAAGTTAAGTGATGAGCATGGCGGAGGTTCTTTAACAGCACTTCCAATTATTGAAACACAAGGTGGTGACGTTTCAGCGTTTATCCCAACAAATGTGATTTCAATTACCGATGGTCAAATTTTCCTAGAAACTGAACTTTTTAACCAAGGTATCAGACCAGCAATTAACGTTGGTTTATCTGTTTCTAGGGTTGGTTCTTCCGCACAAACAAAAGCGATGAAAAAAGTTTCTGGATCAATGAAATTAGAATTAGCACAGTACAGAGAGATGGCTGCTTTTGCTCAATTTGGTTCAGATTTAGACGCATCAACACAACAACTTTTGAATAGAGGATCAAAATTAACTGAACTTCTTAAACAAAAACAATATTCACCAATGACAGTAGCCGAGCAAGTTATTTCTGTCTTCTGTGGAGTAAAGGGATATTTGGATAATATTGAATTAAAAGATATTGCTGGATTTGAAAACAAAATTATTGAAAAATGTAAGTCTGATAAACCTGAAATAATTGATTCAATTCAAAGTTCAGGTAAACTTGAAGATGATAAAGAGAAATTACTAATTGATGTAATTGCTAAGTTAAAGGAAAATCTTAAATCTTAATTTATTATGGCAAGTTTAGACGACCTTAAAAAAAGAATAGCTAGTGTCAAATCCACACAGAAAATTACAAAAGCTATGAAGATGGTGGCAGCTGCAAAACTGAGAAGAGCTCAAGAAAGTGCTGAAAAGGGAAGACCCTATTCGGAAAAAATGAATAATATAATTCTAAATCTTTCTAGTGGGATTTCAGACAAAGAAAATGCTCCAAAATTATTGTCTGGATCAGGTAATGATAAAGTACATCTTTGTGTTGTGATGACCTCTGATAGAGGTTTATGTGGTGGTTTTAATTCAAATATAATTAAAAAAGCCAAAAGCTATTTCGCAAAAATTGCAGAGGAAGGAAAAGATTTAAAGATAATTACCGTAGGTTCAAAAGGAAACGATCAACTTAAAAGAGCTTATGGCGATAAGATAATTGCAAATATTTCATTTAAAGAGTCTAAACATGCTAATTATTTTGATGCTGAAAAAGTTGGCAAAATGGTAATTGAAAAATTTAGTGCTGAGGAGTTTGATGTTTGTACTATTTTTTATAACCAATTCAAAAATGTGATTACTCAAATTCCTCAAGCTCAACAAATAATTCCTCTAAATGTTGAAAATTTAGAGGAAGATAAATCTGAAGATAGTTACGAGTTTGAACCAGATGAAGATGAAATTTTAAGCAATTTATTACCAAAAAATATTTCAACACAAATATTTAAAGCGATGTTAGAAAATTCAGCTAGTGAACAGGGCTCAAGAATGAGTGCAATGGATAATGCAACCCGAAACGCAGGTGAAATGGTTGACAAGCTTACTATTGAGTATAATAGAAGTCGTCAGGCAGCAATTACTAAAGAACTAATAGAAATTATATCAGGAGCAGAGAGTTTATAATTATGAGCAAAGGAACAATTACACAAGTTATTGGAGCAGTAGTAGACGTAAAATTTGATGGGGATCTTCCAGAAATTTTAACGGCCTTAGAATGTAAAAATGGAGGTAATAGACTAGTTTTAGAGGTTGCTCAGCATTTAGGAGAATCTACAGTTAGAACTATTGCAATGGATGCTACTGAAGGATTAAAAAGAGGTGATGAGGTGACTAATACTAAGGCGCCTATTCAAGTTCCTGTTGGACCAGAAACATTAGGAAGAATCATAAACGTGATTGGAGAACCTATTGATGAAAGAGGTGAGGTAAAAACTAAAGAAAGTTGGCCTATTCATAGAGCTGCACCAGAATTTAATGAACAATCTACAGAGACAGAAATTTTGGTTACCGGAATTAAAGTAATTGATTTGTTAGCTCCATATGCAAAAGGTGGAAAAATTGGACTATTTGGTGGAGCTGGAGTTGGAAAAACAGTTTTAATTATGGAATTGATTAACAATGTTGCTAAAGCTCACGGTGGTTTTTCAGTTTTTGCTGGTGTTGGAGAAAGAACTAGAGAAGGAAATGATTTATATCATGAGATGATAGACTCAGGTGTAATCAAAAAGGATGGAGCTGGATCTAAAGCTGCTCTAGTTTATGGACAAATGAATGAGCCTCCAGGAGCTAGAGCTAGAGTTGCTCTTACCGGATTGACTGTTGCTGAGTATTTTAGAGATCAAGAAGGTCAAGACGTTCTTTTTTTTGTAGATAACATTTTTAGATTTACACAGGCAGGTTCCGAGGTGTCAGCACTATTGGGAAGAATCCCATCAGCAGTTGGCTATCAGCCTACACTTGCAACTGATATGGGTAATCTTCAAGAAAGAATTACAACTACAAATAAAGGTTCAATTACATCTGTGCAGGCTATTTATGTTCCTGCGGATGACTTAACTGACCCAGCACCAGCAACATCATTTGCACACTTGGATGCAACGACTGTACTTTCAAGACAAATTGCAGAAATTGGTATTTATCCTGCTGTTGACCCATTAGACTCTACTTCAAGAATTTTAGATCCCAGAATTGTTGGAGATGAACATTATAGAGTTGCCAGAGAAGTACAAAAAATTTTGCAAACATATAAATCACTTCAAGACATCATTGCAATTCTTGGTATGGACGAATTATCAGAAGAAGATAAGCTAGTTGTAGCAAGAGCAAGAAAAATCCAAAGGTTTTTATCTCAACCATTTTTTGTTGCTGAAGTATTTACAGGTTCCCCTGGAAAATTGGTAGATCTAGACTCAACAATAAAAGGTTTTGCAGCAATTTGTAAAGGAGATTATGACCATTTACCTGAGGCTGCTTTTTATATGGTTGGAACTATTGAAGAGGCTATAGAAAAAGCGGAAAAAATGGCGAAAGATGCTGCAGCTTAATGAGTGAAGATTTTAAAATAGAGATAGTTAATCCAGAAAAATCTTTTCTATCAAGAGAAGATGTTATTGAAGTTGTTTTGCCAGCTTTTGAAGGAGAAATGGGAATATTAAAAGATCACATTTCAATAATTTCTTTTTTAAAACCAGGTATTATTACTGTTTATTCAAAATCAGGTGAAGAAAAGTTTTTTGTAGAGGATGGAATTGTTGAATTTAAAAATAATAATTTATCAGTGTTAACAAGTTCTATTTTTAACCTTAAAGATGTAAATAAAGATAAAATACAAAATCTTATTAAGATTACAGAAGATGAGACAAACAAATCTTCAATAAGTGATCAAGCAAAATTTTTAGCTGATCAAAAAATTCAAGTACTAAGATCTATTAATTAACGTATTTTTAACTCTCTCTCTTACTTCTTGGTAAACTTGAAGTTTAAAATCTACAACTAACTCTGTTATTTGATTTAAATCAACCCATTTCCACTCTAAGAATTCTGGTTTTTCAGTCTTAATATTAATCTCATCATCTTCACCTAAATATTTCATTAAAAACCATTTTTGCTTCTGACCCTTATATTTGCCTCTCCATATGATACCCAATAAATGATCAGGTAAATTATATGAAGTAAAACCATCTAATTCATCAATTAATTCAACATTTTTTATACTAGTTTCTTCTTCAAGTTCTCGGTAAGCAGCTGTTAAAAGATCTTCTCCTTGATCTACTCCTCCTTGAGGCATTTGCCAAAAATTTTTTGGATTATCAATTCTTTTTGCAACGAAAACTTTGTTATCTTTATTTAATACAACTATTCCAACACCACTTCTAAGTGGTAGATTTTTAAATTGGTTCTTCATTTTTTATCCGTTTAGAAGTTTTATTGCGTAATTAAGTTGATTATCGGTCTCTGACTTTATTCTAAATTCATCACCTTCTTCGTTTACTTCAATGTCAGGACTCACTCCTACTTCAGAGATAGATTTTCCTGATGGTAAATAGTATTTAGCCACAGTTAATCTAATTGCCCCTTCATTTTTTAATGGAATAATGGACTGCACTGAACCTTTTCCATAACTGTTTTCACCTAAAATAATTGCCCTTTTATGATCTTTTAAAGCTCCTGCGACTATCTCTGATGCAGAAGCTGATCCATAATTGATTAGCACTAATAGGGTTTTACCGTTTGTTAGATCACCTTTTTTCGCAAACCATTTTCTATTTTCTGAGGCTTTTCTACTTTTTGTAGATACGATTTCACCATTATCTAAAAAAAAATCTGATATTCTTATTGCTTGAGATAGTAAACCACCAGGATTATTCCTCAAATCTAAAATATAAGCTTTGATATTTTGTTTTTTTTCTAAATCTTTTATTTTATCCTCTATTTGTTCACCACTATTTTCATTAAAAGAAGTAAGTCGTATATACCCAATGTTATCTTCTAATAGATCAGTCTTTACAGATTGAATTTCTATAACTTCTCTTATGATATTGAATGTAAGTGCTTTTTTAACACCTCTTCTTCTTATTGTAAGTTCAATACTAGAGCCAACTGGACCACGCATTAAATCAACAGCTTCACTTAGAGTTTTACCTTGCACTTGTGTATTTTTAATTTTAACTATGTAATCTCCTGCTTTAATACCTGCTCTTGATGCAGGAGTGTCATCTATTGGAGAAATAACTTTAACTACGCCTAACTCCATGCCTACTTCAATCCCTAAACCTCCAAACTCTCCACTAGTTTCTGTTTGCATTTCATTAAAAATTTTAGGAGACATATATGCTGAATATGGATCAAGTGATTGAAGAAGACCATTAATAGCGGAGTCCATACTTTGTGATTGATCTATTTCATCAACATATTCTTTATTAATTTTTTCTAACACTTCTCCAAAAAGATCAATTTTTTTATAGATATCATTTTCGGTAGAAAAAGAATAATTTGAAAATAATAAACTTTTTAAAAAAAAAAATATTATAAAATAATTTTTCATATTATTAATTTTTCTTTTGGTATTAATTCAGACCAAATTTTTTCTAATTCATAAAATTTTCTTTTTTCAGGGTGAAAAATATGAACAATAAGATCTATGCCATCTACTAATTTCCATTCACTACTTTCTTTACCTTCAATTTTAGAGTCTCTAAGACCGTTATCTTTAAATTTTTTCAAAACTTGTTCTGATAATGCCTGAATATGTCTTGAAGATGTCCCACTAGCTATAATCATGTAATCAGCCATTGAACTTTTATGTTTTAGGTCAATACTTACAATGTCTAGAGCTTTGTTTAGATCAAGAGTTTTGATTATAATATTTTTAAGATCTAAATTTTTTTCCATTAATTAATTTTAACCTATCAAATTTTCTTTAATTGAGAAGATGAAATGTTGACCTTATTAAACTTAATAAAGAATACTCTTTTTTCACCAAGTCTCTTATATATCTTTGAATTTAAGGATTTTTTTTTATAACCATGTCGATCAAAAACTATAAGTTTTGTTTTTGATAAAATATTTCTCCATTTATACCATTTATGAAAACTAATTAAGTTATCTGCACCCATTAAAAAAAATAATTCATATTTTTTATTTTTATTTAGATGATCTACTAAATCAGAGGTTTTATTTGAATTAATAATATCTTCAAAATATTTAACTTTTATTAATTTATTTTTACCAATAGTATTTTTACAATTAAGAATTCTTTTTTTCAAATTATTTGTAATTTTCTTTTTAAATGGATTTTGTTTTGTAATACTCCATATAATAGATTCTAAATTAAATTTTTTTAAAGCCTCTTTAGAAATTGCTAGATGACCTTTATGCGCAGGATCAAAAGATCCTCCTAAAATTCCAATTTTAATTTTTTTTATTTTCAATTTATTTTCTAATTTTACCATTACTTGAAACTTGATATTTATAAGAAACAAGCTGATTTAAACCTACAGGTCCTCTTGGAGGAAGGGTATTAGTTGAGATACCAACTTCACCTCCAAAACCAAATTCTCCACCGTCTGCAAATTGAGTTGAAGTATTATGCATTGCTATTGAACTTTTTACTTCTTTCAAAAATATTTTGGCAGATTTTATATTTTTAGTAATGATTGCGTCGGTATGCATTGTTCCATATTTATTTATATGACTAATTGCTTCATTAATATTTTTAACTGATTTTACTGAGACAATTGAAGATAAATATTCTTTTGACCAATCACTCTTTTTAGCAATCTTAATTTTTCCTTTGTAAACTTTTTTAATTTTATTATCTCCAACAATTTTACAACCATTTTTTTCTAGGTTAGATAAGATTGGATTGCAAAATTTTTTTAATGATTTTTGATGAATTAAAATAGTTTCAGTTGCTCCACAAATAGCAGTATTTCTTAATTTTGCATTTAAAGTTATTTCTTTAGACATAGATAAGTCCGCGTTATTATCAATATATGTATGGCATATGCCTTCGAGATGACCAATAACTGGTATTTTTGACAAGTCTTGAATTTTTTTTACTAAGCTTTTGCCACCTCTTGGGATAATGACATCAATAAATTTAGTCATTTTAGTTAATAAAAAATCAACTACTTTTCTACTTTTGTAATCAATAAATTGAACATAATTTTTATTAACTTTATTTTTTTTAAGAGCTTTTCTAAATAGACTTATAAAAAATTTATTTGAATAGTATGCCTCAGATCCACCTTTTAAGATTACAGGATTACCTGATTTAAAACATAAAGATGCAACATCGGAAGTAACATTTGGTCGGCTTTCATAAATTACCGCAATTACACCTATTGAAGTTGTTACTTTTTTGATTTTGAGACCACTAGGTCTTTTCCATTTATTTAATGTAATATTCACAGGGTCTTTTAATTTTATGATCATTTTTATTGAATTTATAATTTGTAAAAGTTTTTCCTTATTTATTGAAAGTCTTTTAATAAGGTTTTCTTTTAATTTTTGCTTTTTGGCTTTTTCTAGATCTTTCTTGTTTTCTGAAATAATTTTTAAGTGATTTTTTAAAATTAAATTACAATAATCTCTTAAAACCTTATCCTTTTTCTTGGATTTAACAATTTCAATAGATGCTTTTTTTGCTTTACCACCCAATTTAAATAAATATTTTTTCATTAAATTTTCACCAAATCATCTTTATGTACTACTTCTGATTTTGTAATATAGCCTAATAATTTTTCAATTTCTTTTGATTGACTGCCCAATATTTTCTCTACTTCATTTGATGAAAATGAACATAGTCCTCTTGCACATTCGTTATTAAACTTATCTAATATTTTTATATGGTCGCCTTTTTTAAATTTACCATTAACTTTTTTTATACCAGCTGCTAACAAGCTCTTACCATTCATTAAAGCTTTTTTTGCACCATCATCAATAATTAATTCCCCTTTGGGAGACACCGAGCTAATAATCCATTTTTTTCTTGCATCTAATTTGGAAACTTTTGAAACAAATAGCGTACATCTATTCTGGGTTATAATTCTATTTATTGGATTAAGATATAATCCATTAGCCATAATCATGTTACATCCTGATAACTGACAAATTTTTGCAGCCTCTATCTTTGTATTCATTCCTCCACTTCCAAATTCATTAATACCTTTAAAATTAATATTTATTAAATCTTTGTTTAAATTTTCAACTTTTTTAATCAATTTTGCATCTTTAAATATTTTTGGATTTTTTGTAAACAAGCCATCAACATCAGATAAAAGAATTAAAGTATCAGCATTAGTTATCTGTGCAACACGAGATGCAAGTCTATCGTTATCGCCATATTTGATCTCTGAAGTAGCAATAGTATCATTTTCGTTGACAATAGGAATGAAATCTAAATTAAACAAATTTTCAAATGTTCTTTTTGCATTTAAAGATCTTCTTCTTTCTTCGGTATCCTCAAGAGTAAGTAGAATTTGTGATATGTTCAAATTATATTTAGAAAAGGTATTTAAAAATAAATTCATTAATTCTATCTGACCAATAGAGGCTATAGCCTGACTTTTATCTAATTTAAGACTTCTTTTGTTATAATTCATTTTGATACAGCCTAAAGCAATAGCTCCCGAACTTACGATTATAACTTTTTTATTTTTATCTTTTAATTTTTGAACATCTTTAGCGAAACTTAATAGCCATTTTTTTCTTATCTTTTTATTTTTATCTACTAATAGGGAAGAGCCTATTTTGATAACAACAGTTTTTGAATTTTTAAGTAACATAAGAAATTAATTTTGATTTAATTTTTGAAACTGATTTTTTTTCTAGAGTTGAAAGGGTTATAATTTCTCCATGAATTTTTTTAGAAAATTCTTTAATTAATTCTTGAGCAAGTGCCTCATCAATTAGATCAACTTTATTTAGAACAATTAATTCTTTTTTTTTTAAAAGATCTTGACTGTAATTTTTAAGTTCATTTTTCACTTGATTGTAAGCTGCTACAAGATCATGATTAGTTATATCTATTAAATGTAAAAGAGTTTTACATCTTTCAATATGTTTTAAAAATTGAATTCCCAATCCAGTCCCTTCATGTGCACCTTCAATTAAACCAGGAATATCTGCAAGGGTGATTTCTTTGTCATCGTATGAAGCTACTCCTAAGTTTGGATTTAAAGTTGTAAATTGATAGTTTGCAATTTTAGGGTTGGCATTAGTAATTGAAGCCAGCAAACTTGATTTACCAGCGTTTGGTAATCCTATTATTCCAATATCTGCTATCGTTTTTAATTGTAGCCAGATCGTAAACTCCTCTCCTAAACTACCTTTGGTAAATTTTTTTGGAGCTCTATTTGTAGAACTTTTAAATCTAGTATTTCCGAGCCCTCCTTTACCCCCAGCTGCAGCAACAAATTCTTCTCCTGCTTTTATAAAATCATAAATTAAAGTTTTATTATCCTCTTCAAAAACTTGTGTACCCAAAGGAACTTTGAGAATTAAATCCTCTCCACTTTTCCCAGTACGATTTTGACCCATTCCATTCTCACCTCTTTCAGATTTATGATGTTGTTGATAACGATAATCAATTAAAGTGTTTAAGCCTTGTTCAGATTTAAGAATTACCGAACCTCCTTTTCCACCATCTCCACCATCCGGTCCACCATATTCAATAAATTTTTCTCTTCTAAAACTTGGTGAGCCATCACCACCATTACCAGCTTTAACGTAAATTTTTACTTGATCTAGAAATTTCATAATACAACATTAATTTTAGTTGTACTGTTAATTGGGTTTTACTGAAACGAGAGTTCTATCTGCCTTAGTTTTTTTAAAAACTACTTTCCCTTTAATTACTGAGAAAATTGAATGATCTTTGCCCATTCCAACATTTTCACCAGGGAATATTTTTGTACCTCTTTGACGAACAATTATATTTCCAGGGATAACAGTTTCACCACCGTATTTCTTTACTCCAAGCCTTCTACCCGCACTATCTCGCCCGTTTCTCGATGATCCACCTGCCTTTTTTGTTGCCATAAATATTTACCTAATTATTTTTTTTTCTGTTTTGCACTCTCATCTGTCTTTTTTGTAGACGCTATTTTTTTTTCAGCTTCTGACAAAATCTTACCATCTTTTGAAAAAATTTTGTTTATTTTAATCATGGAATATTCTTGTCTATGTCCATTTTTTCTTCTTGAATTATGTCTTCTTCTTTTTTTAAAAATCAGTACCGTTCTATTTTTTCCATTCTTAACTAAGTTAGCTTCAACTTTTGCACCTGCGACTGTAGGAGATCCGATTTCAATCATTTTATCATCCCCGTAGGCTAAAATCTCTTTAAATTCTATTTTTGTGTCAGGTTTTGAATCAGATAATTTTTCAATTTTTAAAATTTCACCCGATTTTACTTTATATTGTTTTCCACCTGTTTGTATTACTGCGTATGACATAGTTTAAATGTTAAAATTTGTAATGGCAATATAGTCTGAGCTTACATATAGTCAAGTCGAATAACCTAGAAATTATCCTTTAAATCTCTTAGTTTTGAGAAACTCTCTAAGTCATTTGCTCTAAGAAATATATTACATTCGAGTTCATCCTTTATAGTTGAAGGGATAGTCGGTAAACCATTGTCAATTTTTTTTTTTATATTTTCCGCTTTTTTTTTTAAATTTTGATTTTCAGGATTATATTTAATACAAAATTTTAAGTTACTTAGTGTGTATTCATGACCACAATAGACTTTTGTTTCTTCTGGCAAAGATTTGATTTTATTTAATGATTCAAACATTTCTTTATAAGTACCTTCAAATATTCTTCCACAACCAAGAGAGAAAAGTGTATCTCCAGTAAAAACTAATTTTTCTTGAAAAAAATGAAAACAAATGTGCCCTGTTGTGTGACCTGGTATATGAATTATTTTTGCCACAAAGTTTTCACCTTTCCATATCTGATTATCTTCTAACAAAATATCTATTTCAGGAATTCTATTTATATCTTTTTTAAAACCCACAACAATTGAACCAAATTTTTTTTTTAAATATTCATTTCCCCCAATGTGGTCGAAATGATGATGAGTATTTAGAATATATTTTAATTTAATATTTTTATTTTTTAAATAATCAACTATTGGTTTGGCTTCACCTGGATCTACAACACAGGCTGAATTGTTATTATCATCAATTATTAAATAGCTATAATTGTCCTGGAGGCAAGGTATGATTTCAATTCGCATATTATTTTTCTATTAAGAATATACCTAAATCAGAAAACAAATTTTTAATTCCTAAATTATTTTCATTTATTAATGAAGAATTTAAATTATTTAACGCTAATGATTTAAAAATTTTGATATCTCTAGATTTAACAAAATAAACAAAATCCTTAATAGTGCACATATGTAAATTAGGTGTGCTGTACCATTCATCTGGTAACGCTTTGGTAATTGGCATTGTTCCTTTAAATAACAAGTGAAATCTTACTTTCCAGAAACCAAAATTGGGGATGGTAACAATTGCTTTTTTTCCAACTCTTAAAAGTTCGTTCAAGACTAATTCGGGATTTAAAAAAGCTTGTAGAGTTTGACTTAAAACAACATAATCAAATGATTTATCAGGAAATTGTTTTAGGTCTTTTTCAGCATTTCCTTCAATCACAGTTAAACCTTTAGCAATACATTCTTGAACTTTATTTTTTGAAATTTCTAATCCTCTAATGTTAATATTTTTATTATCTTTTAAATATTTCATTAAAGTTCCATCTGCACAACCTACATCTAAAACTTTTTTATCTTTTTCAATTAAATCTGCTATTATTTTAAATTCATTTTTCATACTAATTTTCTATATAAGATTTATCTAAAAAGTTTTTAAGAGCATTTAAAAAGTCAGGGACATCCAATAAGAAAGAATCATGACCTTTATCTGATTTAATTTCAACAAACCCTACATCTGCTCCAATTGAATTTAATGCTATAACGATATCTTTATTTTCTTGAGTTGGATAAAGCCAATCTGAAGTAAAAGAAATTATGAAAAATTTAGCTTTTGTATTTTTAAATGCATCTGACAAATTACCTTTGAATTGTTTAGTTAAATCAAAATAATCCATAGCTCTTGTGATATAAAGATAACTATTAGCATCAAATCTATCTACAAAAACTGAACCTTGATATCTTAAGTAGCTTTCAATTTGGAAATCTGCATCAAAACCAAATTTAAGATCTTCTCTTTCTTGTAATTTTCTTCCAAATTTTTCCTGTAAACCTTTTTTTGACAAATAGGTTATATGAGCAGCCATTCTAGCTACCGCTAATCCTTTCCCTGGACTCGTATTGCTTAAACTATAATTTCCATCTTTCCAGTTACTATCGGCTGTAATTGCTTGTCTTCCTAATTCATTCAAAGCAATGTTTTGCGCTGAATGATTTGAGGTTGTAGCAATTGGTATCACCGTTTTAGATTTTTCAGGAAAGTTGCTTATAAATTGAAGAACTTGCATTCCACCCATAGACCCACCTGCTATAGAAAAAAGTTTATCAATACCAAAATATTCTAGTAGATTATATTGTGCATTAACTATGTCATTAATAGTAATAACAGGAAAATTTATTCCGAACACTTTGTTATTGTCAGGATCTTTATGGCTTGGTCCGTAAGAACCCATACATCCTCCGATTACATTAGAACAAATAACAAAATACTTATTTGTATCTATAGCTTTGCCTGGGCCTACAGCATAGCTCCACCAACCATCTTTCTTAGTTATAGGATTTAATCCAGTTACAAACTGATCGCCTGTTAGTGCATGAAAAACTAATATTGCGTTATCTTTTTTTGAATTAAGTGAACCATAAGTTTCATAAGCGATAGGAAAATCTTTGATAGTTTTACCACAGTCTAGCTTAAGTGGTTTTTTTACAATTAATGTTTTTATATTTTTATCAATATTCATAATAAGCTCTATTTGAATTGTGAGAAAAAAAACTATTTTAGCGGTTTTTTTTAAGCGCTCGCAATTCAGTTAAATCAGCGCATATTTTTTTTACTAGAACTTATTTATTATGTCAATTTTTTAAAATTCTACCTTATTCTCTATAAAAAATTGTAATTTTATCTATAAAGAGCTCATAAATTTAAAAAAAATGATTACTCTAAAATTCAAAAAATTCAATATCGAGGCCTATAAACCCGGTAAATCTAAAATAAAAAAATTCAGAAAAGTTATAAAATTATCAGCAAATGAATCTGCTTTGGGTATGAGTCCAAAAGCTAAAAAAGTGATTTTAAAAAAAAATTTAATTTTAGATAAATATCCTGATGGAAAGTCTAAAAATTTAAGAAAATCAATATCCAAAATATATAATTGCAATTCAGAAAAAATTATTTGTGGAGCAGGTTCTGATGAAATTATTCAGATGATTTGTCAATTATTTCTACACCCAGGAGATGAAGTAGTTTTACCAGAATATAGTTTTTTAATGTATAGAATTTATTCAAAAATTGTTGGAGCCAGAGTAATATTTTCAAAAGAAATAAATTTTAAAATTTCAATTAATGAGATTCTAAAAAAAGTTTCGAAAAAGACAAAAATTGTTTTTATAGCAAATCCAAATAATCCAACAGGAACTTATTTGACAAAAAAAGAAGTATTAGAGCTTAGAAAAAAATTAAATAAAAAAATTTTATTAGTAATTGATGATGCATATGCAGAATATATGCAAAATCCAGACTATACCCCAGGTTTAGATCTTTTTAAAAATAAGGAGAATGTTTTTATTCTTCGAACATTTTCAAAAATTTTTGGTTTAGCATCTTTAAGAGTGGGATGGGGATATGGAGCAAAAAAAATAATTGATGCACTGAATGTAATTAAGCCACCTTTTAATGTAAATGGTATAGCTCAATTAGCTGCAGTTGAGTCCCTCAAAGATAAAAAATTTATTAAGAAATCAATTAAACATAATTTGTTTTATGCAAAAAAACTAAAAAATTTTCTTGAAAATTATAGAATTTTTTCAAATGTCATAACTGCAAATTTTTTGTTACTTGATTTTGAAAAAAGTAAATATTCAGCAAATTTTTTTTATCAAAGGTTAAAAAGTAAAGGAATAATTTTGCGATCAACTAAAGATGGTTATCATATTAAAAATAAATTAAGATTAACTATTGGATCTTCTAAAGAAAATTTAAAATTTATGAGTATAGTAAAGGGAATATTAAATTAAATGAAAAATATATTTATAATTGGTTGTGGACTACTTGGCTCTTCTTTGTTGAGATCAATACAAAAGAAAAAGATGGCAAAAAAAATATTTATTTATGAAAAATCAAAAAAAAATATATTAAAAATAAAAAAACTTAACTTGCCAGGAAGAATTGTTAAATCGTTGAAAGAAGGAGCGACAAATTCTGATTTAATAATTTTTTGTACACCAATGAGTGAATATAAAAAATATTATTCTTAAAATAAATAATTTTGTTTCCCCCAATTGCTTAATTACAGATATTGGTTCTTCAAAGATTGAGTCATCAAAAATTATTAGAAAATTTCTTAAAAAAAAAATTTCTTGGGTCTCTAGCCATCCTATAGCAGGGTCAGAGGTTAGCGGACCTGAACATGGAAAAATTAATATGTTTAATGATAGATGGTGTATTTTAATCAAAGAAAAAAATACAAAAAAAAAACATTTAAATATTTTAAATAAATTTTGGAAAAAAATTGGTTCAAAAACAGTTCTTATGTCACCCGAAAAACATGATAAAATTTTTTCTATGACAAGTCATTTGCCACATTTAGTTGCATATAATTTAGTAAAGTCAGCACAAGAGTTTGAAAAAAAACAAAATTATAACTTAATTAAATATAGCGCAGGAGGATTAAGAGATTTTTCAAGAATAGCTGCTTCAAATGAGATTATGTGGAGAGATATTTTTTTTGATAACAAAAATAACATTACAAAAGCAATAAATTTATTTATTAAAAATTTAAATGCATTTAAAAAAGATATTTATTCAAAAAACAATAAGTCTATCCTAAAAAAACTTGTACAAACTAAAAAAGTAAGATCAAAAATAATTAAGTTAAAGCAAGATATTGACAAACCTGATTTTGGTAGAAATTAATGTTTTTTAATATTACTTATTTTTTTAATCTCTAGTTTTGCTGTTTTTAAAATTAAATTTATTGTTTGTTTGATAGGCATAATTAGTACCTTTTTTCTTGGCCCATAAGCATGAATAAATTTTTTTTTATCTAAACAAAGACCAACATGACCTTTCCAAAAAATGATATCTCCATTAGTAAATTTTTTAGTAATTTTTTTTTTACAATATTTAATTTGATCTTTTGTATCTCTAGGAAAAAATTTTCTATTGTATTTAAAAAATAATTGGATAAGAGCAGAACAGTCTATACCATCTATACTTTTTCCACCCCATAAATATTTTGTATTTAAAAAAAGTTTTAAAACCTTTTTATAGTTTTTTTCTATATGATCTAAACTCTTCAAATCTTTTTTTTTAATCCACTTATTTTTATCAAATTTAATATAATCTTTTTTAACTTCTAAATTTTGAATATTAGTTGAAAAATATAAATATTTTTTAGTTTTTATAAATTTAGATTTAACTTTTTTATAAATCCGACTTTTTGTAGAGGAAATTTTATGGGAAGGCTTAAATGAAGATATAAAAATATCATTTTTAATAAAACCTGAATAGTTATCAAAATTAGTTTTAATTTTAAGCCAATCTTTGTTTTTAAAAATTATTTTAAATTTTTCACCATATAGAATTTGAGTAGAAACTTCAGAATTTATATATGGTTTTGAATATACGTTTTCAATTGGTTTATTATAAAAATTATTTTTCACTTAGTTTTAATTTATTTTTCATTGACCATAAAATTATTAAAGATGGAATTACCATTAAAGCAGTTAAGATAAAAAATAATCCCCAGTCACCATTCAACCAATCAACAAGTGCTCCAGAGGAAGAGGCAAGTGTCGTTCTGCCTGCAGTTCCAATTGATGCTAAAAGTGCATATTGTGTAGCCGTATAAGCTCTGTCAACTAATAATGATATAAATGCAACAAAGGCCACTGTTGCAAATGCAGCCGCAATATCATCAAATATAACAGCTATTGCGAATAATAATTCTGATTTATCACTCCATGCTAAAACACTAAATAATAAATTAGTACTTGCCATAATGATTCCTGCAAGGAACATTGCTTTTAGAACACCTGATCTAATGACAAACAGTCCACCAAGAAGAGTAAAAATGACTGTAGTGATCCAACCTAAAGTTTTAGAGTAAATTGCAATATCAGATTTACTAAATCCGATTTCTTTGTAAAAAATTATAGACATTCTTCCTAAGAAGGCTTCTCCAACTTTAAATAAAAAAACAAAACTTAAAATACCAAGGGCTATAGAGAACCCATTTTTTTTGAAAAAACTTATTATTGGTCCACCTAAAGTACCACCAATCCATGTAATCAGATTAGAAAAAAAATTATTTCCTAATTTTTCAGAAATGATCTTATCATTTAAAGCTTGTTTGTCCCTTCTTTCATTTGAATTTTGTTCACTAACAAACATAAGTCCAATATTCATCAAAATGATTAAAATACCGAGAATCAAAAAAGTAATTTGCCAATAATTTTCAAAACCTAACATCTGAAAGTGTTCAGCAGAAAACAAAGCTAGCACTCCACCTAATTTATATCCACTCCACCAACCAACTACAGCCATAGCAGCACCAGCAGCCATGGATTTACCCTCATTTTCCCCAATTTGCTCAATTCTAAGCGCATCTACTGTAATATCTTGTGTTGCAGAAGCTATAGCAATTAAAAGTCCAACTGTAATAACTAATGCTAAATTTTCGGTGGGATTAATTAAACTCCACAAAACAAGAGAAGCTAATATTATTAATTGCATCAATACAATCCATCCACGTCTGTGACCAATTTTTTTTGTTAGAAAGGGTATTTGAATTCG
The DNA here is from genome assembly GCA_902596045.1 of uncultured Pelagibacteraceae bacterium. Taxonomy (GTDB): domain Bacteria; phylum Pseudomonadota; class Alphaproteobacteria; order Pelagibacterales; family Pelagibacteraceae; genus Pelagibacter. Next base: position 103,157 of record CACJSJ010000001.1, read on the forward strand.
ATCAACTAATGGCGCCCATAAATAATTAAATGCATATACACTAAATATCAAACCAGCCCAACCAACGGTGGTTCTACTAAGACCATCCTCTTTAAGCCACAAACTAAGGCTACTTCCAATAAGTACCCAAGGAAAACCCGATATTGATCCTAACAATAGAATTTTCAACATTCTTTTATCAAAATATATTGAGAAGGTTTCAGACAAAGATTGTTTTTTAATTTCGATCATATTTAATTTCTCCAAAAAGAAGGTAAGAATAATACAAGTATTGCGAATAATTCAAGTCTTCCTAATATCATTCCTAAAGTTAGAATCCATTTTGAAATATTAGGAAGAGATGAAAAATCTCCATTAGGACCAATAATTGAGCCTAGTCCAGGGCCCACATTAGAAATTGAAGTAGCTGCACCTGAAATAGATGTTACAAAATCGAGGCCAGTTAAAGATAATAAAGCAGTTAAAACAAAAAAAATAACTAAATACATATAAATGAATGAAATAACTGAAGATATAAATTTATTATCAATCGGATTTTGATCGTATTTTAAAACAAAAACACCCTTTGGATAAATAATTTTTTTAAGTTGATTTGAAATAAACAAATATAATATTTGAATTCTAAATATTTTAACTCCACAAGTCGTTGATCCAGCACAACCACCAATAAACATTAATCCTAAAAATAAAATTAATGTAAAACTTCCCCAAGTATCAAATTCAGCATTTACATAGCCTGTACCTGTTAATATCGAAATTATGTTGAAGAATATTGATCTCAAATTTAATTCTGCTGAATTACTTATTGCTAAATAAATTGTTAAAATAGCGACACTAAAGATAATTATTTTAAAGAAAGATCTTATTTGAGCATCATCAAACAGTATTTTTTTATTTCCACTAATAAATTTGATGTATGCGATAAATGGCAAGCTTCCCAAAATAATAAAAATCATTGCTGATATTTCAATCGAAACGCTATTAAAAAAACCAATTGACTCGTTATAATTCGAAAATCCCCCTGTTGCTATCGTTGTCATGGAGTGAGTTAAACTATCAAAATAGCTCATACCAAAAATTTTATAAGTCAGTCCACAAAGTAAAGTTAAGGATGTGTAAATATAAATTAAACGAAGTGCTATTTCTTTTGATTTGGGTAATATTTTTTCTGACGAGTCACTGTTTGAAATCTTAAATAATTGCATTCCGCCGACATTCATTATTGGCATTAATGTTATTGCCATAATAATTATTCCGATACCCCCTAACCATTGAAGAATCGCTCGCCATAGCAAAATACTTTTTGGCATTTCATTTAAATTTGAAATAATTGTAGATCCTGTGGTTGTAATTCCAGACATACTCTCAAAAAATGCATTCGTGAAAGAGAAATTTAAATCAGAAAAAATGAACGGCAAAGACCCAAATATCGCAATACTTAACCACGATAAGGCAGTAAGAAGAAATGCTTGCTGCAGTGTTAGCTGTTTATCGTGATCTAGATTAGATAAAAAAAATAAAGTACCAAAAATAATTGTTACAATTGAAGCACCAAAAAAAGATGAGTCTATTTCAGAATAGACAAATTGAAGAATTATTGGAATAAACATAAATACCCCAAGTATCATTTGTAAAATTCCAAGTGTAAAAAAAACAGTTTTATAATTTGACATTTTGAAAGAACATTATTTTATGGTAAATAAATTTCAACTCTATAAGAATTAGTTAATTCACTATAATAATAATTTTAAAGTGTAATTCATGATAAAAAAAGAGAATTTAGATAAAACCAATGCTTGGCCATTTGTTGAAGCAAAAAAAATGCTCCGTGAAAGAAAAACTTTTATTGAAAAAAAAGGTAAAATAACACTTCAAACTGGATATGGCCCTAGTGGTTTACCTCATATAGGAACTTTTGGAGAAGTTGCTAGAACTTCCATGATAGTAAATGCTTTGAAGCAATTCACAGATCTTCCTACAGAAATTATTACTTTTTCTGATGACATGGATGGACTTAGAAAAGTTCCTGATAATGTACCAAATCAAAAATTACTAGAAGAAAATTTACATAAACCTTTAACAGAAGTTCCAGACCCATTTGGAAAATTTAAGAGCTTTGGAGAACACAATAATGAAATGCTCAAAAATTTTTTGGATAATTTTAACTTTAATTATGCATTTAAAAGCTCAACCTCATTGTATAAATCAGGATTTTTTAACACAACACTTCAGCTTATTTTAGAAAATTATGATGGAATAATGAATATAATTTTACCAACACTTGGTAAAGATAGACAAAAAACTTACAGCCCATTTTTACCTGTCTGCCCAGAAAGTGGACATGTATTAGAGATACCAGTAATTGAAATTGATAAAAATAATTCAAAGATAATTTTTGATAATAAAGGAAAAAATTTAGAAAAAAGTATTTTGAATGGAAATTGTAAGCTTCAATGGAAAGTTGATTGGGCAATGAGATGGTATGCACTAGATATTGATTTTGAAATGTATGGAAAAGATCTTATTGAAAGTGCAATTTTATCGACAAAAATTATAAAATTAATTGGCAAGAATAATCCTTCAGGATTTGCTTATGAATTGTTTTTAGATGAAAAGGGAGAAAAAATTTCAAAATCCAAAGGAAATGGAATTACAATTGATCAATGGCTCGAGTATGCTTCTCCTGAAAGTCTATCCCTATACATGTATCAAAATCCAAAAAGAGCAAAAAAACTTTATAAAGAAATAGTTCCAAAAGCAGTCGATGAGTATTTAGACCTTATAGAAAAAGCAAAAAAACAAGATGAGTTACAAATCTTAATGAATCCAGTATGGCATGTCCATAATGGACAGATTCCTGCAGAAAATTCTATTATGTCATTTTCTATGTTGTTAAACCTTGTAGAAACTAGCAATGCAGACTCAAAAGATCTTTTGTGGAAGTTTGTTAAAAAGTATAAACCAAATATTCATGAAAAAGATTATCCAATATTTGATGGGCTTGTAGGATTCGCGATTAAATATTTTAATGATGTAATAAAATCACAAAAAAATTATAAATCACCAGATAAAGATGAAAAGTTAGCTTTAGAGGCTCTAATAAAAACACTTGAAAAATGTAATGACCAAATGTCTCCAGAGGATATTCAAACATTGATATATTCTACTGGTAAAGAAAATGGTTATTCAGAAAATTTAAGAGATTGGTTTAAATTGATTTATCAAGTTATTTTTGGTGATGAGAATGGACCTCGTATGGGATTTTTTATAAGTTTTTTTGGTGTTAATGAAACTAAAGAGCTTATAATGAAAAAGATTAAATAATGTTTTCAAACTTAAGATCATTAATTTTTAAATTAGATCCAGAAAAAGCACATACTTTAGCTATTAAATCTCTAAAATTTAATTTTGTACCTAATCTTTTTAAAGACGAAGAAAATGACAATTTATTAAAAACAAAAATATTTAATAAAAATTTAAAAAACCCAATTGGGATGGCAGCAGGTTTTGACAAAAATGCAGAGGTTTATAATCAGCTTTTTAAATTAGGTTTTGGATTTGTAGAAGTTGGCACCATCACTCCCCTAAGTCAATATGGTAACTCTAAACCTAGAGTATTTAGATTAGTGGATGATGAAGCATTAATAAATCGATTAGGATTTAATAATCATGGAGCACAAAATATTTTAGATAGAATTAAAAGAAATTCAAAAAATGGAATTCTAGGTATTAATATTGGCCCTAATAAAGATACTGAAAATAGATTAGAGGATTACTTATCAGGACTGAGAGTCTTTCATGAATTTGCTGATTATATCACAATTAATATTTCTTCACCAAATACTGAAAATTTAAGAAACTTTCATGACCAAACGCGGTTGGATGAATTGTTGAAAGAAATAAATAAAGAAAAAATAGATCTTAATTCAAAAATACCTATTGTTGTAAAGATTGCTCCAGATATAAATGATAATGAAATAAAAAAAATTTCAGAAGTATTAATTAATAATGAGGTAGAAGCTGTCATAATTTCAAATACTTCTAATGTGACAAGAGAAAATTTAAAGGATATTCAAAAACATCAAAAAGGTGGATTATCTGGCAAACCTATAGAAGTTAAGTCAAATTTATTAATTAATAAATTTTATAAAAATTTAAAAAATAAAATCAAAATTATAGGAGTTGGTGGTGTAGATTCTGGTTTTAGTGCTTATAATAAATTTTTAGCTGGAGCAGATTATATTCAGCTTTACACTGGAATGGTTTATAAAGGGCCTAATATTGTTAACATCATTAAAAATGATCTACGTAAAATATTGACACAAGAAGGGGTCAAAAATTTTACTGAAATTGTTGGAAATAAATCTAAATAATAATTCTATCACTTGACGCGAACCTTATCACCCCTTATATAGTCGAGCTACGATGTCAAAAAAATGTGAACTCACTGGTAAAATTCCTATGAAAGGTCATAATGTTAGTCATGCTAACAATAAGACTAAAAGAAGATTTTTACCTAATCTTAAAAAAGTAAAGTTCACAAGCGAGTTAATGAAAAGAAGTCTAAAGTTAACCGTAAGTAATGCGGGATTAAGGTCTGTAGATAAAAAAGGTAGTTTCGATGAGTATTTAAAAGTAGTAAAAAACCAAAACCTTTCACCAAGACTTAAAAAATTAAAAAAGGGAATTTTAATTAAATCTCCATTTAAGAAAAAATCTGTAGCAAAATCAGCATAATGAATAAATTATTTTTACTTCTCTCACTTTTGATGGGAGTAGTTGTTTTATTTTCAAATTATTTAGTTCAATTTCCAATAAAATATTATGGGCTTGACAAAATACTTACTTATGGTGCTTTAAGTTATCCGATTGCATTTCTAATTACTGATCTAGCAAACAGGTCTTACGGAAAGATTATCGCAAGAAAAATTGTCTATATTGGATTTATAATAGGTATTAGCTTTACTCTTTTATTTTCAACTAATTTTGCTGATTTAATTTCAGTGAGAATTGCAATTGGATCTGGAACTGCTTTCTTAGTCGCTCAATTATTAGATGTACAAATTTTTGATAAATTGAGACAAAAAAAATGGTTTGTAGCACCTTTAACTTCATCATTTTTTGGCTCTACCGTTGATACTTTTTTATTCTTTTCAATATCTTTTTATGCTACAGGGATACCTTGGTTTACGCTGTCTCTAGGTGATTTAGCAGTTAAAATATTTGTAGCTTTAATAATGCTAATTCCCTTTAGATTACTCCTTGGGACCATTAAACCAGTCAAAGTTTAATATAAAAATTTATAGGATAAAATTTTATAAGCTAATTTAGCAACTAGAAAGTTATATGAATTAAAGCCTTTTATAGGTGCTAGTTCATTTATATCAGCACCAACAATTTTAGAATTTTTTGCTGCAATTTTTAGAATATCTAAAGTTTCATCCCATAACAATCCACCAGGTTCAGGAGTTCCAGTTGCTGGCATAATACTTGAGTCTAGTCCATCAACATCAAAAGTTAAATAAACTATCTTATTTCTTATTAATTTTTTAAAATTATTTAAATTCCATCTACTTTTATCTTTTGCCCAGAATATATGAATTCTATCTGAATTTTTCTTGAGAAAAGAAATTTCACTTTTTGAAATATTTCTTATTCCAAATGAAATCACAGAAACATTAGGATAATCCAAGCATCTTTTTATTGCTGATGCATGTGAAAATTTTTCTCCATTATAACTTTCACGTAAGTCAGCGTGAGCATCAAAATGTAAAAGACAAATATTTTTGAATTTTTTAGTAAATGGAACGATACACCCAGGAGTAATTGAATGTTCTCCACCAAAAGTCATTGGAAAAAGTTTTTTGTCTAAAATTTCTTGGTTAATTTTAGACATTTTGTTTAATGCTTTGTTAATTTTTTTATCGATTTTAAATGGTTTTAAAGTTTTAATTCCTATCTTCTTATAAGGTTCACAATTTAATTCTTCATCATAGAGTTCCACTTGGTGTGAAGCTTTGATTATTTCTTTTGGCCCATCTTTTGTTCCACCACCATAACTAACAGTTTTTTCTAAACCAAACGGAACCACTACAACTTTCTCTTTGAAATTGAACTTATTGTCAATTCCTAGAAAACCGTTTTTATTAGAAAGATATTTCAATTTTATTTAAAAATTTTTGTAAAGTTTTTTCTATCTCTATTTTTCCATTCACCTTTATGATAAGCGTCACTTGCTATTAATGGAAGAACACTTGTTGCCTCTGCAAAAACCATTTGTTCTTTGGTAATATCAACCTTACCCCATGAGCTTGCTTCTTTTAAAGTTGAACTGCTACAAGCTCCATCCCTACTATCTGCAACAGTGATTTGTATGGCATATTTATGCATATCAACTTCTTTACCTAAAAGTTCAGCACAGATTACTGTATCTTGAATAAAATTCTTTGGAACTCCTCCACCTATCATAAAAAGCCCTGATCCTTTAGATTGAATTTTAATTTCTGTAAGTTCTCTAAATTCTCTTACAGAGTCTATAGTAATATGTTTTTTTGGATTTTTTTCTTGGTGCATAACAAGACCAAATCCTGCACTTGAATCTGTAAAAGCAGGACAAAAAATAGGAACATTATTGTGATATGCAGTTTCAATTAATGACTCTTTCTTTTTTGAATTTTGTTTTAAGTATTCACCCATTTGATAAATAAATTCTCGAGAAGTATAACTTTTTGGCTCTAGCGTATCTGCTATATCACAAATGATTTTATCACACATTTGCAACTCTTCCTCGTCAATGTAAGTATCATATATTCTATCAATATAATTGTTTCTTAATTCTGTATCATTTTGAAATTGAGATCCTTGATAATGTTTAAATCCAAGAGCTTCAAAAAAATCCATATCAACTATTGAAGCACCAGTTGCTATAATTGCATCTACCATATTGTATTTAACTAAATCTTTGTAAATATTCATACATCCTGCTGCAGACGTAGAACCAGCTAATGTTAAAAATATTGTACAATTTTTATCTTTTAACATTTCATTGTAAATTTTGGATGCATTTGCAGTTTCTCTTGAAACAAAAGACATTTTCTCCATTGAAGAAATTATTTTTCTAGAATCAAACGATGTGATGTCGATATGCTCTACAGGATTTTTAAGAAAATCTTTTTTACTATTATGACCAAGATTTTTATTGTCTGACATCAAGCAACAAGAGAAGCTTTATTAATATCTTTATTATATAAACTTAATATTGGATCATCTTCAACTTCATAAATCTCATCAGAATAAAATCCATTAAATTTAGTTCTAAAAGTTAACCCATAGGCACCAAGTTGACCAAGCTCAATATAATCATTTTCTTTTATATTGTTTGGAAGTAAAAATGGACCCTTCATGTAATCCATACTGTCACACGTTGGACCAAAAAAATCAAATGCTGTTAATTTTTTTGATATTATTTTATTTGAAGCTTCTTTAATCATTTTAGCAGGAAAAACAATGTTCGGAGTCCCCGCATCAAACAGAGTTCCATAGGTTCCATCATTTATATATAATTTTTGTTTTTTTCTTAAATTTACTCTAACAATTGTAGAACCACTTTCAGCCACCAATGCTCTTCCTGGTTCACAAATAATTTTTGGCATTTTTTGAAATTTTAAATTTTTTAAACTTTTTTTAATTTCATTAAAATATTCAATTAAATTTTGAGGTATTAAATCTGGATAAATAGTTGGAAAACCACCACCAACATTTATATAGTCTGGAACTATTTTTGTTTTTTTTACAATATTTCCTATTTCTACAATTCCTTTAGAATATGAAATGGGATGCATGCACTGGGATCCTACATGAAAACTTAAGCCAATTTTTTTTGCATACTGTTTTGTTAATCTTAGTAAGCCTGAAGATTCCACAATCAATGCTCCAAATTTTTTTGATAAATCTATTTCTGCATGTTCATTTGAAACGGCAATTCTTAAAAATAATTCCAAATCTTTTGCATTATTTGTATTTTTTATAATTTTTATCAACTCTTCCTTAGTATCTAATGAAAAAGTTTTAATACCATATTTGAAATATGCTTCTTTTATATTTTCCGGACTTTTAACTGTATGCATATATGAGCATTTTGCAGTAGTTGAAAATTTTCTTATTTGTTCAATTTCTTCAATTGAAGCCACATCAAATTGTTCAATACCACTTTCAATTAATGTTTTTATTATTTGTGGGTGAGGGTTTGTTTTAACTGCATACAAAACATCTCCAGGAAAGTTTTTCTGAAAAAATTTTGATGCCTTTGTAACAGAATGTTTTCTGATACAATAAACAGGTTTTTCTGGTTTCAGTTGATTTATTAAATCTTCAACTGACTTAAATTTTTGCATTATTAATGCCTCCAAAAAAAATTTAACAAAAAAAAAGTTTTAAAAAGCTTTAAAACCTTTAATAAAACGTGGAGTTACGCGAATAATAAATAGATGTAAAGCAAATAATTGCCTATTGAATTTTTAAAATTTATCTCCATATATGTATCATGAAAAATGAGGCGACCCTTCAAAACTTAAGTGATTTTGACAATAAATCCTTGCTTATAGTGGATGATGATGATCCTTTTCGAGAACGTTTGTCTAGAGCAATGGAAAAAAAGGGTTTTGAAGTTTTACAAGCTGAAAGTGTAAAAAAAGGAATTGATACTGTAAAGCTTAAAAAACCAGGATTTGCAGTAGTTGACCTAAGATTAAATGATGGAAATGGTTTAGAGGTTGTAAAAGAAATTCAAATGTCAAATTCTTCAAGTAGGATAATTATGCTAACAGGTTATGGAAATATTCCTACAGCTGTTGCAGCAATTAAAGAAGGAGCGATTGATTATTTAGCTAAACCCGCTGATGCTGAGGATGTTGAAAAAGCGTTATTAGCTGACCCAAATAAAAAAGCTGTCCCACCAGAAAATCCAATGTCTGCTGATAGAGTAAAGTGGGAGCATATACATAGAGTTTTTGAATTATGTAATAGAAATGTATCAGAAACTGCTAGAAGACTTAAAATGCACAGAAGAACTCTTCAAAGAATTTTATCCAAAAGGTCTCCTAGATAAAACTTCTAATTTTTATAATTTTTTTTGATAATAAAGCTAAAATAAATATTTTAAATATTTCAGCTAATAAAAAAGGTTTTGCACCTAACTCGAAAATCGGTTTATCCCATCCAATAAGTGTTCCAAGCCAAAATAATCCCAAAATATAAATTGTAGAAGTTGCAAGAATTAACTTCAATAAAATAAATAAAAAATTATCTTTACTATTTATTTTTGAAGCTAAAAAAGCAGCAGTTAAAAAACCAATTAAGTATCCCATTGTTGGACCAGTAAAGTAAATTAATCCAACACCTTTTTCAGGAGAATTTGAGAAAACAGGTAGGCCCATTATTCCCTCAAGCAAATACAAGCTTACACTAGCTAGTCCAATTTTATAACCTAAACTTAATCCTAAAAATAAGACCACAAAAGTTTGCATGGTCATTGGCACTGGGTAAAAGGGAATTTTAATTTTTGCTGATATTGTTAAAGCTATTGAGCCAAGTATTATGGCAAATAAAGATTTTATTATTACTGTTTGGGAAATATTTTTTGATAGTTCCATATTCTTATATTACTCTTATTTTTATTAATTATCTAGTTATAAATAATTTTCATTAAGTAACTTGTATTTTTTTATATACAGATTTTATTACCATTGTAATATTTAATATTATAATGGATAAAATTAAAAAAACTGATCATTTTTATTTAATTGATGGATCTGGGTATATCTTTAGAGCTTATTATGCCTTACCACCATTAACTAGAAAGAGTGATGGACTTCCAACAGGTGCTGTTAGTGGATTTTGTAGTATGCTTTTCAAACTTTTGGAAGATTCAAAATCAAATCAAAATTTACAAAAACCGACTCATTTTGCAGTAATTTTTGATTCAGCCAGAAAGACATTTAGAAATGAAATATATAGTGATTATAAAGCTAATAGGTCAGAAGCTCCTGATGATTTAGCTCCTCAATTTGAATATATTAGAAAATCTGTAACTGCTTTTAATTTACCTTCAGTTGATCTTCCAAACTATGAGGCAGATGACTTAATAGCAACTTATGTTGAAAGAATACTTAAAATAGGTGCAAAAGTTACTATAGTTTCATCAGACAAAGATTTAATGCAACTATATAAAAAAGGAGTTCGTATTTTTGATCCAATGAAAAATAAATTTATTTCAGAGGATGATATAAAGAACAAATTTGGTGTTGATGCCTCAAAAGTAATTGATGTTCAGTCTCTTGCTGGTGATAGTAGTGATAATATTCCAGGTGTCCCTGGTATTGGAGTAAAAACTGCAGCTGAATTAATTAATCAATATGGAACTTTGGAAAAACTTTTAAAATCTGCGCATGAAATAAAACAAAACAAAAGAAGAGAAACACTTATAGAAAATAAAGATAAGGCCCTAATTAGCAAACAACTTGTTACTTTAAAAAAAGACTCTCCGATTAAAATAGAATTAAGTGATTTGATCCTTAAAGAGATTAACAAAGATAAGTTATATAAATTTCTGAGAGAGATGGAGTTTAATAGATTATTAAGTTCAGCCATTTCTACATATGGTGAACCTAAATTATCAAGTGTTACAGATGGAACAAAAGTATTAGAAAAACAGAAACCAATTAATAATAAAAATTATCATTTAATTACAGATGTTGATAAAATAGATGAATGGATTAAAGAGGCTGAAGAAACAGGAGAAGTCGCTGTGGATACAGAGACAAACTCCCTGGATCCTCATCAGGCTAATTTAGTTGGTATTTCACTTTGTTCAAAAATTGGGAAAGCTTGTTATATACCGATTGGTCATAAATCTGCAAAATGTATTAATAAAGATGCTGTTATAAAAAAAATAAAACCTTTATTGGAAGATCCAAGTATAAAAAAAATTGGTCAGAATATAAAATTTGATTTTATAGTATTGTTTAAACAAGGAATAACTATTTCATCTATGGAAGATACAATGTTGATGTCATATGTGTTGGATGCAGGAAAAAATAGACACAACATGGATACACTGTCTGAAATTCACTTAGGACATAAAACAATTTCTTTCAAAGAGATAGTGGGCACTGGAAAAAAAGAGATTAATTTTAGTGAAGTAGAAATTTCTAAAGCAAAAGATTATGCAGCTGAGGATGCAGACATAACCTTCAGGTTATATAAAAAATTTATAAAAAGTCTAAAGTTAGAAAAAATGATTAATATTTATGAAATATTTGAAAAACCATTAATCGAAATTTTAGCTTTTATGGAAATGGAAGGAATTGAAGTAGATAGTAAATTTTTAAAAACACTTTCTTTAAAATTTGAAAAAAAAATTAAAAATTTAGAAAAGGAAGTTTTTAAAATTTCTAAAAAAGAGTTTAATATTGCATCACCCAAACAACTGGGTGAGATAATTTATAATGATCTTAAAATTGCAGGACTTAAAAAAACAAAAAAAGGAAGTTTTGCTACTAGTGCAAGTGTTTTAGAGGATTTAGCGTTTAAGGGGCATAGATTTCCAAAACTGGTTTTAGATTGGAGGCAAGTTTCAAAATTAAAAAATACTTATTCAGACTCATTACCTGAGCACATAAATCAAAAAACTAAAAGAGTTCATACTTCTTTTTTATTAGCTGCAACAACTACTGGTAGACTGGCATCAAGTGATCCTAATTTACAAAACATTCCAATAAAATCAGAGGATGGAAAGGATATTAGGAAAGCATTTACTGCAAAAAAGGATCATTTATTAATTTCTGCGGATTATAACCAAATAGAAATGCGAATTTTAGCAGACCTTGCCGATGTTAAAGAACTCAAAAGAGCTTTTAAAAATAATGAGGATATTCACTCCTTAACAGCTAGTCAAATATTTAATATTGATATTAATAAAGTTGATCAAGAACATAGAAGAAAAGCTAAAGCTATTAATTTTGGAATTATTTATGGTATCTCTCAATATGGACTAGCAAAACAGATTAATGTTTCTAATTATGAGGCAGAAGAATTTTTAAATGCATATTTTGCTAAATTCCCTGAAATAAAATTTTATATGGATAATACAATCAAATTTTGTAGAAAAAGTGGATATGTAAATAATATTTTTGGAAGAAGATCACATTTTAACGGTATTAATGATAAAAATTTTAATATTAGAAATTTTCAAGAGCGAGCTGCAATAAATGCACCAATACAAGGATCTGCAGCTGAAATTATGCGTTTAGCCATGATTAGATTAAACAAAAAATTGATAGATAAAAAAAACATAAAATCCAAAATTTTGTTACAGATTCATGATGAATTAATATTTGAAGTTCCTAAGAATGATGAAAAAGTAATGGTTAAGCTCATAAAACAAGAAATGAGTAGTGTAACCAAAAGTGACTACCATTCTTTTTCTACCCCACTAACAGTTGATATCAATAGTGGAGAAAATTGGGGTTCACTTCATTAATTAAATTAATTGCCCAAATTAGAACAATTTAGTACTTTTAAACTAACTCATGCATAAACAAACTATTGCTCTAGTAGACGATGATAGAAATATTCTTACAAGTTTAAGTATAGCCTTAGAAAAAGAAGGTTTCAAAGTTCAAACGTATATTGATGGAGAAAGTGCATTAATAGGATTAAGTAGAACACCACCTGATCTTGCAGTGATAGATATTAAAATGCCAAAAATGGATGGTGAAGAATTATTAAAAAAATTGAGGAAAAAAACCTCTATGCCTGTAATATTCCTTACCTCAAAAGATGATGAAGTAGATGAATTACTAGGACTTAAACTTGGTGCAGATGATTTTATTAAAAAATCAGGAGGGTTTTCAATTAAAGTATTAGTTGAAAGAATTAGAGTTCAATTAAGAAAAAAGGATGTAGATAATAGTATTGAGGAAAACAAAAGTATTATTTCACATGGTAAATTAAAACTAGATCCATCTCAATTAGAATGTGAATGGAATAATAAACAATTACCAGACAAGCTTACAACTACTGAGTTTTTAATAGTTAAAGAGTTAGCTAAAAGACCAGGTATTATCAAAGAAAGAGCTCAGCTAATGGATATTGCTTATAGGGAAGATACTGATATTGAAGATAGAACGATTGATAGTCACGTTAAAAGAATAAGAAAAAAATTTAAAAAAGTTGATCCTGATTTTTCAGCTATAGAAACTAGGTATGGAAGTGGATATAGGTGGAATGTTAGTTAATGTTTAGTTATCTCTTAAAAAATTTATCCATTTTAAAAAAATTCTTATTCATTAATTTAATTTTTTTTACAATTATTAGTTTATTTACTTTTTTATATCTTAAAAACATTCAACCAAATTTAATTAAAAAAAAATCATCTAATCATATTAATATAATTGATAATACAATTGAAAATTTAAATAGATTGGAAATTAAATTTAATGAAGAGGATATTAGAAGATTTTTGTTTTCTACAAGATTTATTTTTCAAAGCCTGGATAGAGTAATTTTTTTTAATAATAACTTAGATTTAATTGGCGATACAGATACACTTGACCTTGATCCAAGATCATTTTCATCAAGATTAGATATAATTGAGTTAGAAATTTTGAGTGAAAAAAAAACAAAAGAGATCACAGAGGAAAAAAATATCAATATAGGTAACAAAAATCTTGTATCTCTTAAAGATATTCTTTTCAATTATGTAGCCTCAAACAAAAATGGAATTCCATTCACATTTACTCAAGAAGAGTTTAACAATTTTAAATTAACTACTATCAGAAATGTTTTTAGAGAGGATAAAAATATTGGCTATATTGCAATTATTGAAAATGCAAATGATGTAAGAGCAGCGATTGATGAAAGAAAAACTTTCATTATTAGAACTGCTTTTGCTGTTGGAATTGTAATATTAATATTTTCTTTTGTACTTAATCGATATTTTTTAAAACCTATTCAAAATTTAGTAAATTATACCAATATGATTAAAAACAAAGACCATAAAAAAATTAATATTGATAATCTTAAAGTAAGAAACGATGAATTAGGATTATTATCAAAATCCCTTGATGATATGACTTTGGATCTACAAAAAAGAATTTCACATGCTGAAAATTTTTCTACTGACCTTGTTCATGAAATTAGAAATCCTTTGGCATCTCTTAAAAGTGCATCAGAAATTCTAAATGATACAAAAGAGGCAGATGAAAGAATTAAACTAATAAATATTTTAAGCCATGATGTTCAAAGAATTGAAAGATTGATTACTGATTATTCACAAATATTAAAAGATGAGGTAGCTCTTAGTAAGGAGAAATTTAGAAAGATAGATTTAATTCCAATAATTCAGTCTGTTGTCGATGATTATAATAGTATTTATCAGGCCAAAAGCGGTATCAAGATCTCATATAATAATGATGGTAAAAAAAGTTATATTATTAATGGAATTGAGAATAGAATAGAACAAATAGTTGCTAACTTATTAGATAACGCAATTTCATTTAGTATTAATAATCATAATATCGAGGTTAAAGTAACAAAAAATTCTAATAATCAAGTTGTTGTTAATATTATTGATGAAGGTCCAGGATTTAAGGAAAGAGATACAGCAAAAATTTTTAAAAGATTTTATAGCAATAGGCCTGATAAATTTGGACAGCATTCAGGTCTAGGGTTGAATATTGTTAAAAATCTAGTTGAACTTCACAAAGCAACTATAACTGCATCAAATAGGATAGACAAAAGTGGTGCAAATTTAGAAATAATTTTTCCTAAACCACAAAGACTTATTGATTAAATAAAATATAATTGCTAGAAAACTCGCCATGGATGATTTCAAAGTAAAAGATATTTCTCAAGCAGAATTTGGAAGAAAAGAAATTTCAATTGCTGAAAGTGAAATGCCTGGATTGATGGCATTAAGAGATGAGTATGGAGCAAAAAAACCTCTAAAGGGAGCAAAAATTATTGGTTGTCTTCACATGACAATTCAAACAGCTGTATTAATAGAAACATTAGTTTATCTTGGAGCAGACGTTAGATGGTCTTCTTGTAATATTTTTTCTACTCAAGACCATGCAGCCGCAGCAATTGCAAAGGCAGGAGTACCAGTTTATGCCTGGAAAGGTGAGTCAGAAGAGGAGTATGTTTGGTGTATTAAACAAACAATTGAAGGAAAAAAAGATTGGAAACCAAACATGTTATTGGATGATGGTGGTGATTTAACCGCAATGATGCATACTGATTATAAAGAATTACTTAAAGATGTTAAAGGAGTTTCAGAGGAAACAACAACAGGAATAAAGGCATTAAATAAAATGGAACAAAATAATACATTAATGGTTCCAGCAATTAATGTAAATGACTCAGTTACAAAATCAAAATTTGATAATTTATATGGATGTAGAGAAAGTTTAGTTGATGGAATAAGAAGAGCGACAGATGTAATGATGTCAGGAAAAGTTGCAATTGTTGCAGGTTTTGGAGATGTAGGTAAGGGAAGTGCCGCATCATTAAGACAAAGTGGAGCAAGGGTATTAGTTACAGAAGCTGACCCAATTTGCGCGTTACAAGCTTCTATGGAGGGTTATGAAGTTGTATTGATGGACGAGGCTATTGATAAGGCAGATATTGTAGTTACTGCCACTGGTAATAAAGATATTGTAACGGCCGATCATATGAGAAACATGAAAGATAGAGCAATTCTTTGCAATATTGGTCATTTTGATAATGAAATTCAAGTTGAGGCATTAAGAAATTATAAATGGTCAGAAGTAAAACCCCAAGTTCATGAAATTGAATTACCTGATGGTAAAAGAATTATATTATTAGCAGAAGGTAGATTAGTTAACTTAGGGTGTGCTACTGGGCATCCGAGTTTTGTAATGAGTGCTTCATTTACAAATCAAGTGATTGCTCAAATAGAATTATGGAAAAATCATAAAAATTATGAAAATAAGGTTTATGTACTACCAAAACATTTAGATGAAAAAGTTGCAATGCTACATTTGAAAAAAGTAGGTGCGAAATTAACTAAATTATCAAAAGAACAAGCGGACTACATAAGTGTTGGAGTTGAAGGTCCTTTTAAACCGAATGCATACCGCTACTAAAGGTAGTAAAATCAATATATCTTCCGAAAAAAAATTAGGAGAATTTGCAAATAATTTGAGTTCTAAATTAAAGCAAGGAGATATTTTTTTTTTATATGGAGAAATGGGAGTTGGAAAAACAACTTTTGTTAAATTTTTAATAAATAATATACAGCTTAGATTTAAAAAAAAACTAACCGAGATAACAAGCCCAACATTTAATATAATGAATGAGTATTATATAAATGGCTTATCAATTAAACATTATGATCTATATAGACTTAAATCAGAAGATGAATTAGAGGATTTGAATATATTTGACGAAAATGATAAAGCAATTTTATTAATTGAATGGCCACAAATAATAAGAAAAGAACCTAATCTAGTAACTAAGTTATATTTTGAATATGAAAATGAGTATCAAAATAGATTTATAAAAATTTCTAATTAAATGAAACTTAGTAAATCTTTAAAGAAACTTAAGGGCGATGCATCACTAAGAACTTTTTTTAGGAATAAAAAAAAAGAGTCAACATCAATCATAGTTTATGCAAACAAAAATAAGAGATCTAACCTTTTGATTTATGATTGTATAAATCAAATTTTATTGAAAAATAATATTTTAGCACCAAAATTGTTAAGTGAAAATTATTCAAAAAATTATATTGAGATAGAAGATTTTGGAGATCAGACTATATTTAACCTATTAAGAAAAAGTAGAACAAACAAGTTGATAATTTTTAAACGAATAATTAGACTATTGAATAAACTCCAATTAATTCGACAAAGAAAAATAAAAGATTTTAAAAAAAAAAATTATAAGATTCCTAATTATCATCCAAAAATTCTACTTGAAGAGGCAAAACTTTTTTCAGATTGGTATGTTGATCAATATTCAGTCAAATCTAAAAAATTGATATTTAAAAAAAAGTTTATCAAAGTTGTAAAAAATTTGATTAAAAAACTTCATTACAAAAATGTTACTTTTGTTCATAGAGATTTTCATGTCTCTAATTTAATGATGGTTAAAAATAAGATTGCTTTGATAGATACTCAGGATGCATTAATAGGAAATAAGGCTTATGATTTAGCCTCTTTAATTGATGATGTAAGATTTAAAACCTCTAATGATATAAAAAAAAAATTATTTAATTATTACCTTAAATCTCAAAAAAAAATTAACAAACTACATATTAAAAATGATTTTGAAATAATTTCTGTATTGAGAAATTTGAAAATTATTGGAATATTTAAAAGATTAGCAGTAAGAGATAAGAAGAAAAAATACCTTAAATTAATTCCCAATGCATGGAATTTAATTAAACTAAGGTCTAAAAATAATGATAAATTTAAAAATCTAAATGATTTACTTGGCACTATTAAAAAAAATTAAATAAAAAATGAAAATACATACTGCTTTAATATTGTGTGCTGGATTTGGTAAAAGATTAAATCCAATAACAATAAAAACTCCAAAACCTCTTTTAATAATTAAGAATTTAACTCTTTTAGATCATTGTATAAATCTTATTGTTAGGCTTAATATAAAAAAAGTTTTAATTAATTCTTTTTACCTTAAGGAACAAATTAATGAATTTGTTAGAAACCATAATTATAATATTGAAATTAAAGTTGTAGAAGATGGAGAAAATATTTTAGATACAGGAGGGGGCATTTTAAATTTAATTGATAAATCTGACGATGATAATTTTTTGATATTTAATCCTGATACAATTTGGAATAACAATTATGCCAATGAAATTACTCACATGATCAATTTATATTTTAACCAAAATTTAAGAAATATACTTTTACTAGTTAAAAAGGATTTAAGTTTTGATAAAAGTTTGCTTGGTGATTTCAACCTAGAAAATAACTTGATTAATAAAAATGATAAAAGATATATCTTTACTGGATGTCAAATATTAAATAAATCGATCTTTGAAAATAAAAAAATAACTAATTTTTCTATAACCAAAATTTGGTCTGATCTAATAAAACAAAAATGTCTAATAGGGTTTGAGAGTAAACTCAAATTTTATCATGCTACTAATCTTGATATTTTCAAAAAACTAAAAGATCTTTAGCCCTATCCTGATCTAAATAATTGCAATTATTAATTTTCTTATTTTCATCAATTTCTATGAGTAATGGATTACCAGTTGGTATTTCGAGTTTAGAAATCTGTTTTTCATCAAGCTTGAATAAATATTTGCATAAGGCTCTTATAGAATTACCATGTGCAGAAATTAATATGTTACCACTTTTAATTTTGTTTTTAACATCTGAATTATAGAAATTTATAACTCTTTCATAAGTATCTTTTAAAGACTCGGTATCTGGAATTTCTTTTATAGACATACTTTTATAAGTATTAATATTTAGTGGATGGAATTCACTATTTTTATCCAATGGATCTGGTCTTAAATCCCAAGACCTTCTAAATTGATGAACTTTTTCTTCACCAAGTTTTTTACTCATTTCAATTTTATTGAGTCCTGTAAGCCCCCCATAATGTCTTTCGTTAAGCTTCCAAGATTTAACAAAATTTTTTTCATCATTTAGTGTTTTTTGTATAATTTTAAGAGTATGATTAGCCCTTAATTGAAGTGAAGAGTAATAATAATCAATTTGAATATTTGATGTTTTAATTAATTCACCGGCCTTTTTTGCCTCTAATTTTCCATTTTCTGTCAAATCCACATCAACCCAACCTGTAAATCTGTTTTCGAGATTCCAAGTACTTTGACCATGCCTAATTAAAATTAAATAACTCATTTTTATTAATCTTAATTTAATATAAAAAAAATTGTTAGTTAAATGAAAAAAATATTTTTATTCACAAAAACTACCTTTCATATATTTAATATCGGACTGATTTTAATATACCTTTATCCAGGAAGTATTTTTGGCTGGATAGTATATGGGGACAAACAAAAACAGCCCCAAATAACTTCAGATTTTTCAATATTTTCATCAAATCATGTTTATGCTTTTTTGGTCTTATCTTTTTTAGGACTAATATCTTATTATAAAAATGATGTAAAAATTTTATTTCTCTATTTATTTTTTATTTCTATTTTTTTAGAGTTATGTCACATCTTAATTCCACAAAGAAGCTTTGAATTTAAAGATTTGACAGGAAATTTTTTAGGAGTTTTTATTATCTTTATAATTTTTTATCTTTACAATTTTATAAAACGCAATAGATGAGCATCATGGGTAATAAAATTTTTTTAAT
Organism: uncultured Pelagibacteraceae bacterium; assembly: GCA_902596045.1. GTDB lineage: Bacteria > Pseudomonadota > Alphaproteobacteria > Pelagibacterales > Pelagibacteraceae > Pelagibacter. The sequence goes on from CACJSJ010000001.1 coordinate 122,543, forward strand.
TATTTTTTTATTTTTGATTTCTGCATGCTCCTCAGTTCCTCAAAATACTTCAAACAGCTGCAAAATTTTTGATGAACGATATCTTTGGTACAAGCATTCTAAAAAAGTCGAGCAAAAATGGGGTACTCCAATACATATTCAATTAGCAATAATAAAAATGGAGTCAGATTTTGATTGGCTAGCAAAACCACCTAGACAAAAATTATTTAAAGTAATTCCTTTTAAACGTCCTTCCAGTTCATTTGGATATTCTCAAGCTGTAAAAGGAACATGGGAGCAATATAAAAATGAAACAGGCAATAAACTTGCAACAAGGGCTAGATTTAAAGATAGTGTAGATTTTATTGGCTGGTACACAAATAAAACAAATTCTATTTTAAAGATATCTCTTCAAGATGCTTTTAAACAATATATTGCCTATCACGAAGGGTGGGGAAATTATAAACATTACAAAAAAAATAAAAAAGTTATTAATTTAGCAAAAAAGGTTGAAAAACAATCTAAAATTTATAAAAAACAATTCTCTAAGTGCAGTAATTCTTTTAATAAAAATAGATATATTATTTTTTAGTCAGTTGCTTATTGAGCTCAATATCTACAGCATCTATCCTATTAGTATTTTTTGCTAAAGCTAAATACATTGAAGGAGTAACGTACAATGTGAAGAATGTTGAAATTATCATTCCTCCTAAGATTGTTGTACCTACAGCTAATCTTGAACCTTCACCTGCCCCTGGACCAATATTTCCAATTACAAGTGGTAACATCGCTATCATAGTGCTTAAGGATGTCATCATGATTGGTCTAAATCTTATATTACATGCTTCCTTGACAGCGGACTCAATATTTTTCCCAGTTGTTCTGATTTGATTTGCATAGTCGACAATCAAAATACTGTTTTTGGTTGATATACCTATTAAAATTATTAAAGCAATTTGTGAAAAAATATTAATTGAACTATTTAAGAAAAGAATAAACACCAAACCACCAAATATAGCTAACGGAACAGTTAAAATAATTATGAATGGATGAATGAATGAATTAAATGTTGCAGCCATTACCAAGTAAGCTGTTAATATAGCTAAAATAAAAATAATAAATAATTCACTACTAGTCTCTTTTATTTCCTCAGATTTTCCCTTCCAGGTTATTTGATTGTTAGGTGCTATTTCTGCCATGAGATTTTCTAAATATGAAATAGCTTCTGTAAGTGTATAGTTTTCGCTAATATTAGCAGAAATAGTTACAGCACTTTGCCTGTTATATCTTGCAAGTTCTTTTGCTGAACCTTCTTCTTTAAACTTAACTAAATTTGCAAGAGAAATAAGTTTTCCTGAGGTTTCTGATCTAACAAAAATTTTTGATATTCCATCTTTATTTCTTCTGTCAGACAAATATTGTTGAACAATTATTGGATACTCTCTTCCTTGGCGATTAAAAGTAGTTATCTTTTTTCCTCCGTATAAAGTTTCAAGTGTTTTTCCTATTGATTGAGCAGATACACCAAGATCTTTTGCTTTATTTTTATTTATAACTAATTTCACCTCTGGTTTATTTCTATTATAGTCAGATTCTACTCTAGATAAATTTCTATTTGATCTTATTTTTTTAATTACTTTGTTTTGAATATCTTCTAACTCTTCGTATGTATTTCCATAGATAACCATTTGAACTGGTTTGTTATAATTAGAAACCCTTATTGATTGAGGTGAAATTGGAAACGCTACAGCTTCAGGTAAGGTTACAATTTTACCAATTGCTTCTCTCATAACAGTTTGAGAATCTTTTTCTCTGTTTTTCCAATTATCTAATAAAGCAATTATTATAAAACTATTATAAGAGTTTGCTGAACTTCCAAATCCTGGCACTCTCATTATAAATCTAGAATAAGGACTATCTTCGGCTTGCAATAAAGGAATTAATCTTTTTTCAACCTCTTGAGCTTTTTCTTGTGTATACTCAAAGGATCTTCCTTCATCAGTAAAACCAATTACAAGATAAACACCCCTATCTTCCATAGGTAACAATTCTTTTTTGGAAAAATTAAATAAAAATACTGAGACAAAAACAATAAAGATTATAAAAATTCCTACAATCTTGGTTTTGTTAATTAAAATATTAAGAGTTTCTTTATAAAAAGAGGATAAGCTTAAAAATAATTTTTCAAACTTTTTGACTATATTATTTTTTGTAGTTTTTTTAGTTAAGAACTTACTTGCTAGCATTGGGGAAAGAGTAAGAGCAACAAAGGAAGAAACTAGAATTGAAAATGATAACGTAATTGCTGTTTCTTTAAATAAAGTTCCTGAAATTCCTTCTATAAAAATTAAAGGGAGAAATACTGCAATTAGAATTAGAGTAGTAGCAATAATGGCGAATGAGATTTGCTTAGATCCTTTATAAGCTGCCACTAAAGGAGTTTCTCCATTTTCTATTCTTCTATAAATTGCATCAGTCATGATTACCGAGTCATCAGTAATTATTCCAATTGCAAGTATAAAACTTAAAAGCACAAATATGTTAATTGATAAACCAAATAAATATAATCCTAAAAAAGATGCTATCAAACTCACAGGAAGCGCTATGGCGGGTACAATTACTGCTTTAAGATTTCCTAAAAATAAATAAATAATTATTACTACTAAGATGAAAGCAATTACTAATGTTTTATAAACTTCATTGATAGCAGCTTGTACATAAGTTGCTCTATTAAAAGAAACTCTAAGATCTAATCCATCGGGTAAAGATTTTTTAACTTGAACTATCCTTTTTTTTATATCATTTGAGAGCTCAACAGTAGATGCTCCACTTTTTGCATAAATACCAATTCCAACTGTCTTTAGGTTAATTTGATCTTTAGTTTGAGCCTTGAATAAAGTTTTTTCAGAAACTGGCCCAAATTCTATATTAGCAACATCTGAAAGTAGTATTATTTTGTTAGCAGATTTTTTTATAGGCAATTGTTTTATTGTTTCAATATTATTATAGGATTTATCAAGGTTTAAAGTTAAGTCTATGTTATTAGCCTCTAAAGTACCCGCTGGAAGTCTTATATTTTCTCCTCTTAAAGCATTCTCAACTTCTTGAATTGTCAAATCATTTGCAGCTAATTTAATTGGATCTATCCAAACTCTAATACTCAGTTCCCTAAGTCCACCTACTAAAATCCTACCAACGTTTTTTACACTTGAGAATTGATCAATTAAAAATCTTTCTGCATAGTCTCCAAGTTCTAAATCACTCCATGTTTTAGAGGAAAGTGATAACCACATTGTTGTGGTAAATCCGGCTGCTCTTTTTAAAATTTGCGGAGGATCAGATTCTGATGGTAAATTATCTACTACTCTAGAAACTCTTTCTCTAATATCATTTGCTGCATTATCAAGATCAATACTGGTATCAAACTCAATATTTATAGTACTTCTTCCATTTTCTGATTTTGAGTCGATATTTTTTATTCCTTCAGCTCCACCAATAACATCTTCCATAACTTGTGTGACATCTTGATCTATTATTGAAGCTGCTGCAGATTTATAATTTACTTGAACTTGTACAACAGGTGGCTGAATTCCATCTGGCAATTCTCTTACAGGCAATTTCCAAAAAACAAATAAACCAAAGATTATCAAAATTAAAGACATTACCCAAGAAACGGCTGGTCTTTTAATACTTAGCTCTGTGATAAACATTTAATTTTTTAATGGTTTGATTTTACCTCTAGGTCTAACTTTTTTTAATCCTTCGGCGACGATTTGATCTCCTTCATTTAGACCTGAGAGAATTTCTACTTTTCCATCATTTCTTGAACCAATATTAACCTCAGTCTTATTGGTAATATTTTTGTCAGAGACTTTATAAATATATGATTTTTCTCCTTCCATCATGATGCTTGTATCTGGAACACTTAAGGCATTTCTTAAATTGAATTTAACGGTTATTTCAAGTAGTGATCCTGATAATAATTCTAAATCTTGGTTATTAATACTTACTCTAGATAATAAACTTCTTGTATCTGCATTAATTCTACTAGATATAAAATCTATTTTACCTTTAAAAATTTTATTATTATAACTTGAAACTTTTGCTTCGACAGGCAGTCCTTTTTTAATAAATGGTGCATAGCTTTCAGGAATTTTAATATCAGAGTAAATAGTGGAATTATCATCAAGAGTTATAATAAAAATGTTATCTGAAACAAATATATCTTCAGTTAATCCCGTGTAACCAAGTACACCACTAAAGGGTGCTGTAATATTTTCACTTGTAAGACCTAATATTAAATCACCTTTTTTTACTTTTTCTTTTAATTCTAATTCACCAGAAACTTGGTCTTTTCTAATTTTAAAAGTTTTACTTTTACTTGAGATTGCTGTTCCAAATGTTTCTAATTTTTCTGAAAATTCCTCATTAATTACTTCAGTAACTATTATTCCAGGCGGAGGATTTTTACTAAATTTTTTTTTAAAATGGTTTCCCACCATTGTTCTTGCAGTTATTACTAAAGCAATTACTAGAAAAAAAACACTTACTATAGTTATAATCTTTGTAGATCTTTTCATAATTTATTTTAAACCATTCCGTATTCAGCCCAAGAGCCATCATAAATACAGGGGTGATATTTATCATTAATTAGAGAATAAGCTAGGGCCAAAACACACGCAGTAACACCCGAACCACATGAAAAAACTATATTATTTTCATTATAATTTCCCAAACACGATTGAAAAATATTTTTAAGTTCTTCTTTATTTTTAAATGTTTTATTTTCATTTAAACATTTATTAAATGGTATACAAAAAGAATTTTTTATACTACCACTTCTTAACCCTTTTCTAGGTTCTGGAACTTTTCCTTCAAATCTTTCTTTGCTTCTGGCATCAATTATCTTGAATTTCTGAACTTCAATATTTTGGTCAACTAAATTTTTATTTTTGACTAATTCATTTTTTTCAAGGCAATTGTAATTAGATATTTCAATTGCTGGTAATTGGGTTGTAACTTTTCTATTTTCAATAATCCATTTTTCGAACCCCCCATTTAGAACATGGACTAGCTTTGGGTCATGTCCAAAATAAATAAAATTAAACCAACAACGACATGCACTCGCTACATCTGAATTATCATAAATAATAATTTCATCATTATTTTTGATTCCCATTTTAGATACTATTTCTTTCCAATCATTTATTTCGACCAACATGTGAGGAAGTTCAGTATCTTTTTTTGAATTAAAATCTAAATCAAAAAAAATAGCCCCTGTTATATGATTAATTTTATATTCAGTAAAACCATCTCTTTTTGTTTGAGGCATATGCCAAGAACAATCAATAATTTTTACATTGCTTATATTTTCTTCTAACCAGCCTGTCTCAACTAATGACATTTTACCTTTTTTCTAAATATTTTTGATGATATTCCTCAGCCGGGCAATAATTTTTTAATAATGAAATTTTTGTAACTACTTTACCTGACAACCTTAAATTAGTATCTTTTAAAACTTTCTCAGCTACTTTTTTTTGATTATCATTTAGATAAAATATCTCACTTCTGTACTGTGTGCCAAAATCTGGTCCTTGAGAATTTAGAGTAGTTGGATCATGAATTTGAAAAAAAATTTTTAAAATTTTTTCGAAAGATATAATCTTTTCATCAAAATCAAGTTTAACGACTTCTGCATGATTTGTGACTCCTGTACATACTTCTTTATAAGTTGTGGTTGGATTGTCACCCCCACAATATCCAACTTCTGTTTTTATAATACCTTCAATTTTGCTAAATTTAATTTCTGGCCCCCAAAAACATCCAAGCGCTAAAACTGCTATTTCCATTGATTATAAATAAAATTAATCTACAAATTATTCATATGCTAAGTAAAAATCAATTGGGATTTTTGTACATGTTTCTGTCCGTATGTGCATTTTCTGTAATGGATTTAATTGTTAAATGGTCTGAGCACTACCCTTTAGGGCAAGTATTGTTTTTTAGAGGTTTTTTTGGTGTAATTTTATATTTTTTTATAATGCCTAGAGAAAGAATTAAAAATTTTTATCAAACCAAAAGAGCTGGTTTACATTTTTTAAGATGTTTATTTGGATTAATAGCTTTGATTGCTATATTTATTGCCTTGAGAAATCTTCCATTAGCTACAGTGGTCAGTATTTCATTTGCTGCACCAATATTTACAACAATTTTTTCAATTTTCTTTTTATCTGAAAAAGTTGGTTTTTATAGATGGTTGGCTGTTCTTTTAGGTTTTATAGGAATAATTATAATAACAGAACCAGGCTTTGGATCGTTAAATATTTATTACATATATCCAATCATTTTTTGTTTAGGACTATCTTATGTTGCTATTTCAATTAGACAACTATCTTCAACTGAACCTGTATGGCTCATATCTTTAAATTTTTCCTTAGCTATCACTTTAGCCAGCTTATTTACTATTCCTTTTGGATGGGTGATGCCTGATGTGAAAGATTTATTATTATTATGCATGATAGGATTTTTAGGAGGTTTTGCAAATTTATGGCTTGGTCAGTCGTTTAAATTATCTGAAGTTTCACTTGTTTCTCCTTTAAAATATCTAGCTTTAGTATTTGGAATAATTTTTGGTTATTTCATTTGGGACGAGGTTCCAACTGTTAAAACTTTATTAGGAGCATTGCTTGTAGTATTTTCATCCCTGATTATCTTAAGAAGAGAAATATATCATAAAGAAAAAATTCCTTCCACAACAAGACATGAGTAAAGTTCCCAAATACTGGAATACTGCAAAAAAGTCTTTGTCTAAAAAAGATAAGGTTATGAAGTTACTAATTAACAAGTATTCAGGACCCTCTGAAACTATCCTCACTACAAGAAAAGATATTTTTTTCTCATTATGCAAAAGTATAATTGGTCAACAAATTAGTGTTGCTGCTGCGAATTCAGTATTTCTTAAATTTAAAAAAAAATGCAAGAATAAAATCAATGCCAAAAACATAAATAAATTAAAATTTATTCAGTTAAAATCGTGTGGGTTGAGCAAACAAAAAGTTAAAGGAATCAAAAGTCTAGCAAATCAAACTTTGAATAAAACTTTTAATCCTAAATTAATTCCTAAAATGTCAGATGAAGAAGCTATTTTATATCTTTCACAATTAAGGCAGATAGGAAGATGGTCTGCAGAAATGATTTTACTATTTACTTATAACAGACCAAATATTTGGCCAGTACAGGATGTTGGACTTTTAAGAGCAATTTCTAAAAATTATAAAAAAAAATATTTGCCGTCAGAAAAATTTGTTAATGGTCTTAAAAAAAGATTCTCACCATATTGTTCTGTAGCCACATGGTATTTATGGAGAAGTATTGATCCTGAACCTATACAGTATTAACCGCCCTCAACTATCTGATGATGTCTTATAACATGGCCATTAAGAATATTATGTGCTTCCTGATACTCTGCAGAGTCATAGCATTTAACTGCAGAATTATAATCAGCAAATTCTACCACAACTATTCTTGGAGACTTTATTCCTTCATTAGTTCTATTTTTTCCTCCTCTTACTATAAACTTTCCAGAGAACTTTTCTACTGCAGGCTTAGCTTTAATTGCATATTGCTTTAGTTTTTCTGCATTATAAATTTTTTCATATATACATACCCAATAACCTCTCATAATTTTCCTATCATATTAGTCTATCCAATCTTTAAGTTTTTCTAAATTATTATTTATATAGGTTGGCAATTTATTCATATCATATTTTTCTAATTTATTACCATCACCTATTTTTTGAACCCTCTTATCAATTGTCAAATCATAAATAGCTTTTTTGTTTTCAATTAACTTTTCAATTTCTTCAATTGATAAAGGATTTATTTCAAACTCTCTATGATGAAGATATGATTTGAGTTTATGTTTTATCTCTTCTGGAGATTTTATATTGGTAAAATGCCATCCACCTTTATTTATAAATTTAATATTTGTATATCTAGTTTTTGAAAAAAAAGTATCAATTCTATAAAAGGGATAATTTCTGACCTTTATATTTCTTAACCACTGAGGAGATTGTAGGTATTTTTTTTTACAACATCTAGTTCCAACCCAATTATGATTTGGTAATTTAAGATTAAATTTATAGTAAAACATCTCTTGTTTGAAAAAAATTAATTCATCTTTCAAATCTTTTAAATTAATCTCTTTTAAATTTGGAATTTCATCTACATCAGAAATTATTATATAATCATCGTCATCAGCTTTTTTAAGACCCTCTAATATAAAATTTCTTTGCCCATTTTCCCTATGAATTGCATTAAAGATATATTTTGTTGATTTTTCATCCTCTGTGTCATTTTCATTCACTCTTTCTACTTTAGAGGGCTGGTTGTCATATACTAAATAAATTATTTTATCTTTAAATCTTGAAAATTTCTTAGAATTAAATTTCAGATTTCTTTTTTCACCTTTATGGGTGAATTTACTTTCAACTATTACGAAATAATCAACATTTTCATGTAATGTATTTAGTCTTACATCCAAAACTATCTCTTCGTCAAAGTACATGAAACAATCAAATATCTTCATAGCTATTTTTTAATCTTTTTTATTTTTTTTAATATGATAAATGAATTCATGGCAGATAAATTAATTATTTCTTTCAAAGAATATACTCAAATTGTCGAAAAATTAGCAATTCAAATTCATAATAATTATAAACCTACAGTTTTAGTGGGTATTATGAGAGGTGCCGCTCCAATCATAGATATTTTGTCGAGAATTTTAAAACTTCCGATAGCTTATATTGTGATTCAAAGTTACTCAGGTAAAGGTATGGAGGATAAGCAGGGCCAACTTATGTTTGCTAGAGAAATTAGCTCATTAGCGACAGATAAAGATTTTAAAAAAGTTCTATTAATTGATGATTTGTCAGACACAGGCCTTACTTTAAATAAAAGTATTGAATGGCTTAAAAATTATGGACCTACAAAAAGTTTTATTAATGAAGTTAAAACAGCTTGTTTGTGGAAAAAAAAATCTTCTTCTTTCGAGCCTGATTTTTGTCCAGTTAGACTAGACTCTGATCCTTGGATAGTTCAGCCGACAGAGCATTATGAAGAATTAAGTATAGAAGAAATTATTAAAAGAAATTAATAGGGCTAGATTTAACTAGCCCTATTTAATATTTTTAAGCAACCGCAAAACTTACTACACTTAAAATTGCAATAACCCATATTGCTGGTGATGTTGTAGAAAACTTACCAGTAAATAGTTTTATTAAAGCGTATGAAACAAAAGCTAAAGCAATACCATTACTAATACTATAAGTTAGTGGCATTGCGATCATCGCAAGTATAGCAGGGGCAGATTCAGAAATATCATTCCATTCTATATCTGTAATATTTCTTATGAAAAGCACAGATACAAAAAGTAAGGCTGCACCATCAATTTGTTTAGGCAGACTTGTAGCTAAAGGAGCAAAAAATATACACGCCAAGAATAATAATCCAATCACAAGTGACGTCATTCCAGTTTTTCCACCAGCTTTTACACCAGCTCCAGACTCAACATAACTAGTAACAGTAGTTGTTCCCATCATTGCACCTGCAACAGTTCCTACACTGTCAGACAACATAGCTTTATTAATGTCCTCAACTTTACCATCTTTACCAACTTTACCAGCTACATTTGCAACTGAAGTTAACGTTCCTGCTGTATCAAAAAAGTCGATGAACAATAGAGTAAATATTACTGTAGACATTCCAGCTGTCATCGCAGCAGACAAATCAAATTCAAACAAATATGTCATTGGCGGCGGCGAGCTTGCAATACCATTAAATTTAGCAAGTCCAGTAGCCCAAGCAATAATACTAAATGCTAAAATACCAATAATAATATTTCCTTTCACATTCATTTTTTCTAAAACAATTATTGCTATGAAAGTTGCACAACCTAGTAAAACAAGCGGATTACCAAGATCTCCTAATTGAACTAAAGTTACTGGATTATCAACTACTACTTCCATTATTTGCAATCCAATAATAGCTAAAAATAATCCTATACCTGCTCCAATTCCAAGCTTTAAACTTTTTGGTATAGAGTTAATTAGCCATGCTCTAATTGGTGTAAGAGATATTATTAAGAATAATATACCAGCCACAAGCACTGCACCTAATGCTTCTTGAGGTGTATAACCCATTCCTGCGCATACACCAAATGCAACAAACGCATTAATTCCCATGCCAGGCGCAAGACCAATTGGCCAAGTTTTTCCATAAAAAGCCATGATAAAACAAGCTAAAGCTGTAGCTAAAATTGTTGCTGTATAAACGGCTCCAAAATCAAAAAAGCCTTTTTCTGGTCCAGCAAATTCACCAGATAAAATAAATGGATTTAAAAACATAATATATGCCATTGTTAAAAATGTAGTCACACCAGCAATTACTTCTGTTTTAAAATCTGTTTTGTGTTTTTTATAATTAAAATATTTATCGAGCATAAATCCTCCTAGTTGGTAGATAATTATTAGATTCTTAAAAATTATACTCTTTTTAATTTAGGGTTATTCACATAATTCAACTTATAAGTTTATATTTATGCCATATTTGTATTATTATTATTAGATATGAAAAAATTAAATTTTTTAGTCATTTTTTTTGTAGCCTTATTTTTATTAACTGGTTGTCAAGCAGTTAAAAATAAAACTGATGCAATCATTGAAAAAGAAAATGAAAAATTAAGCAGATATATTGGCAAGTCCTCTAATGAGTTGAAATTAGATCTTGGGAAACCCGACGAAGATTATAAAAATGAAAAAGGTAATTTTGAGTTAGTTTATAAGACTAAAAAATATGGAATTCCTTGTGAAAGAAGATTTGAAATTAATTCAAAATCCATCGTTGTTGGATTTGTTTCAAATGGATGTTTTTAGATTACTCGCGGAGAAATAATCTCCGCAAGTAAGGGTTTTATTTATTGAATTTCAATAAGTTTTTTCTTTTTATGCTCTGGGATAATTCTTTCACATGAAATTGTTAAAAGACCATCTTTAAGCTGAGCTTCACCTACTTTCACATCATCTGCAATTGTAAATGATCTAGCAAATTGTCTTTGAGATATTCCTTTATGAATAATTTCTGCGTCAGATTTTTTATCCTCAAACTTATTAATTTGTTTAGTTCTTACAGTTAATAAGTTATCTTCAAACTCAACCTCGACATCATTTTTTGAAAATCCTGCCAAAGCAACTTCAATAGCGTAATTATCTTTGCCTGTTTTTCTAATATTATATGGTGGGTAGTTCGACTGCATTGTTAAGTGCCCGTTACCCAGCATACTTTCGAATTGATCAAACATGTCGTCAAAACCAATTGAGAAAGGTCTTAGTGAGTTAAATATAGATAGATCCTTACTTGTCATAATATCCTCCTTTGTTAAGCAAGTTTATTTTCTATGTAAGCCCCATTAGGCGACTCACAATTTTTATATAAGAATTAATCTTTTTTTTTCAAGTATTAGGAAATCAAATTTTATTAGAAATTTTTAGTGCAAAGGCATAATCAAGAGCAATTTCTTCAATAGCACCATCTCTACCGGACTTACCACCATGACCAGCATTCATTTCTGTTTTTAAAAGAAGTAAATTATTATCAGTTTTATATTCTCTTAATTTTGCAGTGAATTTTGCTGGCTCATCAAACAAAACTCTGTTGTCACTTAAACTCGTTGTAATTAACATATTTGGGTAATCCATTTTTTTTATATTATGATAAGGAGCATAGGAATAAATATAATCAAAATGATCTTTGTTATCTTTTGCATTTCCAAATTCATCAAATTCACCAACTGTTAAAGGTAAAGAATGATCTAGATTAGTAGTTAGAGAGTCTACAAAAGGCACTGCCATAATAATTCCCAAAAAAAGCTCTGGAACTTGATTAACTACAGCGCCCATAAGCAAACCACCAGCAGATCCTCCCATACCAATTATTTTACCTTTAGAGGAATATTTTTTTTCAATCAAAAATTTCGCAACTGAAATGTAATCTTTAAAGGTATTTTTTTTATTTAGAAGTTTACCTTCCTTCCACCATTTCATACCCCTTTCTAAACCACCTCTTACGTGAGCCGTAACCCAAATGATATCTCTATCAATCAAACTAAATTTATTTGATGAGAAGCTAGCTGACATTGAATTTCCATATGAACCGTAGCCATATAGTAATAGTTTTGCATTTCCGTCAATTTTTGTTTTTTTATTTCTTACAATTGTAAGGGGGATTTTTTTTCTATCATGAGAATCACAATCTAATCTTTCAACAATATAATTATCAGGGTTATGACCTGAAGGAATAATTTGCTCTTTAACTAATTTTTTTTCTTTTGTTTTTAAGTTGTATAAATAAACACGTGATTGTGTTTTGGGTGTAGAATATGATATATGTATCAAATCAGAATTTCTATCTTTTTGAATTAAAGAAACTCCTCCATCATAAACTTTTTCCTCAGAAAAAGTTAATTCTTCTTCGATGTTAGTTTTAATATTTCTCACAAATATTTTACTTAAAGCATTAGAAACCTCAGATCTAATAATCCAATTTTTTAAGAATGTTAAACCACCAATTAGTGTTTCATCTTTAGCAGATATGAAAGTTTGCCACTCATTAAAATTTGTATTGTCTGTTTTGTCTATTTTAAAATCCTCAGCATTTTTATTTGTATGCATATAAAAATATCCATTCCATGAACTTACACTGTAAAGAATTCCCTTTTCTCTTTTTTGAATTAATTTTGGCTTAGGATTTTTTTCATCAATATTAAAATAATATTGTTCAGATGTATTGTGATCTGAAGCGGATATAAAATAGTACTTTTCGTCTGAGCTTATTCCTATTCCGACTGTAAAAGCTTCACTTTTTTCTTCAAAGATCAGATCATCAATTTTACTAGGATTTCCAATTTCGTGTCTAAAAATTTTTCTAGCTCTGTGGTTATGGTCTAATTTTGAATAAAAAATATATTTATCATCTAAGCTAAATATAATACTCCCAGATGTTTCGTTAATTTCTTTAGTAACAATTTTGTTTGTTTCTATTTCTCTGACAAAAATAGTGTAATATTCAGAACCTTTAGTATCAAGCGAATATGCTAAAAACTTATCATTGTTACTTACTTCTAAATCTCCTACACCAAAGTATTCAGCTTTAAGTTTTTCTTTTTCTTTGTCACCATTCCAAATCTCTTCAATTAAATCTGCCCCAATTTTTTTTCTTAACTTAATTGAATAATTTCCTTTAGTAGTAGTTTTTGTCCAGTACTCATAAGTATGATCTTTATAAGGCAATGACTCATCATCAAGTTTTATTCTTCCTTTAATTTCATTAAACAATTTTTTTTGGATATCTTTAGTATTCTTTAATTGAAGATCTGTGTATTGATTTTCTTGTTCAAGATAATCTTTTACTTCAGAGTTTAATTTTTCTTTATCTTTCAATACATCTAAAATATCTTTTTGATGTATCCAGCTATAATTATCCTCCCAAGTGACATCGTGGCAAGATTTTAATTCAGGTTTTTTTTGTAATTGTGGTAATTTCATTTAGGCTAGGAAATATATGAATATAGTAATTTATACAGTAGTTATTTTGACTATTTTTTATTTATTATTAAAAAAATTTACTACCATTTCTTCAAACAAAATTTCAAAAAGTGTGAGAATACTACTAGTAATTAGCTTATTTATTCTTGCAATATTATTTGCAATAGGTGGCAAGTTTTTATTAACTCTACCTTTGACACTCGCCAGCATTGGACTTTTAAAGTTAAAGGGATTATCTATTTTTCAATTAATCTCGCTATTTAGACTTATTCAAACTCTGAGAAGATCAGGAAGGTTTTCTTTTAATAAATCAAACTTTAATAACTCATCATCTATATCTGTTTCAGAAGCTTATAAAATTTTAAATTTAGATATGAACAAAAAAATTAGCAAAGATGATGTCACTAAAGCTTATGTTAAAATTCAAAAAAAAATTCACCCAGACGTTTCCCCTGAAACTTCTAGATTATCTACTATAGTAAATGAAGCTAAAGATATAGTTTTAAATGACATTTCTTAATTAATAATTTCAATAATTTTATCAAAAATTTTTTGAGGACTAATCTTTTCTTTTCCTAATGTGTTATGAGAAACTGTTTTTTCCCCTTCAGGAATTATTGGAAACATTTTAGAACAATAGTTACCATAAATTAAAGGAGTATCTGCCATTAAAGTTATGGTCTTTATTCCTGCTGCTGCAGAAAGATGACTAAAGCTAGAATCATTACAGATTGATAGATTACAATTTTTTATGATTGGCAAAGTTTCTTTAATTGAAAAATTATCCAAGGGCACACATAGATTTTTAAAATCAGAGTCTAATATTTCTTTCAATATAATTTGCTCTTCATAATCTTTTCCAGTAGCAAGAAAAAATTTACATTTTTTAACTTTTGAAATTTTTTCAATGACACTCAAAAATATATTTGAAGGGATTCTTTTTGTAGACCCTGAGCCTCCTATACCTAAAAGGATATTCATTTCATTCTTATTAATTTGAAATTCTTTAATAGATTTTAAAATTGAGCTATCATCAACTTGTACTTCTGGATCATCATTAACAATTAAATCTAATTTATCTTTTAAAAATTTTTTTGGAGTATCAATAATATGTTGTTTTGATTTTTGAAATAATGGATATTGGTAAATTTCAGGAATTCCACAAAATTTTGAAATTAAGTGATATCTGATAGATGAATTAAAAATGATAATTTTATCAAAATTATGTTTTTTAATATCTATAATTAAATTGAAATTTCCTAAAAATCCACTGTGCCTGTTATTAGTTTTGTTATCTCTTTCTAAAATGATGATTTTATCAATATAGTTTGTTTGATGTAAATATTGATGAGCTTTTGAACTTTCCTTTACAAGTATACTTATAGGTGAATTAAATTTTTTTGATAAAGCTTTTATAAAAGGTAAGAAAATTACGGTATCCCCAATACCCATTCTATTTTGAACTGCTAATATTTTCATATGGTATTTATAAACTTTACTAAGTATATTTTTTATATAAATTTTTATTATGACAAAAATAAGTGGAATATTTGCAGCTACTATGTCAGTTCTAAATTCTGATCTTAGTCTAAATGTTGATAAAACTATAGAACATGCTGAAAAATTAATAGATCAAGGATGTCATGGAACAGCAATATTTGGAAGCACTGGACAATCTCAATTAATATCAATTTCTGAAAAAATTGATTTAATAAACAAGCTTTCAATTAGTAAATACAAAGATAAGCATTTAATCGGAACTGGTTTAAATTCTCTTGGTGAAACAATTAATTTTATGAAAATAGCAAGTTCATTGAAATTTAAAAAATTTTTAATCATGCCACCTGCATATTATAATTACGGCGACTCTGAGGTAATAGAATTTTACACAAAAATAATACAGTCAATTCCTGAGTGCAAAATTATACTTTATAACTTTGAGAAGTTGTGTGGATATAAATTTAGTATAGAGTGTGTTGAAGAACTCGTCAAAAAATTTCCTCATCAAATAGTAGGCGTAAAGGACAGTTCATATAATTTATATGAAAATCTAAAATTAGAAAATTTTTCAATCTTTCCTGGCTCAGAATTAAAATTATTAAAGGGTTTAGAGCTAGGATGTTCAGGAATAATTACTGCCACATGTAATGTTACGGCTGAATTATCCAGAAAAGTTTATGATGACTTCTATTCAGAAAAAAAACAATCTGTTAATCAAAAACTTTGTGATGTAAGAGGTGCTTTTGATAAATATAATTTAATCTCTGGATTACACACTTATTGTTCTCAAGAAAATAAAATTTACAGGAACATTTTACCACCTTTAAGTCTTTTAAATAAAATGGAGGAAAAAGATTTGATACATACATTAAAAGATTTAAATTTTACAAATAAATCTTCATTGGCGGCATAAATGCAATTAGCTAGATTTTTAAATAAAGTATTCAAAAAAGATGGTTTTATTTTAACAGATGCTAATTCAAAAGATTATATTATAGGTAACCCTGGAAATAATCCAATAAAACTAAAAATTCTAAACAAAAAACTCCATTACAAACTTCTGTTACATCCTGATTTATATTTTGGAGAAGCTTATACCAATGGTGAAATAATTATTGAAAACGGAACTCTTACAGATTTTTTAGATTTAGCATTAATGAATTTTGGAAGAGGAGAACTTAATTTTTTGAGTTATCTAATGAATAGACTTAGAGGATCGTATAGATATTTAACAAATTTTAATTTTATTAAAAAATCTAAAATGAATGTATCCCATCATTATGATATCTCTGATGATCTTTACGATTTATTTTTAGATCCAAAGAGACAATATTCATGTGCTTACTTCAAAAATGAAAATGATAGTTTAGAAACTGCTCAAAATAATAAGATTCAACACATTATAAAAAAATTAAATGTCCAACCTAATCAAAAAGTTTTAGATATAGGTTGTGGCTGGGGGTCATTAGCAATTGATATAGCAAAAAGTGCAAAGTGTGAAGTTACAGGAATTACATTGTCAGAAAATCAATTAGAATATTGTAAAAAAAAAGTCAAAGAAATGAATTTAGAAAATCAGGTTAAGTTTAAACTAATGGATTATAGAGAACTTAATGAAAAATTTGATAGAATAGTAAGTGTTGGAATGTTTGAGCATGTAGGAAGAAAATTTTACAAAAAATTTTTTAAAAAAATTGAAAATCTTTTAAAAGATGATGGTATTTCATTAGTTCATACCATAGGTTCAGTTAATCCTCCAAGAGATCCACATCCGTGGATAACAAAATATATTTTTCCAGGGGGATATACACCAAGCTTAAGTGAAGTAACAACTCCGATAGAAAAAGCAGGCTTAATAGTCACTGATATAGAGGTTTTAAGACTTCATTACTCTTACACTCTGAGTCATTGGAAGGAAAATTGTATTAAAAATAAAGAAAAGATCATCAATATGTTTGATGAAAAATTTTTTCGAATGTGGGAGTTTTATTTAACAGGATGTCAGATGGCATTTAAATGGGGCGATCAAGTTGTATATCAATTTCAACTTACAAAAAATTATAAATCTACTCCGGTGACTAGAGACTATATTTATCAATAAATTATTGGTAGAATCGAGCTTCTTTTTAAATGAAAAAAAAACAAAAAAAAACAAAAAAAAATAAAAAAAAATCATCAAATCCCAAGATATCACATAAGTTAAAAAAGAATCTTAAAAAAAGAAAAAAGATTATCAAAAGTAAGTTTAAGAGAGCGAAGAAAAAAAAAATAAAAAAAATCAAAAATAAAATTGTATATTTTAAAACCAAAAAAGTTCAAAAAGAGAGCCTAGTTTCAAAATTTGTTAAGTTACAATTATCTTTAAAGCCTCAATTTAATTTCAAGATCAATTTTCAAGTAGAAAAATATATTCAAGGATTTTTTGATAAAATTTCTGAAACAATTTCAAATTATAAAATCTTAAAACAAGATGAAAAAAGAAGATTAAAATTAGAAAAAATTGATGAAGAAAGAAAAGCTAAAATTGCTGCTGAAAAACAAAAAAAAGAAGAGCAAGCTTTAAGAGTAAAATTTAAAGAACAAGCTTTAAAAGAAGAAGCAAGATTAGAAAAACAAAGAACAAAAGATATAAAATTGTTTTTGAGAAAAGAACAGGCATTTTTAAGAATCGAACAAGCGGAAAAACAAAGACAATTTTTACAACAATTAAGATTAGAAAAACAAATTGAAAAATTTAGAATTAGAGAAGTAAAAGAACTTGAGAAATTAGAAAAAATATCTTTAAAAGAAAAACGCGAAGATTATGCTGGTTTACAACAGAGAATAGAAAAGCTTAAAGAAAAATATCGAATTATCAGGGATCAAAAAATTAGAGAAAGAGTAGAGGCTCTTGGAGTTCAAATACGAGGTGATGAAGATAGAGAAACTTTATTACAAAAAGAAAAAGAGTATACAATTGCTCGTCAAAAAATAGAATTTGCTCTTGAAAGTTTTTATAGAAGTGCGAGTAGTTTAGTTTTTCAATTAAATAAAAGACATATCACTCGACATATGTCTATTTTAAGATGTATTGACCGAAGGTTTGAAACAGGTGAAATTTTTGTAAAATGGGATGAGTCTGATGATGAAGAATGGTTATTATTAATCTATATTAAAAATAATTCTCCAGATGAAGGTATTGTTATAGAAGATAAAACAAATCCTGAAAAAAATATTTCGCATGAATTTAAAAATAATGAAATTTTTAAAGCTTCTGATGAAATGGTAGATTCATTAACCCAATTGATTGCAAAACAAAGAAAAAAAAATGCTGATTAACTTTATTGATTAACTATTAGACTGATTATGTTTTTTGGCACTATTTTCTTATTAATTATGTATCTGATGTTAAAATATGTATTAGCGTGGATTGCATATATCAACAATCTAGACTCAAGACTCGGTGAGAGTACCTGGAGATGGTCATATGATTATCAAGTGGTTGGAGAAAGAGATTTTTCTGATTTAGATGATAAAGATTTTATAAGACTAAGAAGAAAAAAAAATAAACTTGTAACAATCATGTATACAATTTTTCTTATAATGTTTGTATCTTTTATGTCCTGGTTAAGTAAATTTTTGATACTTGTACTTAGTTAGTTTTTTATTTGTTTTTTATTTTTTAAGTACAGAAAAAAAGCTATAATTTCATAGCCTAAAGAAAATAAATTAAAAATAACTGGTAATTTAAAAAAATTGTATAAAAATTTGTATTTTGGTATCTTTTTCCACACCAAAAGAAATGCCTCTGCTCCTTGGATAATTTTTTTTCCTTCTTTTACATGAAGTCTTCGTAATAGTTCTTTACTATTTTTAGAGGTTTCCCTCTTTGCTAAATCGTTATTTGTTATATCCACCCAATCAATTTCTTGAATTTTTTCTTTTTTATATAAATCGATCTCTGCTTTACAAATTTTACACGAATTATTGAAATAAACTTTCATATATCTATATTTACTACTTAACTAAAATAAGTACATGCGTGAAATACTCCAGTTGAAAATTCCATATAACGAACTATGTATTAATAATTATGAGTAATTTTTTTGAAAAATCTGATTTATCTAGAAATGAGGCAGAAAATATTATTTCCGATACTCTTAAAAAATGTGATGATGGCGAGCTATATTTAGAGAACTCTAAATCAGAAAGCATTTTGTTAGATGATAATAAGATAAAAAATTCAAGTTATAGTTCAGATCTAGGTTTTGGATTCAGGGCAGTATCAGGTGAAATAGTTGCTTACTCCCATTCTAATGAAATATCAAAAAATTCATTAAGGCAATCAGCAGATAATTTAAAATCAACTCTTAAATCTACTAAAGGTAACTACAATCATTCTATTCCTAAATCCAATAAAAAATATTATGAAAATATTAATCCAATCGAACAAAAATCACTTAAAAATAAAGTTGATATTTTAAATGACGTAAATAAATATTTAAGATCAAAAGATAAAAGTGTTAAGCAAGTTACTGCTAATTTTAGTGGTGAACAAAAATCTATAGAAATAATCAGATCTGGAGGAGAAACATTAACTGATATACGTCCTTTAGTAAGATTTAATGTATCTGTAATGCTTGAAAAAAATGGAAGAAAAGAGACAGGAGTATATGGAGTTGGTGGAAGACAATCTTATGATGCTTATCTTAAAGAAGATAACTGGAAAAATGTATGCGATGAAGCTTTAAGAATAGCTTCTGTAAACTTAGAGAGCAAGCCAGCACCAGCAGGGGAAATGAAAGTAGTTTTAGGACCTGGTTGGCCAGCAATTTTAATTCATGAAGCTGTAGGACATGGCTTAGAAGGTGATTTTAATAGAAAAAAAACTTCTGCATTTCACAATTTAATGGGTGAAAAAGTAGCGAGCGAAGGTGTTACAATTATTGATGATGGTACTTTGGATAATCGAAGAGGAAGCCTTACAATAGATGATGAGGGAACCCCTACAGAGAAAACTGTACTAATAGAAAACGGAATTTTGAAAAACTTTATGCAAGATAGATTGAACGCTCGATTAATGAAAACTAAATCTACTGGTAGCGGTAGAAGAGAAAATTTTAGACATATTGTTCTACCGAGAATGAGAAATACTATGATGTTAAGTGGCAAACAAACACAAGACGAAATGATTAAATCTGTCGATAAAGGAATCTTCGCTGTCAGCTTTGGGGGTGGCCAAGTCGATATAACTTCTGGAAAATTTGTATTTAATTGTACAGAAGCGTATGAGATAATAAATGGCAAAATTGGATCTCCTATTAAAGGAGCAACACTTATAGGCGATGGTCCGTCAATTTTAAAAGAAGTTTCAATGGTAGGTAATGATATGATGCTTGATCCTGGTATCGGTACCTGTGGAAAAGCAGGACAAGGTGTTCCAGTTGGAGTTGCCCAACCTTCTATATTAATAAACAAGATGACAGTTGGTGGCACAAAACTATAAATGGTTAAAGATCAAGAATATTTAGAAAATAAAGCCTCTTATTGTTTAGACCTTGCCAAAAAATTAGGGGCTACAGATGCAAGTATAAATGTAGGCAGCTCTATTTCTGAGACTGTAAATTTTAGGAACAAAAAGCTTGATGAGTCTAATAGATCAGACAATCTAGGAGTAGATATAACTACTTACATAGGAAAGAAAAAATCATCTATATCTTCATCAAATTTATTACAAGACAACTTAAATATATTAATTGAAAAATGTATTGAAACTACAAAAAATACTCCAGAGGATGAATTTAATGCGCTCCCCGATAAAGATTTACTTGCTCGAGAAATTAAAGAATTAAATTTATATGATGATACTCATATTGAGAACGATAACAAAATTAAATATTTATCAGTATTAGAAAATTCTGCTTCTGTTGATAAAAAGATAATAAATACAGAGTCAAGTTTTACTGAAGATAAATCAAATTTTATTTTGGCTAATAGTGATGGTTTTTGTAAAGGTTTTAAAACTTCATCATTTGTAGCATCTAGTGTTGCTGTTGCCAAAGATGATAAAAGTATGGAGAGAGATTATGAATATACTCTTAAGTGTCATTTAGATGATATTAAAAGTGCAGAGGAATTAGGTAAGTCAGCTGCTGAAAATACTATCAGAAAATTAAGTCCCAAAAAAATTGGAAGTGAAAAGATTCCAATAATTTTTGATAAAAGAATTGCAAAAGGAATACTAAGCACTTTTGCTAGTGCAATATCTTCATCTGCCATTTCAAGAGGAACTTCTTTTTTAAAAGATATGATTGGTCAAAAAATTTTTTCAGATTCAATAAATATATTTGATAAACCCGACATTATTAAAGGCTTAGGTTCAAAGAGCTTTGACTCTGAGGGAGTAAAAACAGAGACCCTTAAGTTAGTTGAACAAGGTATCTTAAAACATTATTTGATAGATACTTATAACGGAAAGAAGTTAAATATTAAATCAAATGGAAGGAGCGGTGGAACCAGTAATCTTTATTTTGATAATGGAAAAATTGCTTTAAAAGATCTATTAAATTCTAATTCGAAAAGTTTATATATTACAGAGACAATTGGCCATGGAAGCAATATCATAACTGGTGATTATTCTGTAGGGGCAACTGGTTTTTTAGTTGAAAATGGGGAATTCAAATATCCTATTAATGAAATTACTATAGCCGGGAACTTCAGAGATATGTTTCAAAATATAACTTTAGCAAATGACTTAGAATTTCAGTATTCAACAAATTCACCAACTTTAATGATTGAGGGCATGGTTGTTGCAGGTAAATAATTAAATTTATTCAAAATTCTTAAGACGATACTCCCAGTCCCCCATTCTTGAATATGATACTCTTATAATCATAGAATTTTTTTTATCAAACCAAATATCAAAATCTAGCCGCTTATCTTTAGGCATCGACATATCTTTAGAAATTAATTTAAAATGATCAACTTCATAAGTATTGCCATATTGATTGATTTTTTCTTTTCCTATAAATGTAACAACCTGCTCCTTGATACTACCTGATACTGGACTAATTTGACTATTCGCTTGTAAAATTTTATGGTTCCACCAATTTCCAATGACATTATCATTAGAGGCCTTTCCACTAAACGAAGAACCTTTAATGTTAAATTTATTATCTTCTTCACTGAAGTCTAAATTAACAAATTTTTTTTTATCATTTTGTAAAGTTTTTGAGTTATACGAAATTAATTGATCTTTAATATATTTTTCCTCTCCAAATCCTTCAACTTGAAAAATAGTTGCTCCTAAAAGCTTTACAGAAAATTTAATTTGATTAGTAACAATTGTTTCATCACCTTTCCTACTAAAAAAATAATAGTTATATCCAATTAATTCCCCATTTCTAAAAATTTCCATTTCAATTTTATCATATTTATTATAGTGGCCCATATGAGCTATCGAAATAGTTGAGCAGAGTAAAAGTAATAAAATAACTATGGTTTTTTTCATTTACCAGCTACATTATTAGACTTTAGCGATAATAGAAATAACTTATTAAAAAATGTTTTTAAAAATAAAGAAAATACCTAAAGTAAATTGGAGTTCTGAAAAACCATATAATTTTAAACCAAGATTTTCTACATTTTTCTTTTTATGTTTTGGTTTAACTTTGTTTGGGTTGGGTGAGGGCTTGTTAATTGTTTCATTTACTGGAGCTTCTCCTTGGAGTGTTTTAGCGCAAGGTATTTCTTTAAACGTCAATTTAACTATCGGAACAATTACACTTTTAATAAGTATAGCAGTTTTAATTTTGTGGATACCATTAGGTCTAAAACCAGGAATGGGAACTATCTTTAATGCATTGATAATAGCATTGATGATTGATCTTTGTATTAAATTTGTACCAACTCCATCTAATTATATTCATCAAATAATCTTAGCTGTCATTTCAGTAATTACCGTTGGAATAGGTGGTGGTATTTATTTGGTTTCTAATCTAGGAGCAGGCCCGAGAGATGGTTTAATGATAGGATTACAGAAAATATCAAATTTACCAATAGCAGTTGTTAGAGGAACTTTGGAAATTTCAGTTGTTAGTGTAGGGTGGTATTTAGGAGGAACGGTGGGGTTAGGAACTTTATTGTTTGCTTTTGGAATAGGTCCTTGTGTTGCTTTAGGGTTATATTTAGTTGATAAAATATTTGATTAGGCTGCAGCACCTGACTTTTCACTTCTTTTTCTTTCATGAGGATCAAGAATAGCCTTTCTTAATCTACATGATTCTGGTGTAATTTCTAAAGCTTCATCTGTGTTTAAAATACTTAACTGTTCGGCAATAGACATTTTTCTTACTGGAGTGAGGACAACATTTTCGTCAGTACCTTGGGTTCTCATATTTGTCAATTTTTTACCTTTCATAACATTTATAATCATATCACCTGGCTTTGGAGCCAATCCAACAATCATACCTGCATAAACAGGATCATTGTGAGTTACAAACATCTCACCTCGTGCTTGCAAATTAAATATTGCAAATGCAACAGCTTTTCCTTGTTCCATTGATATTAAAGCACCATTTCTTCTACCTTCCATTTCACCTTCAAAAGGACCATAGTCGTGAAAAATTCTATTTATTACTCCATTTCCTTTTGTAAGAGTAAGAAATCTACTAGTGTAACCCATTAGACCTCTTGTTGGAGCATGAAATATTAATCTTTTTTTATTTTTACCAGTATCTTTGAGTTCTATTAATTTCCCTTTTCTTCTATTCATTGAGTCAATTACTTTAGATGAATGTTCTTCATCAAGATCCATAGTAACTTCTTCAATAGGTTCCAACTTGTTTCCACTTTCATCTTTTTTATATAAAACTTTTGGAGGACTAACTGTCATTTCAAATCCTTCTCTTCTCATTTGAGTAAGTAATATTTCTAACATAAGCTCACCTCTACCACTGACTACAAAAGACTCATTGCCATCATTTTCTGAAAATGTGATACCAACATTATTTTGTGCCTCTTGGATTAACCTATCTCTAATTTGTGTGCTAGTAAGTTTTTTACCTTCAGTTCCTGCTAATGGCGAAGTATTAACAGTTATTGTAATGGACATAGTTGGTGGATCAATTGGAGTAGCAGTAATTGGTTCATTTACCTCTAAATCACAAATTGTATCTGCAACATTAGCTTTTTCTAGGCCAGCAACTACAACAATATCTCCTGCCTCACCAATCTCAATTGGAACTTTTTTAGTTCCTTCATATCTAAATATTTTTGTAAGTCTTCCTTCGTCAACTTTTTCACCTTTTAAGTTAATAGCTTTTATTGCTTGATTGGCTTTTGCAGTTCCTTGAGTAATTCTTCCCACCAAACTTCTACCTAGAAAATTATCCGCATAAAGAAGTGTTGATAGCATTGCAAAAGGTTTTGATCTATCAAGTTCTGCTGGTTTCACATGTTCTATAATTTGATCTAGTAAAGGATTTAAATTTTTTCTAGAACCCTCAACTTCTTTATCAGCCCAACCAGATCTACCACTTGCATATAAAACTGGAAAATCTAATTGTTCTTCATTGGCATCAAGGCTAACAAATAAATCAAATGTTTCGTTTAAAACTTCATCAGCTCTTTGGTCTGTTTTGTCTAATTTATTAATTACTACAATAGGTTTTAAACCTTGTTTTAATGCTTTTGATAATACAAATTTTGTTTGAGGCATCACACCTTCAGCAGAGTCTATAAGTAATAATGCGCCATCAGCCATGCTAAGTACTCTTTCTACTTCAGCAGCAAAATCTCTATGGCCAGGGGTATCAATAATATTAATTCTTGAATCCTTCCAATTTATTGAAGCTGGTTTAGCTAAAATAGTAATTCCTCTTTCTTTTTCTAGTTCACCAGAGTCCATTAATCTTTCATCAATAATTTCATTTTCTCTAAATGAGCCACTTTGTTTCATTAAGTTATCAATTAGAGTAGTTTTACCGTGGTCAACGTGTGCAATAATGGTGATGTTTCTTATATTGTTGCTCATAAATTGTGGCTCTTATATATTAATTTTTTTTTTTGGAAACTCTTAAAAACTCAGAAAAATATTAGGATTTTACGAAAAATATCGTGTTATTTTGTTTTTTTTGTTTTTTCTCTTTTTAATCTTCTTTTTTCTTTCAGACTAAACTTTGGTTTTTTACTAACGCTTGAATCTTTAAAAGATTTTCCACTATAGCGTTTTGACATAAAATTATTCTAATAATTATAAAAAAAAAGGCCATCAAAATGACGGCCTTTAAATTTTAAATTGAGGAATTGCGGATTACATTCCCATTCCACCCATTCCACCCATTCCACCCATTCCGCCCATTCCACCGGGCATTGCAGGAGCGCCAGAATCTTTTTCTTCAGGTTTATCAGCAATCATAGCCTCTGTAGTTACTAATAATCCGGAAATTGAGGCAGCATCTTGGAGAGCAGTTCTCACAACTTTAACGGGGTCAATAATACCTTTAGCAAACATATCACAATACTCCTCACTTTGAGCATCATAACCATATGATGTTTTTTTCTGCTCTAATAATTTACCTACTACTACTGATCCATCTACCCCAGCATTTTTAGTAATTTGTCTTATAGGAGCCTCTAGAGCTTTTCTAACAAGATCAACACCAGCTTTTTGATCATCACCTTTTACTTTTACTTTATCAAGATTTTGAGAAGCATATAATAGAGCACAACCACCACCTGTTACAATACCTTCTTCAACAGCGGCTCTAGTTGCATTTAAAGCATCTTCAACTCTATCTTTTCTCTCTTTAACCTCAACCTCAGTTGCACCACCAACTTTGATAACTGCAACACCACCTGCTAATTTAGCAAGTCTCTCTTGAAGTTTTTCTCTATCGTAATCAGATGTTGTTTCATCAGCTTGTTTTTTGATGGAGTCACATCTAGCTGCAATATCAGATTTTTTACCACTTCCACTAACGATGGTGCTATTATCTTTATCAACTTTAATCTTTTTACAAGATCCAAGATCATCAAGTTTAACATTTTCAAGTTTAATTCCTAAATCTTCTGAAATAACTTGACCACCTGTTAAGATAGCAATGTCTTCAAGCATAGCTTTTCTTCTATCACCAAAACCCGGAGCTTTTACTGCTACAACTTTTAATCCACCTCTTAATTTGTTTACAACTAAAGTTGCCAATGCTTCTCCTTCTACATCTTCAGAAATAATCATCAATGGTCTACCAGCTTGAACAACCGCCTCTAATAGAGGAACCATAGGCTGGAGATTTGTTAATTTTTTTTCATGTAAAAGAATGAAGGGATTTTCTAATTCAGTTGTCATTTTATCACTATTAGTTATGAAATAAGGAGAAAGATAACCTCTATCAAACTGCATACCTTCAACAACATCTAATTCAGTTTCAATTCCTTTAGCTTCTTCAACAGTAATAACGCCTTCATTTCCAACTTTTTGCATTGCCTTTGCAATCATAGTTCCAATTTCTTTATCACCGTTTGCAGAAATTGTTCCAACTTGAGCTATCTCATCACTATCTTTTACTTTTTTTGCTGAGGAAATTAAATTTTCTTTAACATTTTCAACCGCTGCATCAATACCTCTTTTTACATCCATAGGATTCATTCCTGCAGTAACATATTTAATACCCTCTTTGACAATAGATTGAGCTAAAATAGTTGCAGTGGTTGTACCATCGCCAGCTTCTTCGTTAGTTTTGCTAGCCACCTCTTTAAGCATTTGCGCACCCATATTTTCAAACTTATCTTCAAGATCAATTTCTTTAGCAACTGAGACACCATCTTTAGTAATTCTTGGTGCACCATAAGATTTGTCCATAACAACATTTCTACCTTTTGGACCCAAAGTAACTTTAACAGTATCAGCCAAAATATTGACACCTCTCATCATTGCCGCTCTTGCTTCAGCGTCAAATTTAATTATTTTTGCCATTTCTCTTTCTCCTTTTTAATTAAATTATTTTCCTGAAATACCCATAATGTCAGACTCTTTCATTATGCTGTATTCTTTACCATCGATTTTAACTTCAGTTCCTGACCATTTGCCAAATAAAACTTTGTCACCAACTTTAACATCCATTGGAATTTTTTTTCCATCTTCAGTTTTTGCTCCACCTCCAATTGCAACTACTTTACCTTCTTGAGGTTTTTCTTGGGCAGTATCTGGGATGATAATTCCACCAGCAGTTTTTTCGCTGCTATCTAAAACTTCTATTAAAACTCTATCGTGTAACGGTTTAAATTTCATAAATTCTCCTCTATAAATCTTTATAAATATGAGCTTCATATAGATATTTAGACGTCTATTTCAAGATGGAAACTCTTTAAGAATATTAATATTGATAGTAAATTCGAGATTTTATGGGTTATACCTTAAAATATGACCAAAAATTTAGATTTAAATGGCCTTCAATCAATAGCTGATAATTATGATCTTTTTTATATTGATCTCTGGGGTGTAATTCATAATGGGATTAAACTAAATGGAAAAGCAATAATTGTTCTTAAAGAACTCTTAAAAAAAGATAAAGCTTTTGTACTTTTAACCAATGCACCAAGACCAAATAAAACAGTTAGAAATTTTTTACAAAAAATGGGGATGGAACAAGAATTAAGAGATCACGTATTTACATCAGGCGAAGCAGCATTGAATTATTTAAAAAAAAATTTTTTATCACAAAAATTTTATCATATAGGTCCGCCAAGAGATTTTGATTTATTTGATTTATTTGAAAATAATAAGTGTAAAGATATTAAAGAAAGTGAATATTTATTGTGCACTGGATTATTTGATGATTATGATGAAGATCTAATTTATTATAAAAATTTATTCGAGAATCATATTAATAAAAAAATGATTTGCACAAATCCAGATTTGATTGTTGATCGTGGTAATAAAAGAGAGTTATGTGCTGGGTCTGTTGCTATTGTTTTTGAAAAAATGGGTGGTGAAGTAGTTTATTTTGGAAAACCTCACCCAGAAGTTTATAATCAATCAATTGATAATAATGATAAAAAAATATTATCAATTGGAGACAATTTAAATACAGATATAAAAGGTGCTAATCTTTTAAATTATGACTCTTTACTAATTTCTAATGGAATACATAAAGATGAAATCAAAGATAAAGGAATTCTACAAGTTTCAAAAGAATATGAAGCAATAATTAATTTTATTCAATCAGATTTAAAATGGTAAAACATTATTCAAATTTTAATATAAAAAAAAAGCACAGGGGATCAATTATTTTAATTGGGAATTTTGATGGCTTGCATCGCGGGCATCAAAAATTATTTAGATTAGCGCAATCGTATAAAAAAAAATATAATTTAAGAATTGGTGTGATTAACTTTAACCCAATGCCAAAAATGTTTTTTAACAGAAATTTGAAAAACTTCAGATTATCAAATATTAATCAAAAAATTAAATTACTTAATAAATTTAAAGTAGATTTTGTAATAACAAAAAAATTTGATTATAAATTTTCTAAAACTAAATCAATAGTCTTTATCAAAGAAATTTTGAATAAAAAATTAAATTCTAAATTTATTTTTGTAAGTAATAACTTTAGATTTGGAAATAAAAGAGAAGGAAATGTTAATTTATTATTAAAAAATGAGAAAAATTATAATTACAAAGTTGTAAAACCAAAACCATTAATCAATAATAAAAAGATTGTTTCATCATCTTTAATTAGAAATCTTTTAGAAAATGGATTTTTAGAAAAGGCAAATAAACTTTTGAATAGAAATTGGGCAATACAAGGAATTGTTAAAAAAGGAAGACAAGTTGGAAAAAAAATTGGTTTTCCGACATGTAATATAGATATTCAAGATTATGTTCTAGCAAAACCAGGTGTTTATGCTGTTAAAGTTTTAAGAAATAATAACACTAAATATCTTAAGGGAATTGCAAATCTTGGATATAGACCTACATTTAATCAAAAAAAAATCCTATTAGAAGTTCATTTATTTAATTTTTCTGGAAATCTTTATAATAAGCTTTTATCAGTAGAGTTTTTAAAGTTTATTAGAAAAGAAAAAAAATTTAAAAATGTTAATCAATTAAGAACCCAAATAAAAACAGATTTAAATATTGCAAAAAAAACTTAATGAGTAAATCACAAATAAATCTACCAAAAACAGCTTTTTCTATGAAAGCTAATTTACCAATAAGAGAGCCTGAAATTTTAGAATATTGGAAAAAGATTAATCTTTATCATGAATTAAGAAACTCCAACAAGGGAAAAGAAAAATTTATTCTTCACGATGGCCCCCCTTATGCTAATGGCAACATTCATATGGGTACTGCTCTTAATAAAATTTTGAAAGATATAATTGTAAAATTCCACCAAATGGATGGTAAAGATAGCATTTATGTTCCAGGGTGGGACTGTCACGGTTTACCAATTGAGTGGAAAATTGAAGAACAATATAAAAAAAATAAAAAAAATAAAAATGATGTTCCAATTGTTGAGTTTAGAAAAGAGTGCAGATCATTTGCAGAAAAATGGATCGAAATTCATAAATCACAATTTAAACGTTTAGGTGTTATAGGAGATTGGGAGAACTATTACTCTACAATGAGTTTTGATGCTGAAGCCCAAATTGTGAGGGAGCTTGGAAAATTCTTAAAAGAAGGGAGTTTATACAAGGGTTTTAAACCAGTTTTATGGTCTACAGTTGAAAAGACAGCTCTAGCAGATGCAGAAGTAGAATATCAAGATCATAAATCAGACACGATTTATACATCTTTTCATGTTAAATCATCTGATTTCAAAGAGCTAGCTGGTTGTGAAATTATAATTTGGACAACAACACCTTGGACAATTCCAGCAAACAAAGCACTAGCGTATAATGAGTCTCTTGATTATGTAGTGCTACAATTGAATGATGAAGGTGATTTTAAAAATAGAAAAATAGTTGTCGCAGAAGCTTTATTAGAATCAGTTGTTAAAGATTGTGAAATCAAAGATTATAAAAAACTACATACATTTAAAGGAAAAGAATTTAAAAATACAATCTGCAATCATCCTTTTTTAAAAATTGGATATGAAATTGATATTCCAATGCTTCAAGCAAGATTTGTAACGACTGAGCAAGGAACTGGAATAGTTCATTGTGCTCCTAGTCATGGACCTGATGATTTTAATTTATGTATAAATAATGGAATTAAAGCAATTGAAACTGTTGATGGAGATGGGAAATATACAAATCATGTGAAATTATTTAATGGAATACATATATTTAAAGCAAATCCAATTGTAATTGAAAAACTTAAAGAACAAAAAAATTTATTATCTAATGGTGAATTAATTCATTCTTACCCACACTCATGGAGATCTAAAGCTCCACTTGTACATAGAGCAACTCCACAATGGTTCATTTCAATGGAAAGTCATAAATTAA
This sequence comes from uncultured Pelagibacteraceae bacterium, assembly GCA_902596045.1. GTDB lineage: Bacteria > Pseudomonadota > Alphaproteobacteria > Pelagibacterales > Pelagibacteraceae > Pelagibacter. The sequence continues at coordinate 153,049 of CACJSJ010000001.1, forward strand.
GAGATAAAGCCTTAAAAGCAATTGATGAAACAACTTTTTATCCAAATAAAGGTAAAGAAAGATTGAAATCTATGATTGAGACTAGACCTGATTGGTGTGTTTCAAGACAAAGGGTTTGGGGCGTTCCACTCCCTATTTTCGTTAGTAAAAAAACAAAAGAAATTTTAGTAGACGATGAAGTGATTGAAAATATAGCATCAATTTATGAAAAAGAGGGTTCTGATTGTTGGTTTTCAGATAATCCTAAAAGATTTTTAGGAGAAAAATATAATGCTGAAGAATATGAAAAACTAAGCGATATCGTAGAGGTTTGGTTTGATAGTGGTTCCACTCATTCATTTGTCTTAGAAAAAAGAGAAGATTTAAAATGGCCCGCTTCTATGTATTTAGAAGGATCAGATCAACACAGAGGTTGGTTTCATTCGTCACTTTTAGAATCATGTGGAACAAGAGGCAAGGCACCATTTGAATCTATACTTTCTCATGGATTTGTAGTCGATGGAAAGGGTCTCAAGATGTCTAAATCATTAGGAAATGTAATTGCTCCTGAAGATATTTTAAAGAAATATGGGGCTGATATTTTAAGAATTTGGGTAGCGTCATCAAATTATGAAGAAGATTTGAGAATAGATTTTTCTATTCTTGATCAGCATGCTGAGTCTTATCGAAAAATTAGAAATACTTTCAGATATTTATTGGGAAACATTAACGATAATAAAGAAGAAGTTGATCTAGAAAAAATAGACACAAAAACTCTGCCAGAACTAGAGCAATTCATGCTTCACAAAATTTATTTATTAAATGAAAATTTTAAAAGGTATTTTAAAAACTATGATTTTCACAATCTTTATAAAGAGCTTTTAAACTTTTGTACGGTCGATCTCTCAGCGTTTTATTTTGATATTAGAAAAGATTGTTTATATTGTGATCCTCAAGACTCAAAAAAAAGACAATCATCAATATTGTTATTAAAAGTTATTTTATCCTCATTATTAAGATGGTTTGCACCAATTTTGTCATTTACAACTGAAGAAATTTATAAAATTGTAGGTAGCAAAAAAAGTATTCATTTAGAAAAATTTATAAATTTTCCAATGAGTTTTAAAAATGACAATTTAAATACTAAATGGTTAGATTTGATCAAGATAAGAGATGTGTGCAATCTTAGTATAGAGGAAAAACGAGCTGAAAAAATAATTGGATCAAGTTTAGAAGCATCAGTCAAGATTAAATTAGATGAAGAAAAGTTTAAAATTTTTAGTAATATTGATTTTGCAGAGTTATGCATTACTTCAAATGCGCAAATTGAGCAAAGTGAGGATAATAAAATTTCAGCTGAAACATTTAAAGCAGAAGGAACTAAATGTCCTGTGTGTTGGAAAATCAGAGTTGGTCCATGTTTAAGAAATGGAAAAAAATGTCTTATTTCTGAAAACTAAATAAATGTTTAAAAAAAAAATAACTATTTTCTATATAGCAAGTGCAATTTTTATTTTAGATAGATTGAGTAAATATTTTATACTAGAGTTGTCTAATTCAGTTGAAGAATTTAATATTCCTGTAACATCATTTCTTAATTTTAATTTAGTTTGGAATAATGGTATAGCTTTTGGTCTTTTTTCATTTAATGAACAATTTTATTACAACATAATCACATTAGTAATTATAATAATAACTTTTGTTATTCTATTTTTTGCGATTAAATCCGTTGGAGTTGAAAAAATAGGTTTTTCAATGATTTTTGGAGGATCTTTGGGAAATATATTTGATAGATTATATTACTCGGCTGTTGTTGATTTTATCGATCTTCATATTAACAATATTCATTGGTTTATTTTTAATATTGCAGATATATTTATTAGTTTAGGGGTTATAATACTTATTACGGTAGAGTTTTTTGGTAGAAAAAAAATATGAAAAAGTTTTTGATATATTTCTTAATTTTAATTCCTTTATTTGGTTGTGGGTCTGCTAAAGAAGGTTTTACATTAAAAAAGAAAAATAATTCTGATGAATTTTTAATTGAAAAAAAAAATCCACTAGTAATGCCACCTGAATACGGTGATTTACCGGTGCCAGGAGATTTTGAAGCTCAAAGCAGTAATGTTGATAAGGATGAGTTTGAAAAAATAATAACTAAATCAAAAAACAAGACTTCTAAAAATAGCACAAAAAAAACAAATATAGAGCAGTCTGTGCTTGAAAAGATTAATTAGTTAGAATGGTAAAAAATTTTTTTTTATTTAAAAACTTTAAAAACATATTTTCTAAAAATACTGATAAAAAAAAAATTTTAAAAATTTTAAAAGAAGTTTTAAATGAAAATAATCAGATTATAAAATCACTAGGACAAACTAATCAAAATAGTTATAAAAAAAAACAATTAGGTAAATACAAAAAATCATCAAATTTTAGAGTGATAGGGATGGGGGGCTCCGCACTTGGAACTCAAGCAATATATGATTTTCTAAAACATAAAATAAAAAAAAAATTCATATTTATTAATGATCTTCAAAATAAACAAAAAAAAGAAACAAAAAAAGGTTTTACAAATCTAGTAGTTTCTAAATCTGGAAATACAGTTGAGACCATAGCAAATTCAAATATTTTAATTAAAAAAGGTGATAAAAATATTTTTATTACTGAAAATAAAAAAAGTTATCTTCGAATTTTAGCAGAAAGATTAAAAGCGGAAATAGTAGATCATAATAATTTCATTGGTGGAAGATATTCAGTTTTATCTGAAGTCGGTATGCTTCCAGCAGAATTGATGGGACTTAATACTAATAATTTTAAACAACTTAATTTCTTAATAAAAAATAAAAAGTTTTTTGAATCATTAGTAAACAATGTTGCTTCAATTTTTTTTTTAATAAAGAAAAAAAGATATAATTCAGTAATAATTAATTATGATGAAAAATCAGAAAGTTTGTTTAATTGGTATCAACAATTAGTTGCAGAAAGCTTAGGGAAGAAAAAAAAAGGTATATTACCCGTCATATCCAAAATGCCAAGAGACAACCATAGTGTAATGCAATACTATCTAGAAGGATCACAGAAAAACTTGTTTACTTTTTTTTATGTTCACGACTACAAAGCAGATAAAATAAAAAATCAAAATATATTATCTTCATATAATTTTTTAAATAATAAGAAAATTTCAAATATTACCTATGCTCAAAAAATAGCAACAGAAAATGTATTTAATTTAAAGAAAATTCCATTTCGAAGTTTTGAAATTGTACGAAGAGACGAAAAAACTTTAGGGGAATTATTTTGTTTTTTTATACTAGAAACAATTTTACTTGGAAAAATATTAAATGTGAATCCATTTGATCAGCCAGCAGTGGAATTGATAAAAAAAGAGACAAAAAAAATATTAATCTAGACAAGATAAAAATATTATTTTTGATATTCCATATACTTTTTGTTCAATTAATTTGTAACTTGATGGCAAGGGATCTTGTTCATTTTTATGTCTATGTAAAATGATTATTCCATGTTTGTTAAGTATTTTTTGGTTTTTAATTTCATGAAGTAATTTATCTATATTTTTATTCTTATACGGTGGATCAAAAAAAATTATATCGCATTTTGAATTTAAATTTAGAAATACATTGTCTTTATAGATATCTTTTTCAATAATTTCATAATTTTGAATTGATTTTAAACTAGATAAATTTTTTTTTAATAAATGTAAAACTCCAGGATAATTTTCAATAAAAATTACTTTTTTTGCACCTCTTGATAAGCATTCAATTCCAAAGGAACCTACACCAGAAAATAGATCCAATATAGATGCATTAGAAAAATTTATTTTAAATTTATTTGAATGATTAATAATATTAAAAATAGATTCTTTAGTAAGATCTTTTAAAGGTCTAGTTTTGTCATCATCGGGTGTTAAAATTTTTTTTCCTTTAAAAGATCCTGATATGATCCTCATTATTGAATAACCTTATATCCGATATCTTTTCTATAAAATCCATTATTCCAACTAATCTCATCTAGAATTTTAAGCGAACCTTGTCTTGCTGATTTAAAATCATTTGATCTAGTTACGATATTTAAAACTCTACCACCATTAGATAAAATATCATTATCAACTAATTTTGTACCTGCATGAAAAATAAACTGGTTTTTTTTTAAATCTAATTTTTTAATATTAAGCGTAACATTATTTTTATATGTATCAGGATAACCTTTTGAGCATAACACAATACAAATTGATTTATCATTATGCCATTCAATATTTAAGTCATGAAGTTTTTGTTCAATACATTTTTTTATTATAATTGAAAAATCAGTTTTTAATTTTGGTAGTAATGTCTGACATTCTGGATCCCCCATTCTTACATTGTATTCAATTAAAAATGGTTCTCCATTTACAATCATTAACCCGGCATATAAAAAACCTTTATATTCACAATCAAGATCCTTTAAACCTTTCAATGTGGGTTCAATAATGCGATTAACTATTTTTTCATTTAACTTATCGGATTCTAATCTAGATGGTGAGTATGCTCCCATTCCACCCGTGTTTTTACCTTTGTCCCCTTCAAAAACCCTTTTATGATCTTGAGCCGTTCCAAACATTTTGTAACTTTTACCATCAGAGATGATAAAAAAACTCATCTCTTCTCCTTTTAAAAATTCTTCAATAAGTAAATTTTCTGCTTTTCCAAATTTTCCATCAAATATTTCTTCTACTGCTTTCGATGCCTCTAAATAATTTTCTGAAATATACACACCTTTTCCAGCAGCTAAACCGTCAGCTTTAATCACAATTGGAAAATTACAGTTTTGTAGAAATGATAAAGCTGATTTTAGGTTTAAAAAAATTCCAAATCTAGCAGTAGGTATTTTATACTTTTCGCAAAGGTTTTTGGTAAATATTTTTGAACCTTCAAGTTGTGAAGCTATTTTATTTGGACCAAAGACTTTAATATTAAATTTTTCTAAATAATCAACGATCCCATCTACCAAAGGTTTCTCTGGGCCAATAATAACAAAGTCTATTTTATTTTGAATTATAAAATCTTTAAGTTTTTCAAAGTCATTTATGTTTATGTCTACATTTGTTGCTATAGAGTTTGTACCAGCATTTCCAGGAAAACAATAAATTTGTTTAATATTATTTGAATTTTTTAATGAGAAACATAAAGCATGTTCCCGGCCACCACTTCCTATTACACCAACTTTCATATAATGATATATAAACCAAAAATGTTTAAAAAATTAGCAAAAATAAAATATTTACCAAATAATTTTGAAGTTATTCAAGATGGGGATCATGTGATTTGTGCAATTTCAGGAAAAAAAATTTCTTTAGAAAATTTAACGTACTGGAATGTTGAAAAACAAGAGGCATATTTTTCATACATAGAAGCTGCTAATAAAAGAGAAAATAATTAGTTTATTTCCACCTATTATGTGACCATATCCATTGATGAGGATTTCTAATAATCATATTTTCTAATAATTGATTTAATTCTAAAGTTATATTTTCAGTAGTTTGATCGTTATCAAAATTTATGGGTTTCATAATCTCTAACATAAAATTTTCGTTATTTTTTCGTTCGATGTAAATTGGCACAATTTTACAATTAAATTTTTTGATAAATTGAGCTGGAATAGTTGTTGTAAATGCATAATTTTTAAAAAATAAAGATTTCATACCTTCCGTAACTCTTTGATCAATCATCAAAGCTATAGAAGTACCAGATTTAAAATGTTTTAAAATTTCTTTAGTCCCAGAGATTCCTTTTTTGATTTGTTTTTTGCAAATATATTTTTTTCTAATATTTTCCATGATAGGATTTAGGAAATTATTGTTTAGTGGTCTATAAATCGCTGCTAAATCAACTCCTGATTTTTCAATATGCATCGCCATTAACTCAAAGTTATCAAAATGGCCAGAAATAAAAATTACAGGCTCTTTTGAAAATCTTATTTTTTCTAAAATTTCCTGACCTTTTATCTCTAAAAATTTTTCTGGCTCTACTTCTCTAAAATATTTCATGAATACATATTCGGCTAAGATTTTTCCATAGCTTTTCCACATTTTTTCTATGATATTTTTTTTAAATTCTTTACTAGTGTTAGAAAATGCAAATGAAATATTTTTTTCAATAACTTTTTTTGATCTAAAAAAAGGACCAAATATTGAAAAAAATTTACTTGCCACTTTTCTTGATAATCTTAAACCTATAAATTTAAAAAGAATTAAAATAAAAAATATAAATAAAAATTGAAAAAAGTACTTTATAAGTTTCATATTAATTATTTAATAGTTCAATAAATTTTTCTTCATTTTGGATAATTAAATCTATAGCAATAAAATCTATTTCTTTTTTAAATTCTTCTGGAATTTTCATATAATCTTTTTCAGTAGTCAAAATTTTTAAATTTTCATTTTTTGCATTAATTTTAATTTTTTCAAAATCATTTTGGCTATATTTATAGTGATCAGAAAATATTAATTCTTTTCTAACATCAAATTTATTTTCTAACAAAATATCTTTAAAATCAGAGGGATTACCTATTCCAGAAAATATTAAATATTTAGAATTTAAATCATATTTTTGTATGTTTGATATCTCATAAAATGTTTTAAAAATTTTGATATTTGAGTTTATTTTTTTAATTTGATTTTCAATTTTTTCAAAATTATCTGAGTTTCCATTAAGGATAACTGCATCAAATTTCTTTAAACTTGAAATTTTTTCTCTCATTGGTCCTGCTGGAATTAGCTGGCCATTCCCAATCCAATTTTTTGATTTAAAGCATACTAACTTAATATCAAAATCAATTTCTGATTCTTGTAGTCCATCATCAAATATTAAAACTTTATAATTTTGATTTATGCCCTCATTAATCGCATTTTTTCTTGAATTTGAAATAATTAATGAAGTTTTTTGTTTTAATAAAAGTTGCTCATCTTTTTGATTAGAATAATTCTTTTTTACAGTAGCTACTTTATTATTTAGTTTTTTTAAAATTTCATAAATTTTAATAGAAAGAGGAGTTTTTCCAGTACCGCCCAAATAGATGTTTCCTACGCAAATAGTTTTAATATTTGATGATTTTTCTTTTTTAAGAAATTGAAATAAAAAATTTCTCAATAAGATTGGCAATGTTAATGGAATTAATAAATAAGAAACCAAATTCGGCTTTGGTAAATCCCAAAATGAAGGTTTTTTTAGACTCATACTTTGTTTAAAATTAAATCTATTTCATAAATATTTTTTTTTAAAATTTTCTTTCCAATTTTACTTATTTTATTCTTTATATTTTTTTGTGTTTTTTTAGAAGTGAAGAGTTTATCCAATGTGTTTATTGCTTGATTTAAATTTTTTATTTTTTTTGAGATTTTTTGATTATTAAGAAATTGATAAATTTCGGTAAAGTTAAAAACATTAGGTCCATGTAAAATATTACAGTTATACCTGACAGCTTCAAGAGGATTTTGCCCACCATGTTTTATTAGTGACCCACCCAAGAATATATTTTTTAAAACCGAATAAAATGATTTAGTTTTACCAAAAGAATTTACTAAATAAATATCTGTGTCTTGGCTAATCTTAGTTTTTGGTTCATGCATATGAACTTTTAAACCTAAATTTGATAACTCATCTCTTATAAGTTCTTTTCTATCTATGTGCCTAGGGATAATAACAGTCAAAAGATTTTTATATTTTTTTTTTAATCTTTTATGAACAAGACCAAAAAATTTTTCTTCTGAGTTGTGAGTACTAGAAGCACACCAAGAAGTTCTCTTTTTAATAAACTTTATAGTTTGATTATCGATCTCGGTCTTTTCATTTTCTGATTGTGAATACTTTAAGTTACCAAAATATTTTATATTTTTTGCTCCTAATTTTTTTAAAAAATTTACTGTTTCTTTATTTGATGACATACAAATATTAAATTTATTAAATATTGATTGCGAAAAACTTTTAAACTTGATCCATCTATTATAGGATTTTTTAGTTATTCTTGCGTTAATGAGTATTGTAGGAATCTTTTTTTTATCTAAGTTTATTAACATATTAGGCCAAATCTCAGAATCTATAAATAATGCTATAGATGGTTTCCAATAACTAATAAATTTTTTTACAATAAAATTATTATCTATAGGGAAAAATTGATGAGTAATTTTCTTAAGTTTAATTTTTGAAATTATTTTTGCAGAACTTAAGGTGTTAGAGGTTATTAATATTTGATCAATTTTTTTTGATTTATCATATTTTTCTAACAGAGGTATTATGCTTTGGATTTCACCTACACTCGCTCCATGAAACCATACTAATTTTCCCTTAAATCTTTTTTTTGTAAAAAAGCTTAATTTTTCTTTAAATCTGATAAAATCTTCTTTTTTTTTTAATAATCTTAATAAGATTATTAATGGAGATAATATTAAAATTAAATTTATTAAAATTCTATAAATAAAAATCATTAAGATTTTCTTAACTGCTTATCGTAAAAATTTTTATATGTTTCAGAAGATTTAAGTAATTCATCATGTTTTCCATGATCAATAACTTGACCTTTATCAATTACATAAATTACATCGGAATTTAATATTGTGGAAAGTCTATGTGCAATAACTATTGTAGTTCTTCCTTTTGTTAAAAAGCTAATTGCTTTTTGAATTTTATTCTCAGTTTCAGCATCTAAAGATGAAGTTGCTTCATCAAGCAATATAATTGGGCTTTTCTTCAGAATGGCCCTTGCTATAGATAATCTTTGTTTTTCACCTCCAGAAAGCCTAACACCATTTTCACCAATTAATGTGTCGTATTTATTGGGTAATTTTTCAATAAATTCACTTGCAAATGAATGTTGTGCTGCTTCCTTAATATCATTCATCGAAGCATTTAAATTTGCGTATGCAATATTATTCAAAATTGTATCATCAAACAGGGTAGTGTCTTGGCTAACTAAGGATATATTTTTTCTTAAAGAAAAAATTGATGACGCATAAATTGATTGTTTATCAATTTTAATATCACCTTCATCTGCATCATAAAATCTCGGTATAAGATTTAAAACCGTTGATTTTCCAGCTCCACTATGACCAACTAATGCAGTCATTTTTTGACCAGGAATATGGAGATTAACAGAATTTAAAACTTTAGAGCCTTCTTTGATGTAATGAAAATTAATCTTTTCAAATTCAATTTCTCCCTTGTCTACCTCTAATTCTTTAGCATTTTTTTTGTCTTGAACATCTGGAACATGGTCAATCAATGGAAGAACACTTTTAGCTCCAGCTATACCTTGTTGAACAGCAATATTTAAAGTTGCTAAAGATCTAACAGGTTGATAAGCCAACATCATTGCTGCTAAAAAAGAAAAAAAATTACTTACTTCAAGCTCGTTTTTAGAAATCAAAATCGCAGATATATAAATTAAGACTGCAATCATTATACCAGTAAGAACTTCCATAATAGGAGAGGGCCTTACAAATACCACAGCAATTTTTTGAGCAGTTTCTTTTAAATCCTCAATTAATTTATTTGCTCTTTCTTGTTCGTAATTTTCTCTTTGAAAAATTTTAGCAAGTTTATGATTTTTTAAAATCTCCATTAGATATGAATTAAGAGTTCCAGCCTTTTTCATTTGTTGATTTGTAACTTTACCTATTCTCTTTCCTAATGATTTTGCTGCGAAAGAGGCAATCGGTATCAAAATGATTGCAAACAATGAAAGTTTCCAGTTTTGATAAAACATTACAGATAATAAACCGATTAAGGTAAGACTGTCCTTAAAGAGATTTAAAATTCCTGTGCTAACAAGATTAGTAATCATGCTAACATCATTTGATATATTACTAATAAATTGACCTGAGTGTTTATTTTCAATTAATTTAGTGTCAGCATTCAATATTGATGAGAATACATCAAATTGTATATCCTTTGTGACATCAACAGCAACTCCTATCATTATAACTTTTGCAATATATAAAGAGGCAGCCTTAATTGTAAAAGCTAAAATAATTAGTCCAGGTATAACAAGTATCAAATTTTTTTTTTGTTCAATGAATAATTGTTTAATTGCAGGATCTAATAAATAAGCAACAGAAGAAGTGCTCCCAGCTAATAGTATCGTAAAAAAAACAGAAAGAGCAATTTTTTTTACATATTTTTTAGTATAATCTTTGTATAAACGTTTTAAAATTTCAAAGTCACTAGTCATTTATATTTTGCCACCTATTAAACCAATCAAAACCAATAAACCTAAAAAATTATTAGATTTAAATATATTAAAACACTCAAGACTGTTTTTTATATCGAGTTTTTTGAGCTGAAAATAAAACATTTGTAATATGATTAATATGAATATGAAGTAAAAAAAACTATTTAATTCAATAAAAAAACCTGTGATTAAAAGATTTAGTAAAAAAATCGAGTAGCATAATGTTAAAAATTTATAAGGGTTTTTTTTAAATTTAATTGATGTTGATTTTAATCCTATTATTTCATCATCTTTAATATCTTGATATCCATAAATTGTGTCATAACCCAGTGTCCAAAATATGGCTCCAAAATAAAAAATTAAAGGATTTAAAGATATTGAGGAATTGATTGCAGTCCATCCAAGTATTAATCCATAATTGAAAGTTACACCTAAAAAAAGTTGAGGCCAATAAGTATATCTTTTCATCAATGGATAAGTAAATGCTAAAGGCATAGATGCTAGTGCAATTATAATAGTAAAATTATTGAAATTAATGAGAACTAAAAAAGCTAACAGGCAAAGTATAGTTGCATAAATTAATCCAAGTGTAACAGAAATTTTTCCAGAAGCTATTGGCCTATCTTTAGTTCGTAAAACTTTTTTATCAAATTTTCTATCCAATATATCATTAACAATGCACCCTGCCGATCTCATTAAGACTGAACCAAGAAAAAAAAGTGTGAGATAAAAGAAATATTCATTTAGATTATTAGAAAAATCGTAACCTATAGTTAAACCCCATGCACATGGCCAAAAGAGTAGCATATAACCAATTGGTTTTTTTAATCTGGTGAGTTCTATAAATAAGTTTAATTGGTTCATAAAATTTACTTGTAAATAACAAAGGCAAGATTGATAATCAAACTGATTCGTATGAATATAGATTACACAGTCACAGCCTTAATGTTTCCTGCTATTCCGCTATTAATGAATATATACAGCAATAGATTTCATTCACTTAGTAAATTGATTAGAGAACTTCATGACGAGCATGTTTATGAAAAACACATTCCAGCAGAGTGGAAAAAGCAATTTATTAATTTAAGCGGAAGGATAACATTATTAAGATGGTCAATAATGTTTGGGGCTTTTGGGTTTCTTTTTAATATGCTTACTGTACTTGGTCTCTATTTGAATGAAATTTTTATAGCGAGATTAATCTTTGGTTCTTGTTGTTTATCCATGATCATTTCAATTATTTTTTTTATTAGAGAAATTCATATTTCAACAAATGCTTTAAGACTTCATATGTCTGATATGGATGTTAATGTAGATTAAGGAATTATTACAGCAGGTCCTAAAATTTTTCTACTTTCTAAATCTTGATGAGCTTTTATAATTTCATTTAAAGAATATTTTTTAAAAATATTTAATTTAAATTTATTACCAATAAACATTTCAAAAACTTTATTAGCAGCTTCATCAAGCTCTTCTCTGGTTGTTGTATAATGAGCAATACTTGGCCGAGTTAAATACAAACCTTTTGGGGCCAAAGATTTTGTTACATTGCATGGATCTAAAGGACCAGATGCATTTCCAAAAGAAACCATCATGCCTCTAAGTTTTAAACATTCAATTGAGCCATCAAAAGTTTTTTTACCAACACCATCATAAACAACAGGTACACCAATGCCATTAGTAATCTCTTTTACCTTTTCTGTAAAATTTTCTTTTGAATAATTAATTACATGATCACAACCATTAGCTTTTGCAATTTGAATTTTTTCGTCAGACCCAACTGTTCCAATTACCTTACACCCCAAACTTTTTGCCCATTGGCAAAATATTTGTCCAACTCCTCCAGCTGCTGCATGAAATAAAATGGTTTCACCAGATTTGACAGGATAAGTTTTGTGTAGAAGATAAAAAACTGTAAAACCTTTAGTCATTAAAGTCACTACATTTTCTAAATCAATCTCATTTGGAACTTTGACTAATTTTTTTGTAGGAAAAATTCTGTGTGTTGAATAAGAGCCAATTGGCATCGAAGCATAAGCAACTCTATCTCCAACTTTAAAATCTTTTATATCAGGACCAATTTTTTCAATTACACCAGCACCTTCTATTCCAATATTAGATGGTAATTCAACAGGGTAGAGACCAGATCTGTGATAGGTGTCTATGTAATTTAAGCCAATTGCTTCATTCTTTATTAGTACTTCACCAGATTTAGGATCTCCAAGTTTAATATCTTTTAGCTCCAAAACTTCAGGGCCACCGTTTTTTGAAATTGTTACTGCTTTCATTTTACAAACGTATCATTATGATAATCTTGAACTGCTTGCAATATTTCTGCTTTAGTATTCATTACAAATGGCCCGCCACGAGCAATTTCCTCATTAATAGGTTTTCCTGAAATTAATAAAAATTTTACATCTGATTTAGCTATTATCTTTAATTCTTCACCTTTGGATAATAATATGAGAGTGCTATCTTTCACTTTATTGTGTTTTTTCTCACCAATTTCAATTTCTCCATTAATTAAATAAACAAACGAATTGTGACTAGAAGGTAATTTAAAATTAAATTTTTTATCTTTATTAAGTTCAACATCAAAATAAACTGGCTCAACATTATGTCCTTTAACAGGGCCTTCTGCTTTTTCAAATTTACCAGCTATGACTTTTACTATTTTGTCATTATCTTTATGGATACTCATTTTATCAGCATCAATATAAATATATTCTGGTTTACTCATTTTTAATCTAGCAGGCATATTTATCCATAATTGGAATCCATGAAGTTTCCCTTCTTTCATTGCGGGCATTTCTGAATGAATAATACCGCTACCAGTTTTCATCCACTGAACATCCCCAGCAGTCATTCTACCTTCGCCACCTGTGCTATCTTTATGTTCAAAATCACCAGCCAACATATAGGTGACAGTTTCAATACCTCTATGTGGGTGGGGAGGAAAACCTGCGATGTAATCTTCACTATTTTCTGATCCAAATTCATCTAACATTAAAAATGGGTCAAAGTAGTTTGGTTCAACACCAATACTTCTTTTCAATTTAACTCCAGCACCATCTGATGCTGGAATAGGATCAATAATTTTACTTACTTCAATATTTGACATTAAATTTTATCCACATCTATTACATCTAACTGTAGCAAATATATCATCCCATTCAGACTCTTTTTCTTCAACATAATCTAAAAGACATCTTAAAGCTTTTGATTGATCAGGAAGATCATATTTATCAACTATTTGTTCTAGCATCTTTTCAGAGTCAGAATAAATTTCGAAAGTTGTATCTTTTTTTTCACTCATATTTCTCCTATTTTCTTTTATACATTACATCTTCTGAATATTTTAAAAACAGGTTAAATGAGCACTTCAAATTAAGCTTATTAATTCTGACAAATTTTCTATTTCTGTGTGAGGTTTATAATCTAAATTATCAAAAATACTTTTATTTCTGTTAACCCAAATCGAGTTGAAGCCATAATTTCCTCCACCTGAAACATCCCATGTATTTGCACTCAAGAAAGCAACTTCATTTTTTTCAATTTTATATTTTTTAATAGGTAGGTCGTAGACTTTTGAGTCAGGTTTATAAATTCCTACCTCTTCAATAGAAAATAAATCATCAAATAAATCATCCAAGTTATTACTCCTAACTAATTCATTTAAGAGAGAGGGAGTCCCATTTGAAAGTATAGCTAATTTAAAATTTTTTTCTTTTAATGTTTTTAGAGTTTCTGGGACTTCTTTAAAGGGTGAGAGAACTTTATATAAATTTAACAATTCATTTTTCATTGAATGATCTATATTAAAAGCTTTCATTGATTTATCTAAACTGTCCTCCGTAACTTGCCAAAAATCTTTATGTTTGTTCATTAAACTTCGAAGCCAGGTATATTCTAGCTGAGTCGTTCTCCAAAAGTTTGCAAAACCTTCCCACTTATCTCCAATTTTATCTTTACATTTTTCAGCAGCTGAATTGACATCAAACAATGTCCCGTAAGCATCAAAAATTATTGCTTTAATATTTTTCATAAACTAACTTAACATAAATGAGTAATATTAGATTATTTTTTTCAGCGGCATTATCGACTGGCATGACTGATAAATTAGACAAGTCTCAATCACACTATTTAAACAAAGTAATGAGAGTAAAAGAAAATGAAGTTTTTTCATTATTTAATAGCGATGGTGAATGGGAAGCAAAAATTTTGAATATATCAAAAAGCATTATTGAATTTAAAACAACTAAACAATTAAGACAAAAAGAAAGTATGAAAGAGTTATGGTTAGCTTTTTCTCCAATTAAATCAAATTATCAAAACTTTATGATTCAAAAAGCAACAGAACTTGGTGTAACAAAATTTTTACCAATTATCTTTGATCGGACAGTTGTTAGAAAAATTAATAAAGAAAGATTAGAAAAAATAATTGTTGAGGCAAGCGAACAATCTAACCGTATTAATGTGCCGATGATTGAAGATGCTCAAGATTTGAATAGTTTTTTAAAAACTAATTCGATAGATTTAATTTTCACAGACTTAAATTCAAATGATAATAAAATTGATAAATCAAAGCTTACAGACAAGCCAGTTTGTGTCATAGTAGGCCCAGAAGGTGATTTTTCAGAAGCTGAAAGGGAAAAGATACTTACTTTTAAAGGTGTTCAACCATTAAAGATTAATGAGAATATTTTAAGATCAGAAACAGCTGTGATATCTACAATTTCAATCATAAACTATGTGATTAATTGATAAATTGTCGCGAAAACTAAAGTGTAATTTCCATAAAAGAGCTTTATATAGCTAAGTAAATGAAAAAAATTTTATTAATAATTTCTAGTTTTTTTATAACAATAGAAGCTTTTGCTGACCAACCAAAAGATTGGCAATTAGGTTTTCAAAACCCTGCTTCAGATGGAATGAGAGATATTGTAAACTTTCACAACAATCTTTTGCTTCCGATTATAATTGCAATTACTGTTTTTGTTTTATTTTTAATGCTTTATGCATGTGTAAGATTTAGAGCTTCAGCAAATCCAAATCCATCAAAAAGAACTCACAACGTTACGGTTGAAATCCTATGGACTTTAATTCCATGTTTAATTTTAATAGTAATGGCAGTTCCATCATTTAAAATTTTATATAAACAAGACACAATTCCAAAAGCTGATTTAACTATCAAAGCTGTTGGATATCAGTGGTATTGGGGATACGAATATCCTGACGAAAATATAATCTTCGACTCTTATATGATTGAAGAAAAAGATTTAAGAGCTGATCAACCTAGATTACTTACAGTAGATCATGAGGTAGTTGTTCCAGTAAATAAAGTTGTAAAAGTTTTAATTACAGCAAATGATGTATTGCATGCTTGGGCATTACCAGCATTTGGTGTTAAAAGAGATGCGGTTCCAGGAAGAATTAATGAGACATGGTTTAAAGCAGAAAAAGAAGGAACATATTATGGTCAGTGTTCGGAACTGTGTGGAATAAAACATGCTTTTATGCCAATCACTGTCAAAGTTGTAAGTGAAGAAGATTATCAAGAATGGTTATCAGAAGCACGAGTAAAGTTTGCTAAAGAAGAAATCGAAAATGATAAATTAAAAATAGCGAGTAAATAAATATGTATACACAAACAGCATCTCACGACGATCATCATACGCCAACAGGTTGGAAACGTTGGGCTTATTCAACTAACCACAAGGATATTGGTACAATGTATTTAATCTTTGCAATTGTTGCAGGGGTAATTGGAACAGCATTTTCAGTTTTAATGAGAATGGAATTGATGCATCCTGGTGATGGTATTCTAGGTGGAAATTATCATTTATATAATGTGTTAGTAACAGGTCATGGTTTAATCATGATTTTTTTCATGGTGATGCCAGCAATGATAGGTGGCTTTGGTAATTGGTTTGTCCCAATTATGATTGGTGCACCTGATATGGCATTTCCAAGAATGAATAATATTTCATTCTGGTTATTACCAGTGTCATTAACATTATTGATATTATCAATCTTTGCTGATGGCCCTCCAGGAGCACAAGGAGTGGGCGGAGGTTGGACTATATATCCTCCCTTATCATCTAAAGCGGGTCAGCCAGGTCCTGCAATGGATCTTGCAATTTTAAGTTTACACTTAGCAGGAGCTTCTTCGATTTTAGGAGCAGTGAATTTTATAACTACAATTTTAAATATGAGAACACCAGGAATGACATTACATAAAATGCCATTATTTGCCTGGTCAATTTTAGTAACAGCATTTTTATTATTGTTATCTTTACCAGTGCTTGCTGGAGCGATAACAATGTTATTAACAGATAGAAATTTTGGAACCGCCTTTTTTGAAGCTCAAACAGGAGGTGATCCCGTTTTATTCCAACATTTATTTTGGTTCTTTGGTCATCCAGAAGTTTATATTTTAATTCTTCCAGGATTTGGAATGATCAGTCATATTGTTTCTACATTTTCTAAAAAACCTGTTTTTGGCTATTTAGGTATGGCTTATGCTATGGTTGCTATTGGAATAGTAGGTTTTGTTGTATGGGCGCATCATATGTATACAGTTGGACTAAGCACAGATACAAAAGCTTATTTTTTAGCTGCAACAATGATTATTGCGGTGCCAACGGGAATTAAAATTTTTTCATGGATAGCAACCATGTGGGGTGGATCAATATCATTTAAAACACCTATGATGTGGGCACTTGGGTTTATTTTTATGTTTACTGTAGGCGGCGTAACAGGAGTAGTATTAGCAAATGCTGGAGTGGACACTGCAATGCATGATACTTATTATGTTGTTGCTCACTTCCATTATGTTTTATCTTTAGGAGCAGTATTTGCGATTTTTGCAGGATTTTATTACTGGTTTTCAAAAATGTCAGGCTATGAATACTCTGAGTGGATGGGTCAACTGCACTTTTGGTTAACATTTATAGGCGTAAATTTAATTTTCTTTCCACAGCATTTTTTAGGATTAGCAGGTATGCCTAGAAGATATGCTGATTATCCAGATGCATTTGCTGGATGGAATTATGTTTCTTCAATAGGATCTTATGTTGCGGTAGCAGGCTTAGGGGTATTCTTTATAAATTTAATTTATGCATTTGCTAAAAAGAAATCAGCAGCTCAGAATCCATGGGGAGAAGGAGCTACAACTTTAGAATGGACTGTGCCATCTCCACCGAACTTCCATACTTTTGAGGAATTACCAAAGTTTGAGGATGATCAAGAAACAGAAAAATCACCGAGTTAATAAAAGAGTAAAAAATAAATGAGCAATTCAAGGCTAAAAAAAAGAAGTTTAAGCCAGGAAGATTTATTTAATTTTTCCGAATTGTTTAAGTTAATGAAGCCAAGAGTAATGTCATTAGTGATTTTTACTTGTGCAGTTGGTTTATTAACTTCACCAAGTTTAATTTCCACAAAAGACGCAATAATAGGTATTTTATTAGTTTCATTAGGTGCTGGTGCTGCTGGCGCACTAAACATGTGGTATGAATCTGATCTTGATGCTTTAATGACAAGAACTTGCTTAAGACCAATACCAACTGGAAAAGTTAATAGAAATCAAGCTCTAATTTTTGGGGTGATGTTATCTGTTATCTCTGTGGTGGCTCTAGATTATTTTACAAACCGAATTTCAGCTGGAATATTGCTTTTAACAATTTTATTTTATGTCTTTGTTTATACAGTATGGTTAAAAAGAAAAACTCCACAAAATATTGTTATTGGTGGGGCAGCGGGAGCTTTTCCGCCAGTTATTGGATGGACGATTGCAACAGGTTCTTTATCAATTGAACCCCTATCTTTCTTTTTGATAATATTTTTTTGGACACCATCACATTTTTGGGCTTTAAGTTTATATAAATCTGATGATTATAAAAAAGCAAACATACCCATGCTTCCTTTAACTAATGGAGTTGAAAGTACAAAGATTAATATTTTTATTTATTCTTTATTAATGTTACCTGTGATTATTTTTCCTTATTTTATAAATTTTGTAGGATTAGTTTTTTTGATTCCTTCATTAATATTAACTCTTTATTATAATTTATTATGTTATGATTTATATAATTTTAAAAAAAACAAATTTAACCCTAAAAAAGCAAAATCAATATTTGGATATTCTATCCTATATTTATTTTTAATTTTTGTGCTTTTTCTGATAGATAAGATTTTATGATAATCCCAGATAAAAAAATGAAAAGAAAAAATATTCTTACAGCTCTTGCAATAATTGCTTTTATGATTTTTCTTTTCTTTTTTACTCTTTATAATACGGGAGTATTTGATAGAGCCTTATGATACAAAAAAAGAATTTAACACCTTTAATATTAGCTGGAATTTTTGTTTTAATGTTAGGATTATCTTATGCTGCAGTTCCTTTGTACGACCTCTTTTGTAGAGTGACGGGTTTTGGAGGAACTACACAAATATCCAATAATGCACCAAAAATAGTATTAAATAAAGTTGTAAGCGTTAGGTTTGATACTAATGTTAATAATTTACCCTGGGATTTTAAAGCCAAAACAAATGTAATTGATGTAAAAGTAGGTGAAGTTAACAAAATAGAGTTTGAAGTAGTGAACTACAGCGATGAACCTACTGCTGGAGTTGCAAGCTTTAATGTTTCACCAGCTAGTTTTGGAAAATATTATAGTAAGTTAGGTTGTTTTTGTTTTGAAAAACAGGAATTAAAAGCTGGAGAAAAAGCCAAATATATAATGACTTTTTATTTAGATCCCGAAATGGTCAATGATCCAACAACTAAAAATTTAGAAGATGTAACTATGTCGTATACTTTTTTCTCGACAGATTATTATAAACAATCATAATCCAAAAAAATGTCAGCTGAAAAAAAACACGATTACCATTTAGTAGACCCAAGTCCATGGCCTATATATACTTCTTTTTCATGTTTAGTTTTGGCTATAGGATCAGTTTATTACTTTCATAGTGATGTTTCATGGGGAATGTACCTTGGACTAGCTCTATTAATTTATGGAGCATACATGTGGTTTAGAGACGTTGTTATAGAGGCTGAACATCAAGGACATCATACGCCAGTAGTTCAAATTCATCACCGATATGGAATGACATTATTTATTGCCTCAGAGGTAATGTTTTTTGTAGCATGGTTTTGGGCTTACTTTGATGTTAGTCTTTTTCCAAATGAATTTGTTGGAAATGTTTGGCCACCAAAAGATATTGAAACTTTTGATCCTTGGGACATTCCATTAATTAATACACTAGTCTTACTATTATCAGGAACAACAGTGACTTGGTCTCATCATGCTCTTTTAGAAGATGATAGAAAGAGTTTTATTCAAGGTTTATGGTTGACTGTTATCTTAGGGTTTTGTTTTACTCTTCTGCAAATTTATGAGTATCAACATGCATCATTTTCTTTTGCAAACCATATCTATGGATCAGTATTTTACATGGCAACAGGATTTCACGGCTTCCATGTTCTTGTTGGAACTATATTTCTAGCAGTATGTCTGTTTAGAGGTAAAAGAGGACATTTTAATAAAGATCATCATTTTGGTTTTGAAGCAGCAGCTTGGTATTGGCATTTTGTTGACGTAGTGTGGTTATTTTTGTTTGCTGCAATCTATATTTGGGGAAGTTAATTTTTATCTTTGAAACACAAGTTTTTATTTTCAGTATTTGTAATTTTTTTTATTTTGGTTTTTGTTGCTTTAGGTTCATGGCAAATTGTTCGTTTAAATTGGAAGAACAATTTAATATTAGAAATTGAAAATTCTTTAAAAAAACCACCTGTAGAATTAACAAATTCTATTGTAGAAAATTATCTTAAAATAAAAACATCAGGGTTAATTGATTTAGAGAAACAAATTTATTTATACAATCTAAATGATGCAGGAACGCCAGGCTTTGAGGTTATAAATCCAATTTTAATTAATGACACTAATTATTTGATTAATAGAGGCTGGATACCTTTTGAAAAAAAAAACTCTCAAGAGATTAATGTATTTGATGAAAATGATATTATTGGAACTTTAAAATTACAAGGAAGAAAAAATATTTTTAAACCAGATAATGATTTAGAGGAAAATTATTGGTTTAGTTTAAATAGAGAGGACATATTAAAATTTACAGGCAAAGAATTCTCTAAATATATAATTTATTTAAATGGAAATTATCAAGTTCCTAAACCAAAAAAGATTACTGCCAATATTTCTAATAATCATCAAAAATATGCCCTTACTTGGTTTTCATTAGCGATTTCAATTCTTTTGTTATATTTGTATTTTAGAAAAAAGAATTATTAAATGAATTATATTAGTACAAGAAATAATCAGAAAAACTTTACTTTTAAAGATGTTTTCCTTAAAGGCCTGGCAGATGATGGAGGTCTCTTTGTTCCTAAATCAATTAAACAATTTAAAAAAGAGGAATTAGATAATCTAAAAAACCTTAGTTACAATGATTTAGCTGCTGAAATAATTTATCCATTTATAGGAGATTTTATGTCTAAAGATGACCTAGTCTTGATGATTTCAAAATCGTACTCAAATTTCAGATCTAATGATGTTGTAAAAATCTCTGATCTAGGAGATCTAAAAGTTTTAGAACTATTTCATGGTCCAACACTTGCTTTTAAAGATATCGCTATGCAATTAATAGGCAATTTTTATCAATATCATTTAGGACGTGATCAAAAAAAAATTAATATTATAGTAGCAACTTCAGGTGACACTGGTGCAGCTGCTATAGATGCCTTAAAAGGAAAAAGTAATTTAAATGTTTTTGTATTACACCCAAATAATAAAATTTCACCAGTGCAAAGAAGACTAATGACAATACATGAAGAGAGTAACGTATTTAATATTGCAGTAGAAGGTAATTTTGATGATTGTCAAAATTTAGTAAAAGCAATGTTCAACGACGAAAAATTTTCTAAAGGAATTAATATGTCGGGTGTAAATTCAATTAATTGGGCGAGAATTATTGCTCAATCGGTGTATTATTTTTACGCTTATTTCAAAGTTGGAAATGGTCAACCTTTATCTTTTTCTGTTCCAACAGGTAACTTTGGTGATATTTATGCAGGTTACTTAGCGAAAAAACTAGGTCTTCCGATTGACAAACTAATCGTAGCTACAAATAAAAATGACATACTTCACAGAGCAATTTCGGGTGGAGACTATAGTCAAAAGAAAGTCGAGGAAACAAATACTCCAAGTATGGATATACAAATAGCAAGTAATTTCGAAAGACTTTTATACGACGTGAAAGATTGTAACTCAGAAGTTACAAAGAATGTAATGGCTAAAATAAAAGATAATACTTATAAAATTGATAAAAACGATTTAAATAAAATAAAAAAGAATTTTATATCTGAAATGCTTGATGAAAACGAAACTGTTGAAATGATAAAAACTATCAATGATAAACATCAGATGGTAGTCGATCCGCACACTGCAGTAGGTATTGGCGCTGTAAGAAAATTAGGATTGGAAAAAAATTGTGTTGTTTTATCAACTGCACATCCGTGTAAATTTCCAAAAGCAATAGAAGACGCAATTTCAAAAACGGAAAATTTACCAGAAAGTCTTAAGTATGTTAATGACAGAAAAGAAAAATTTGAACTTCTCTCAAATGATATTGAAAAAGTCAAAAAATATGTAATGAATTCGATATGAAACTTAAAATAAAAGATCAATTACCAGACACAGAGATTTTTCAGCTTGTTGATGGAGAGCCTCAAAAAAGCAAATTAAGAGAAACTATTGGTGATGGTAAAGTTGTTTTGTTTGGTTTACCTGGGGCATTTACATCAACTTGCTCCAAACTTCACCTACCAGGTTTTGTAGCAAATGCAGATAAAATCAAAGCAAAAGGAATAGAAAATATATTTTGTTTATCAGTAAATGATCCTTATGTGATGAATGGCTGGGGAGAGATTAATAATACTGCAGATAAAATTAAAATGTTATCTGATCCATATTTATTATTTACTAAAGCAATTGGAGCAGAAGTTAATCGTAATGCAAAAGGAATGGGGATTAGATCAAATCGTTATTTAATGGTGATTGAAAATTTCACAATTATTAATATTCATGTTGAAAAAGAAACTAAAGAATGTGGTTTAACTTCAGCAGAGAACTTATTGAATAATCTAATCTAGGCAGGGCAGTTCTGTTGCCAGGTTCCCTAACTTTGTTTTTTTATAGTATCGTTTAACTAAAAAAGACAATTATTACATTATCTTATATGTGAAAATATATTATTATATTTGTTTTAATATATTGTGTAAATGATTATAAATTTATATCAAAAAAACAAATGTTTTATAAATTAAAAATTTTTATATTGCGAATTATTGGATATGATAAACCTTTACGTACAGCGTTTTTAAAATATTTATCTTTAAAATTTAAAACGTTTCGTCCTCATTATGAATCTATTTTGTTAGAAAGCACAAAAGAAGCAAAAAAACTTGGATATAGAGAAATATCTGTTTTGGAACTTGGAGTTGCGGGAGGTAATGGAATTATAAGTTTAGAGAATTACAAAAAAAAAATAGAAAAACTAACCGGTGTTAAGATAAATGTTTTTGGTTTTGATTATGGTGAGGGTTTGCCATCTTCAAAAAATCAATTTGATTTACCTTTTTTATGGTCTGATGGAGATTACAAAGTTGATAAAGAAAAATTAAAAAAAAAAACTAATAGTAAAATTTTTTTTGGAAATATAGATAAAACTTTTCAATCATTTATTGAAACTAATCCTTTCAAAATTTCAGCAATATTTTTTGATTTTGATTATTACACCTCAACAAAAAGTTTTTTAAACCAAATCCCAAAAAATAAAGATTTTTTTTGTCCTAGAGTTTATTGCTATTTTGACGATGTGTTTTCAATAAATCATCATATTAATGAACATAATGGAGAACTTTTAGCAATTAAAGAATTTAACAATGAAAATGATAAAATCAAAATTGGTAAAAGTTTAGCAAATTTAGTTGATTTTAAATTTCCTTTAGGTGCTGAAAAATTATTTGTTTTACACAATTTTACACATAATGATTATTTGAAAAATTTAGATTACAAGGATCACAAATCTAATTTAGATATTGGTGACCATAAAGCAGGGAGTCTGTTAGATTAATAGGGCAGTTTTGTTGCCAGGTACCCCAACTATAAATTGGCAGCATCTTTAGCGAGTAAATCTACTTGATTATTTAATTCATCAGTTGAATGGGCTTTTACCCAATTCCAACTTATTTCAAACTCATTATTTAGTAGATCTAGTTCTGTCCAAAGTGCTTTATTGCTTACTTCTTTTTTGTTTGCAGTTTTCCATCCATTTTTTTTCCAATTGTGTATCCACTCTGTTATTCCAGACTTTACATATCTAGAGTCAGTAAAAATTTGAACTTTGCTCCCTTTTGGGATTTTTTTAAGAGCCTCTATAGGTGCTAATAATTCCATCTGATTATTTGTAGTATCTTTTTTACTTCCTTTTATTTCAGTTTTTTCCCCTTCATTTAATATTATTGCTGCCCAACCACCTTTGCCTGGATTACCAAGACATGAACCATCAGTATAAATTTTTATCATTATTTTAAATAATCTTTATAATTCTTTAAATTATTGTGTATTATTAGCTTTTGATAATACTCTCTTGGATCTTTAATTTTTATAAGTGCTGTCTTAGGTGTATTTGTATAGTCATAAAGTCTAGTAAGAAAATATCTGATTGCAGCACCTCTACACAAAATATTTAATGACTTTTTTTCTTTAGCAGAAATTTTTTTAATATTTTCATAACCTTTAATTAAATTTCTTATCTTTTGTTTATTAATTTTGAATTTTGAGTTTATCTTATCAAAGCATAAAGCATTAATACAAATAGCAATCTCGTACATAAAATAATCATTTGCAGCAAAGTAAAAATCAATAATTCCTGATAATTTGTTATTTTTAAAAAAAATATTATCTATAAACAAATCTCCATGAATGATACCTTTTGGTAATTTTTTGGGCCATTTTTTTTTAATATCTTTAAAGTTATTTTTCAAAAATTTTTCTAAATTAGTAAATTTTTTTGATTTAAATTTTATACTATTCAATAAAGGATTAAGATTTTTAACACCCATAGAGTTTTTTCTATAAAGTTTAATTTTGCTCGTAGATAAATGCATTTTTGCAATCATTTTTCCTATCTCATAACAATTTTTTGGGTTAAGAGATTTTTTATCTCTTCCATTAAGAAAAGAAACAATACAAGCAGATTTATTTTTGATGTTTATTAGGTAGTTTCCACTTTTTTTTTTGATAGGTTTTGGACAATTAATTTTGTACGTATTTAATTGATCCATTAGTTTCATAAAAAATGGTATATCTTTTTTAGAAACCCTTTTTTCAAAAATTGTTAGTATGAATTTATTTTTTTTTGATTTTAATAAATAATTTGTATTTTCAATTCCTTGCTTGATCCCTTTAAAATCTATGATTTTTTCTGTCTCAAATTTTTTATTAATATAAGAAATATCTCTTTTATCTATTTTTGTATAAACAGCCATTTAATTTAATCTTTTTGGAACTTTGAAAACAACGTTTTCTTTAATAATTTCTACTTCATCTATACTAACTGTAAATCTATTTTTTAATTCGTTTATAAAATTATCAACCAATATCTCAGGTGCCGAAGCTCCAGAGGAAATACCAATTACATTGGAATTTTGAATTAAATCGAATGGAATTTCACTTTGCGAATGAATTAATTGTGAATTTGAACAGCCTGATTTTTTAGCTACCTCAACCAATCTGACAGAATTAGAGGAATTTCTACTACCTATAACAAAAAATAAATCACATTTTTTTGCTATTTTTTTAACAGCCATTTGTCTATTTGTTGTGGCATAACAAATATCTTCTTTTGCTGGTTCTTTAATTTCTGGGAATTTATCTTTTAAAATTCTTATTATATCCTTTGTATCATCAACAGATAAAGTTGTTTGAGTAACATAAGAAATTTTTTTATTATTTTTGTGTTCATATTTTTTAGCCTCATCTTCATTTTGAATAAGGTCGATAGAACCTGCTGGTAGTTGACCCATAGTTCCAATAACTTCTGGATGATTTTGGTGACCTATTAAAACTAAATGATACCCAGCTTTATTTAAATTCTCAGCTTCTCTATGCACTTTTGAAACTAAAGGACATGTAGCATCAACATAAGTCATATTATAGTCCTTTGCATCCTTTGGTATTTTTTTTGGAACACCATGTGCTGAAAAGATGACTGGTCTTGATTTATCTTCTATCTCCTCAAGCTCTTCTACAAAGATAGCTCCTTTGCTTTTTAAATCATCCACTACAAATTTGTTATGAACTATTTCATGACGAACATAAACCGGGGCTCCATATTTTTGGATAGATTTTTCAACAATTTCTATAGCTCTTTCTACGCCAGCACAGAAACCTCTAGGGGCAGACAATAATATTTTTAATTCTTTATTTTTCATTTTTTTCAATTAAATATTCGAGCAATATATGTGGAAAGGTTAAAGACGCCAAACCTATAAATATAATTTTAAGAACAGAACTATCAAAATTGTATGTACTATTTAATAAATAAAGTCCTAAAAAACAAAAAGTAGCAGTAACAATTGTTAGTGGTAAAGCTTTTTTTGTAAAGATTTTCAAGCCATTCATAAGGTCATTATTATCTAATTCATACACTAGTGAAATACTGTGTCTTATAGAATGTAAAAAACAGAAATATACAGTAAATGCTACCAAGGGAGAAAAATAAAAATTTATTATTAAAATCGAAAAATAATCTAAAAAAATTGTAAATTTTTTAAGCTCAAAATTTTTAATAAATAATATGATACTTGATAAAGTTGATAGAATGATAACATAAAGTAAAATTTCATTTGATTCTATAAAATTCAAGAACTCGTAGAAAGACTCATTATCTATTAGTAATAATTTAAATATAGATATTGTCTCATCAAAATGAAAGTACATTGGAGCAAAAATTATTAATGTGCCTTTTAGAAAAAAAAAAAATTGATTAAGATATGAATTTTCAACTATCAAAAATTGAGTATCCTCTTTACCAAAATGATGTGAAGCTATTATCAAAAAAATTATCAGAGAAATTGATGGTATGATTATCCAAAAAAATATTACACACAGAGAGATTAAAATGTATGACAAATAAAAAATTACAAAGTTATTAATCCCATAAATTTGAAAAAGCTTTCTTCCTTTTAGATTATCAAGCGAACCATGTGAAACACCAATACTTAAAATTAAAAATAAACAAATTAATGGAGAAATTGTAAAATAAGAAATTTTAAGTGTTATTATAGAAAGAATATTGCAAAATAAAAAAAAGATAAAGGAATGATTTAAATTTATTTTTTTAATCTGACTATTCATTTCTTCATGCGGCTAATAAAACAAAGCTTTAATAAAAGTTATTTTTGGCATTTTTAGAATTATAGACAAATCCTCCAAAAAATTACTTTTATTAGATAAAAATTTTATAACAGTCTTTGGTGAGCTCTTAAACATTTTAAAGAAAATTTCAGGCATCATCTCAGGGTTTTTATCTAAAACTCCTAAAAAAATATCATCTAAGAATTGATATTTTTTGTCTATCTCAAATTTTTTAGCATTTGTAATATTTTCAATATTATTACATATGTATTTACTGTGTTCCTGAATATTAAGAAAAGTATAACCTGTGCTTAATCTGGTCATACCTCCAGCAGTTCCAATATTTATTTTGTTTTTTTCTTTTTCATATGTTGGGTAGAATAAAGGTATTGCACCTTCTTCTTTATAAATAATTTTGTAATTTTTTAATTTCAAATGATTTTCTATATAATCTTTTATTTGACTATCATAATCTTTTTGAGAACTGTCATTCATCCTCGATAGCCAAGTAGTTTCAATTAAAGCCGTATTTTTTGAGTAGGGAAGTGTATAAAAAAAATGAACACTTTCTCTTTGTTCACAGTCAAAATCCATAAGATTAAAGATTTCATCATCAAAAAAATTATTTTGAGATTCAATTTCTACCCCGCAAAAATGTTGCCAAAGGTTACGATGATCTCTTTTAATTGATGGAACACTATTAAAAACAAAAGAATTTTTTGAATTGATTTCACTTATATCTTTAAAGAAAGAAATATTTTTGTTTTCTTTTAATCTATTATTAATTTTTTTATAGAATAAGCCACTATCAACACTTTGGTATGGATAACTGACACATTTTAAATGATTAGTTTTTTTTGGAATATTAATTGTAAAATTTTTCCAACTTTTCTTAATGCAATCATCAAAGTTGTGAGCCACCACTTTCCAAAAAGACCAAGTTTTATCTTTTTTATATTCTGTTCTTGGTTCTATAATAGCTAAAGTTTTATCTTTTAATTTTTCATTTATTTCAAGTTCATATGCGAGCGATAAACCTGCACAACCACCACCAATGATAATATAATCAAATTCTTTCATCTAAATTTATTTCTTTATTTATTAAACTGTGATCATGTTGTATTTGATCATCTTGTTTAAAACTAAATGATAGTTTAATTAAGTCAAAAATTGAAAGAAAAGTCTCTAAGATCTTTTCTGCGTTTGAGACATATATCTTTCCTGAATTTTGATAATTTTGCAAATTTTTTTTGCTCAAAATTTTATGTCCTATTTTTCTATAAATCCTTCTAGCAACCAAAATAGAAAAACGAAAACTTATCGGTATTTCTTTAATAGAATAAAATGAATTTTTATAAAAAGTATCAGCAAGATCAATAGTTGATGAAATTTCTTCAAAATTTTCATTTATATAGAAACGATTATTTTTTGAATCTTCAATTACATCTCTTGATATATTAGTAAGCTGCATTGCAATTCCAAGGTCGATAGCTGACTTTAGTGAACTTTTTTTATTTACTTTTAAAATTTTTGCCATCATCAACCCAACAGTTCCGGCCACTCTGTACGAGTAAATCAACAATTCTTTTTTTGAATTTAATTTAACTTTATCTTTAATATCTAATTTAATTCCAATTAATAAATCTTGAACAATTTCCAAAGATATCTTGAACTCTTCAATAAGGTCCCACATGTTTTTGATGATAGGATCAGTGAATTTTTTTTGATTAAAATCATTTTCAAACTGATCAAATTTTTTTTTTTTACTTTCTATTTCACCATCATCATCTGCAATATTATCTGCAACTCTGCAAAAATCATACAAAGCCGAACATTTTTTTAATGTTTCTTTAGGTAAAAAAAAACCCGCCCAATTAAATGATTTAGCGTAAACAGATAAGTAACTTTTATCGGACATTATAAAATTTTATCTAATACTTTCGCAGAAGAAAGCACTCCTGGTACACCAGCTCCCGGGTGAGTACCGGCTCCTACAAAATAAAGTCCATCATATATCTCTGATTTGTTGTGAAATCTAAAATAAGCAGATTGGGAAAATTTAGGCTGAATTGAAAAACCTGAACCATATTTAGTATTTAAATCTTTTTCAAAGTAATCTGGTGTCAGATAAAAATCTTCAACTATATTTTCTCTAAGGTTTGGCATTAAATCTTTTTCCATTTTATCTATTACTAAATTTTTCATTTTTTCTCCTTCATCAGACCAATTAATTTTTGACTGGTTATTTGGCACTGGAACTAAAACATAAAAACAATCTTGATCCGGAGGAGCCATAGACTTGTCAGTAGCAGATGGTCTGTGAAGGTAATAACTTATATCATTATTCAATTTTTTATTTTCAAATATATCATCAAGATGTTCTTTGTACTTATTGCCAAATTTTATTGTATGATGTTCAATATCACTATAAGTTTTTTTTGTTCCAAAATAGTAAACGAACAATCCCATAGAATATTCCATTCTATTTTTTTTCCATTTAAACATGAGTGAATTATATTTATTTCCATTTAACATTTTTTCATAAACAGCAGGAGGATCTGCATTACATATAACATTGTTAGCTTCTATGACAGATTGATCATTTAATTGAACACCAGTTACCTTATTTGTATTAGAAATAATTTTTGTTACTTCATGACCTTTTATTATTTCTATACCAACCTCATTCATAAGTTTCTCAAAACCTTTTATAATATTACCAGTTCCACCCATCGAATAATGTATTCCCCATTTTTTTTCTAAATATAAAATTAGTCCATATATGGAGGTTGTTGTAAAAGGATTGCCTCCAACTAAGAGTGGATGCATACTTAGCATTCTTCTCAGCTTTTCATTTTTAATATAAGATGAAACTAATGAATAGACTGATTTATAACTTTTAAGTTTTAATAAAGCTGGTAATTGTTGCATCATTACAAAAGGTTTATCAAAGGGAACATCTGCCAGTTCTGTAAAACCTTTATCAAAAATCTTTTTTGTAAAATTAACTAATTTTTCGTAACCTTTGACATCTTCTTTACTTATCTCTCCAATTTGTTTTTTCATCTCAGTCTCATTACCTGAGTAATTAAATTTTGAATTATCTTCAAAAACAAATTGATACCAAACTTTAAGCGGAGAAAGATTTATATAATCTTTAGGATCTTTCTTAAATAATTCAAATAATTCATTTATTAAATAAGGAGCAGTAATAACAGTTGGTCCACCATCATATATAAAACCTTTTTTTTTAAACACTCTAGCCCTGCCACCAAGATCAGGATGTTTTTCTATTAATGTAACATTGTGTCCTTTTGCTTTAAGACGAAGAGCAGCAGCTATACCACCAAAACCGGAACCTATTACAACTGAATTCATTTTGATAATTTATAGTTTTTTAAAAAAATTGTAAGAGTATTATGAGTTAATTTTTTTTAGCTCTTCTTTAGTTTCGTTTAAATTTTTTTGAAACAGCGTATCTAACTTGGATTTATCAATAGATGTAGTAATAATTTTTTTGGCAGAATCTACAGCAATTTTTATTGAAGCGTTTTTAATTTCCTTGATTGCATTCTCTTTTATTTGATTAATTTTGTTTTCAGCCAAATTCTTTTTTAAATCAGATGATTTATGGAATTTGTCATTTAGCGAAATAATTAATCTATCACTATCTTTTTTTGCCTGATCAATAATTTCATTTTTCACACTCTCTGCTTTATCAAGTTTATTTTGAGCATTATCTAGCAAAGTTTTAGCTTCAGTTCTTAATCTTTCACTTTCATCAATTTCATTTTTAATATCTAAGATTAGTTTATTTAAAATTTCATTGATTTTTTGTGGTATTTTTAAGTAAATCAAGCCTCCAAAGAAAATAACAAAAGAAACAGCTACCCAAAATGTTGAATCAATTTCCATAATATTTATCTCCACTTCTTTTGGACAAATCATCAACTATGGCTGAAATACTACTATTATTAACTTCAGCACCTATTAGTTTTTGAGTTAACTCTGAAGCAGTTTCAATTGCTATCTTATTAATTTTTGCAGGTGCTTCTTTTCTTAATAGATTGATTTCATCCTCTACTTTTTTAATTTCTTCATCAATTTGCTTATCCAAAACTTCAATTTTTTGGCCAATATCTTTTAAAGCTTTCTCCCTCGCTTGATCAAAAATTTTTTTTGCTTCTATTTTACTTTTAGAAACAATTTCTTCGTACTCTCTCAATTTAGCTTCACTCTCTTCTCTTTGTTTGTCAGCAGCCTCAATATTATCTGAAATTTGTGATTTTCTAGATTCCAAGTTAGCACTAATTTTTGGTAGTATTAGTTTTGATAAAACTACATATAAAATACCAAAAGTTAAAGTTAACCAAAAAATCTGAGAAATCCAAAATTCTGGATTTAATTGAGGCATTCCTCCACTTTCAGCAGAAAAAACTTTCTCTATAAAAAGAAAGCTAAAAAGTACGCACTGAAATAATTTTTTTTTAATCATTCAAATCTAAAACGCAAAAAGAATAATTAATGCAACCACTAGTCCAAAAAGACCAGTTGCCTCTGCTAAGGCAAACCCTAAAAGTAAGTTTGGAAACTGTTTTTGAGCTGCAGATGGATTTCTCATTGCTCCTGATAAATAATTTCCAAAAATTATTCCTATACCTACACCGGCACCTGCTAAAGCAATTGCCGCTAGTCCTGCTCCGATCATTTTTGCTGCTTCTAATTCCATTATATCCTCCTATATTTATTAATGGTGTAAATTTAATGCATCATTTAAATAGATGCAGGTTAAGATTGCAAAAACATATGCTTGAAGAAAAGCAACTAAGATCTCCAAACCTGTTAAAGCAACCGAAAAACTTAGTGGAAGCCATCCACCAACTATTCCAAGACTTATTACAAAGCCTCCGAAAACTTTCATCATAGTATGACCAGCCATCATGTTTGCAAATAACCTTACTGATAAACTCACTGGTCTACTTAAATAAGAAATTATTTCAATAATAACAATTAATGGTAGTAGAACAACAGGCACACCACTTGGTACAAATAATTTAAGATATCCAAAACCATGTTTAATAAACCCAACAATTGTTACACCAATGAAAATAAACGCAGCTAACACAAAAGTCACTATTATGTGGCTAGTTACAGTAAAAGTATATGGTATCATCCCAAACATATTGCAAAATAACACAAACATGAATAAAGAAAATATAAAAGCGAAGTAAGGTCTCGCTTTCGACCCTGCGGTATCGCTAATCATTTTAGAGACGAAGGTATAACTTAACTCAGACAATAGCTGCAGCTTATTTGGTAGTAGAGAATTTTTTTTTGAACCCAAATTAAAGATAATTAGGATTGCAAGTGTGCTAACAACCATAAATAAACTTGAATTAGTAAATGAGATATCAAATGCACCAATTTTAATTTCAGGTCCAATTCGATAAACCTCGAATTGTGTCATTGGATTTGCTGCCATAAATTATTCTA
Organism: uncultured Pelagibacteraceae bacterium; assembly: GCA_902596045.1. Lineage (GTDB taxonomy): Bacteria > Pseudomonadota > Alphaproteobacteria > Pelagibacterales > Pelagibacteraceae > Pelagibacter. The sequence goes on from CACJSJ010000001.1 coordinate 185,187, forward strand.
CTTTTGCATATTTTTTGCTGATTTTATCACGTTAATTATTCCCGCAATTACACCAATAAAAAAAAATATTATTATTAACCAAGGCTTAGTACCAAAGGTCTTGTCTAAAATAAACCCAATAATTGTCCCAACAGCTACTGCTGCAACTAGCTCTGTGCTTAGTTTAAATGCAGCGCCAATAGATGAAGAATTTCGGTTTTTAGGATCTAAGTTTCTCTTCAAAATCTTATCTTTTGCAATCTGTAAGCGAGTTTTAAAATGATCTTTAGACATTTAAATTTAAGCAACCATGTCCTCAGCTTTTTGTAGGTCTACTGCTACCAACTGGCTTATTCCTTTTTCTGGCATTGTTACTCCATAAAGTCTATCCATTTTTGACATTGTTAGAGCATGGTGAGTTACAATTATAAATTTTGTATTAGTAATTTTCGTAAGTTCATCTAATAAGTTACAAAATCTTGTTACGTTGGCATCATCTAAAGGAGCATCAACTTCATCCAATACACAAATAGGAGAGGGGTTTGTTAAGAAAACCGCAAAAATTAGAGATAGAGCTGTTAATGCTTGCTCTCCTCCCGACAACAATGTAATTGATTGCAATCTTTTTCCAGGAGGACTAACAAGCATTTCTAATCCTGCTTCTAGAGGATCATCTGAGTCAACTAATTCTAATTTTGCATTACCACCATTAAATAGTTTTGTATAAACTTCGTTAAATTTTCTATTAACTTTTTCAAAAGCTTCAATAAGTCTTTCCCTACCTTTTTGATTAAGTTCATTAATACTTTCTTTAAGTTTAATTATAGCAGTTACTAAATCTGACCTATCTTGTTCCATTTTTTTAATTTCGGTTTCATATTTGTTTGTTTCTTCATCTGCTTTTAAGTTTACTGATCCTAATTTTTCTCTTACTTGTTTCTTTTTGTCCAATAAGTCTTCTTGGTCCACATGATTTGGCAATTCTTCTACACCATTCAAATTAGAATTTTCTAAAATATTTTCTTCAGTTAAATTAAGTTCAGAATTAATTCTATCTAATAAATCTGATTTTCTTTTATTTAAACCTTCAATGGTTGCTCCTGAACTTGCTTTTCTTTCTCTAATTTGAATAGATTGTTCTTGGATTTTATTGAGTTGAGCTCTTAAAGCTTCTATATTTTCATCTGTTTCAGTAATTATTTTTTCAATTTCATTTTTTTCTTGATCAGAAATTCTTAAATTTTCAGAAATTTTACCTTTCTTTTCTGCTTGAATTTTTGGTTGATTATCTAATTTTTCTAATTGTGAATTAAATTTATTTTTTCTTTCTGAAAGTTCACTAACCATCTTTTCAGAATTTGAGAGTAAATTTTTCCAACTTTCAATTTCTTTTTCTATAATCTTAATTCTTTCATTTCTTTTAACAGACTCTTTTTTAATATTTCGGTTTTTACTATAACTATCAGCGTATATTTCTATACTGCTCTCAAAAACATTTAATGCAGACAATGCTTCATCGTTTTGTTTATTAGAAATTAAGTTTCTAATATTCTCTATTTCTTCTTTTAATTTATTTTTTGATAAGTCTAAATCTTCATTAGATTGTTTTTCAGTTTCATAATATTTTGAGTCAATTTGTATTAGCTCATTTTTTTCCTCTTTAAGCCTTTTTTCATTTGAGTTAGCATCGATTATAATTCCTTTTTCTCTAGAAATATCTTCATCAAGTGTTTGTAGAGATTTTTTACTATTTTCTAACTCTTTTTGTGTTCTTGTATTTTCTTCATCAAGACTTTGAAGTTCTAAATTAAGTCTTTGAATTTTTGACAAATTTTCAATATTTTTTTCTCTTAATGGAGTTACCTTATCAGTTTCAGATTTAATTTGTTTTTCAAATTCATTAATTTTTTCATTATAACCTGACACTTCACCTTCCGCTTCTGTATTGATCTCATTTTCAATTCTGATTTCTTTATCAATTTCAATTAATCTTAAATAATACAATCCAGCTTCAATTTTTTTAATTTCTTCAGAAATTAGTTTATATTTTGTAGCTTCTTCGGCTTGCTTTTGAAGATTAGCTAATTGTCTTTCTTGTTGTTTTCTTAACTCATCAGCTCTTTTTAAATTATTTTCTGCAGCACTTAATCTTAACTCAGCTTCATGCCTTCTAACATGTAGTCCTGAAATTCCTGCTGCTTCCTCCAAAATAGCTCTTCGATCAGTAGGTTTAGCAGTTACTAATGCTCCTATACGTCCCTGACTAATCATAGATGGAGAGTGAGCACCTGTAGATAAATCAGCAAAAAACATTTGAGTATCTCGAGCTCTTACTTCTTTGTCATTAATATAAAATTTTGAACCTTTGTCTTTTTCTATTTTTCTTCTAATATGAATTTCATCAAGCTCTCGATATTGAATAGGGCCTTCATTGTTTTGATTGCTAACAGATATTGAGACCTCAGCTATATTTTTTGAAGCTTTATTAGAAGTTCCAGAAAATATCACATCCTCCATTCCAGAGCCCCTCATGCTCTTTGCAGATGTTTCACCCATTACCCATCTTAATGACTCAACAATGTTAGATTTACCACATCCATTAGGCCCAACAATTCCAGTCAAACCATCTTCAATTAAAAAATTAGTTTTATCAGCGAAAGATTTAAATCCATTTAATTGGATTTTTTTAAACTCCATGCATTAACTTATATCAGTTTTTGAAGAGATTTTTTCAAATTTTTATAATTTAGAGATTCTTCAAACTTTTCGCCATTTATGATTATCGTAGGAGTAGCATTTACTTTAAAGTTTTTGGCACCTTCGATTCGGTCATTTAAAATAAAATCTTCAATTTTTTTATTATTTAAACACTTTTCAAAATTTAATTCGAAACCCTCTTTTTGAATAAATTTTTTCAGATTATGATTAATCTCCTCGATAGTTTTCCCTTTTACCCAAACTTGTTGATTTGAATATAGGCTTTCTAAAATTTTCAAACCTTGATCACTTTTACATTGGGCAATCTTTGAAGCATTTAAAGCAGCTATGTCTAATGGATAATGCCTGAATTCAATTTTAGCTAGTCCAGTATCAATATATTCTTTTTTAAGCTGAGGATAAACATCCTTATGAAAATCAGCACAATGACTACAAGTTAATGACTCGTATGCAATGATTGTAATCTTGGCATCAACATTTCCTGAAATTATTCTTTTAGTTTCAGCACTTATGTTGCTTATAAAACTAAAAAACAAAATTAAGACAATAAGTAATTTTTTCATTTCTTTTTAAATACTTTTGTTAATTCCATTATAGATTTTTTGATTTTATTATTCTTAATGTCATTGATTTTATTTTGATATTTCATAATTGTCACATTATTTTCTTTATCTGTGTCAGAAGATAAAATGTTTTGATTATCATCAAAGCTAACAAATTTAAGCTTTTCAACAACCGAATATCCAAAGAAGCTATTCATTTTGTTCATAATTTCTTTTTTTGAATATTCTAAATCAACTTCATGTCCTCTTTTGACCATAACCAATAAGGTGCTAACCCCAAATCGATTGGAATTTTTAAAAGATTTTGGATAACAAATTTTAAATAATTTTTCACCAACTATATATTTCCAGTTATTTAAAGTTTCAGAATAAATATGACCTTTTTTATTAATAATTTTTTTTATATTCTTTGGCAAAGTATCCCTAAATGATCTTAAGCCTTGAAAGGTGTTGTTTCTCTGCTTAGTATATTTTTTAAAATGCATATGAAGGAACAATTATTAACAAAAAAAATTCTTAATTGGTATGATTTAAATAAAAGATCATTACCGTGGCGAAAAAATGTTTCTTTGCAAAAAAGACAGTATTACACGTTAGTAAGTGAATTTATGTTACAACAAACACAGGTTGCAACAGTAATACCTTTTTTCAATAGATTTATAAAAAATATTCCAACCTTAAAATTATTGGCTAAAGTCCAAAATAAAAAACTACTTAAACTTTGGGAGGGTCTGGGATATTACTCTAGGGCAAAGAACTTAAAAAAAACTGCGCAAACTGTTACTAAAAATTTTAAGGGAAAAATTCCTAACAATTATGAAGATTTGTTATCTTTACCAGGTGTAGGAAATTATACAGCAAGTGCTATTTTAGCGATAGCATTTAACAAGCCTTATATTCCATTAGATGGAAATATAGAAAGAGTTTTGAAACGATATTTGTATTTAAAAAAAGAGAAGGATATACAAAAAGATAATCTTATTAAAAAAAAATCTATATTTGGAACATCGTCAAGATCCAGTGATTACGCTCAAGCTCTAATGGAATTAGGAGCATTAATTTGCAAACCAACTAATCCTTTGTGTAATCAATGTCCTATTTCAAAAAACTGCAAGTCATTACAAAAGAAAGATTTTAATTTAACAAAAAATAATAAAAAAAATATAGATAAGTATTTTCTTTTAAAAGTTTACAAAAAAGATCAAAATTATTTATTAATTAAAAATACTAAATTTAATTTCTTAAAAAATTTAACAATATTTCCTATGGAAGAATTATCCAAACCAAAAAATTTTAATAAAAATTTAAACTTTAAAATGTCTAATATGAATATGAATATAGAGATCAAATATCTAAAAAATAGTAGAAAATTCCAGTCACCTTATTGGATTGATGAAAAAAAATTACACAGTTACATGCTACCTTCGTTTACAAAAAAAATTGTTAAATATTTGGAAAAAAATTGATGAAAAAAGTAGCCATCATTGGAGCTGGAATTTCTGGATTATTTATTGCAAATTTATTTAATAGAAATCCTAATTATCAAGTTTCAATCTATGAAAAAAATTCATCAGTTGCTTTAGAGGAAGGTTATGGAGTTCAACTATCAGTAAACAGTATTAAAATTTTAAATGAAATTGGATTTGAAAAATTACAAAATAATGAAAAATTCAATCCTGAAAAAATAAATTTTTATTCAAGTAAGAGCTTAAAAAAAATATGTGAATTAGATATTGCAAATTTCAACTCAGAAGACTGTAAATATACCACTTTAAAAAGATCTACATTAATTAATTTTTTAAAAAAAGATTTGAGAGAATATATAAAAACTGGCTACAATATTTCAAAAATAGACCAACAAGATAAACAAATAAAAATTTCTTTTGAAAATGGAGAGACAATAGAATGTGATTATTTAATTATTTCTGATGGTGTTTTTTCAAAAAGTAAAAGTCTTATTTCTAAGAGTGAAACTAAACCTAAATACAATAACACATTAGCAATTAGAGGTATTTTAACAAAATCTCTTGAATCCATTGATGATAAAAATATTTCTTTATTTTTAGGTCCAGACTTTCATCATGTAATTTATCCAGTGAGCCCAAATGGAGACTTAAATTTTATAGCTATAATGAAATACCACTTGTCAGAAGAAGATCAAAAAAACTACTCACTATTCAGTGATAATACTTTTATTAAAAAAGTATTACATAAAATTCCTTTAGAAAATAAAGATTTTTTAGATGATCTTAAAGAATTAAAAATATTTCCAGTATTTATAAGTGGCGATTTCCATAAATTACAAATTAATAATGTTCATTTAATTGGTGATGCTTTTTTTGCATTCCCACCTTCATTTGCCCAGGGTGCATCACAGTCAATTGAAGGTGCTTATGAGTTATTTAAAAGCATTGGAAATAATACAGAAAGTAATTTTTTTAAGAATAGAGTTAAAAAAACAAAAATGGTAAATATTAGATCAAAATTTAATCAGTTTTCTTTTCATTTATCCAATCCTTTAACCACATTTGCTAGAAACATTTTATTAAAAAGATTAGTAAAAAATAAAAAATTTTTAGAATCTTACTTGGGAAAAATTTATCAGAATTAGCGATTGTTAACCAATCTTTGTCTTAAATGATCGATTGGAACCACTGAACCATTTAGATTGTAATGCCAATAAGTCCATCCATTACAACTTTCAGCTCCAAGTATTGTAGCTGCTACTTTATGAATTGAGCCCTCTGTTTGTGCATGTTTAATACTGCCATCAGCCATTATTTTTGCACTGATTTTCTTTTTATTGTCAAAAATGGTTGTACCTGGCTTTATTATTCCTAATTCAACCAATGAACCAAAAGGTATTCTCGGTTTAGATCTATTATTTTTTAAAGTATCCAAGTAATCGTCTTCAATTGGTTTTGTATTTTTTAGTCTGTGCTCTGAAGCTTTAAAATAAGCTTTTTCCTTCTCTATACCGTAATAATTTCTACCTAATTTCTTAGCAACCGTTGCTGTTGTTCCAGAACCTAAAAAGGGGTCTAAAACTAAATCATTTTTATTGGATGTTGCTAATAAAATTCTATGAAGTAGTGCCTCAGGTTTCTGAGTAGAATGCACTTTTTTTCCATTCTTTTTAAGTCTTTCTGACCCATTACAAATTGGCAGATCCCAATTAGATCTCATTTGAAGATCATCATTTAAGCATTTTAAAGATTGATAATTAAAAGTGTATTTTGATTTTTCAGATTTTGATGCCCATATTAAAGTTTCATGAGCATTAGTAAATCGAGTACCTCTAAAGTTTGGCATAGGATTTTTTTTATTCCAAATAACATCATTCAAAATCCAAAAGCCTAAATTTTGAATTGCAGTGCCAACTCTAAAAATATTATGGTAACTACCAATTACCCAAATTGCTCCATCTTTCTTTAAAATTCTTTTGCATTCACTTAGCCAGGCATATGTAAAAGCATCATATTTTTTAAAACTTTCAAATTGATCCCATTTATCGTTTACTGCACTTACTTTGGATCTATCGGGTCTGGTCAACTCGTTTTTTAATTGTAAGTTATAAGGTGGATCTGCAAAAACTAAGTCAAATGACTCATCAGGAATTTTTTTTAATTCCTCTAAACTGTCTCCATTAATTAATTTATTTTTAAATTTTTGGTTCATTTGTAAAAACAAATTAGACTCGAAAAAGATTCTTCGGTCAACCTACGATTGAATTATTTAGATTCTATTAGTGTAAGAATATTTTGAGATAACAATATCTAGTGTTTCTACGTGAAACCTATAGCATTTTATTTATTGGTGAAAATGTTTTTCTATGTTGGCTTGTAATTCCTAAACTTTTTTATAGCTTTTAAATGTTGTTTTGTTCCATATCCATAATTTTGATCCCAATAATAACCCTTAAATTTTTTTGCTATTTTAGTAATCATTTTATCACGGGCAACTTTAGCAACAATTGAGGCTGCGGAGATTGATGGTATTTTTTGATCACCCTTTATTATCGATCTAAGATTATAATTCTCTATTACTGGCACTTTATTTCCATCTATAAAAATATGAGTAGGTTTTTTTTTAAGTTTTTTAATAGCTCTTTTCATTGCAAGTAAACTTGCCTGCAAAATATTAATTTTCTCTATTTCTTTGACCGATGCAGTACCAATAGCCCAAATAGAGTTTTTTTTTATATAATTAGATAATATCTTTCTTTTTTCCTTAGCAATAGTCTTTGAGTCTTTTAATAATTTTTTGTTAATTGATTTATTTAAAATTACTGCAGCAGCATATACTGGTCCAATTAAACTGCCTCGACCGACTTCATCAACACCAGCAATAATTTTCATCAAATTTTGATATTTAATTCTTGAATTTTCTTTTTAATATTTTTTAAATCCTCCCAAGAAAATTTTTTATTTTCAGGAAATCTAATTAAGTAAGATGGATTAAAAGTAATCATTAATGGATAAGTTTTATTTTTTAAAATAATTTCTTTCCATTTACCTCTCTCGTTAGAAATTTTTTCGTTAGAAGAAATGACTGATTCCATTGCAGTGCTTCCAAATAAAATGATAATTTTAGGATCTATAATTGATATCAGTTCCTTTAAAAAAACAGAGTATCTTTTTATTTCTTGAGATGTAGGTTTTCTATCCTCTGGTGGCCTAAAATTGACTGCATAACTTGAATAAATACTTTTCTTCTTTATATCAATTGCTAGCAGCATTTTTTCTAACAAAGCACCCGTCTCCCCTTGAAAAGTTTTACCAGCTTTTTCCTCTTCTACTCCAGGAGCCTCACCAATAATCATAATTGGACTATTAATATTTCCATCACCCAAAATAAGAGGTTTTGAATTTTTTTTTAAATTACAATTTTGGATTGAATCAATTAGTTTTTTTAGTTCATTTATTTGGTCAATCTTATTTAAACTTTTATTATTATTATTTATCTCATCAAATTTAAATCTATTTAATGGTTTTTTACTAAATATGAAATTTGGTTCTATTGAATTTATCAATTCTTCTCTATATGACATACTCTGAAAAGAAGATTTTTTGCTCATAATATTTAATGTTAAATAAAAAAACTATAATTTTATTATTTTCACTACTATTGTATCAGAGCCCGCTGTTATCTAAAAGTAATAGTTTTGATGAATTTAATTCAAAAAATTTATCAAAATATTTTTCGGGTATAGTTGCTTTTGAAAACAAAAAAAATTCTGAAGCTCTAGATTTTTTTGAATCCTCTAAAATTTTAATAAATCAACATGATCGATATTTAGAAAGGTTTGTTATGTCCTTAGTTTTTGAGGGTAAAGTAGCGAAAGCTATAAATGTTATTAAAAGTAATCAAAAAAAAAAAAATTCTGATTTTTTTGAAGCTTACATTTTGTTGGCACTAGATAGTCTTAAAAAAGATAATGTTAATAAAGCCATAAAAATTCTATCAGAAGCCCCAGAACGTCTGCAAAAAGATCGTTTTAATTTTATTATCTTAAATTTACTTAAACAATATTTTGATGTTTTTAATTATAAAAAAATTAAAAAAGAAAATCAGAAATTTGGAGATTTATCATCTATTACCGAAACTTTTCAAAGATGTTTTTTAAATGACAAGAATACGGGTCCTTCTTTTTCAAATTTAATTAATAACAACAAGGCAGATTATTCGAGATATATTTATTTTTATTTAACTTATTTAATAGATAAAAATCAAATAGAGAAAGCAAAATCAATAACTGATAAATTAAATTATATTAATACAACTTTATTACTATCACAGGGAAAAAGTTGGATAGAAAGAAATGAATTTAAAGAATTCGGTAAAGTTTTTTCATGTGATAATCCTAATGACATTATAGGAGAGTTTTTATTTCTTATTTCAAATCTTTACTCATCACAAAATGAGTTTGAAAAATCAAATTTTTATTTGAACTTATCTACCTATTTAAATCCTAAATTTGTTTTTAATTTATCGCTGGTTGCAGAAAATTTATATCTTAATAAAAATTATGAAAAATCTAAAACGATCTTAAAAAATTTTGATAAAAATCAAGATTTTTATTACTGGTATAGAGTTAAAAAAGAGGCTCAAATAATTTCAAAAACTAGCAACAAAAAAGAAGCTTTAAATTATATTACTTTTAAATTTGATAAGATTGAAAACCCAAATAATAAATTCATTTTTGATATTGCAAATTTTTATAAAAATTCAGAGGAATATAAGCTTGCAATAAAATATTATTCATTAATTATTGATTCTTTAGATGATGAAAACAAAGTGAAAGCAAATTTATTATACCGAAGAGGTGGAAGTTTTGAGAGATTGAAGGATTACACAAGTGCTGATAGAGACTTGCGACATTCTTTAAAAATTAATCCTGATGATGCTTTTGTTCTAAACTATTTAGCTTATTCTTGGCTTGAAAGAGATTATAAAATTAATGAGGCAATTGAAATGCTTGAAGAAGCTTATTCAAAAAAAAGTGATGATCCTTATATTATAGATTCAATAGGTTGGGCTTATTATCTAATTGATGATTTTAATAAAGCAGAAAATTTTTTAATAAGAGCAGTTCAATTGATGCCGGACGATCCAATTGTTATTGATCATTATGGTGATATTCTATGGAAACTGAATAGAAAAATACAAGCAAGATATTTTTGGTTGATGGTTTTAGATATGGACGATGCAGAACAAAAATTAAAAGACAATATTGAAAATAAGTTAATTGATGGACCAAAAAACTCTTGATGAGTTATTCTAAAATTAAATCATATGCTAAGATTAATTCAGCTCTAAACATAGTTGGTAAAAAAAACTCAATGCATAAAATAGAGAGTGTAGTTAGTTTTTTAAATTTACATGATGAAATATTGATTAAAAAAATTAAAAATAAAAATCATAGAATAAAATTTTTTGGAAAATTTTCTTCAAATATAAAATCAGACAACACTGTTTCTCAGTTATTCAAAATTATTGATACAAAAAAGCTTTTAAAAGATAAATATCAAATTATCATAAAAAAAAATATTCCATCAAAATCTGGTCTTGGAGGTGGATCTATGAATGCAGCTGCCATTTTAAATTTTTTGATTAAAAAAAAATTAATTAAAGTTTCAAATAAAGATAAAATAAAAATAACAAATTTAATTGGGTCAGACGTTAAATTGGGAATATATTCAAAAAATTTAATCTTAAAGTCAAACAATTTAATCAAAACTTTTTCAGTTAAAAAAAAAGTTTCTGTTTTAATAGCAAAACCAAATTTTGGATGTTCTACTAAAAAAATTTATTCTGAAGTTAAAAAATTTACCAAAGAGAGATTTTCACGTCCTTCTAAAAAAATGTTTAGCTTAAAATTCTTAAAAAATATGAAAAATGATTTAGAATTATTAGCATTAAAAAAATACTCAAAATTGATTACTTTAAAAAATTTTTTGGAAAAATTATCAAATGTTGAGTTTGTAAGAATGACTGGTTCTGGTTCAGCAATTATTGCTTATTTTAATTCAGATAAAAAGTGCAAGGAGGCTGAAAAAAAAGTTAATAAGCAATTTAGAAATTATTGGTGCAAGACATCAAAAACTATATAAATTTATTTTTTTTGTGTTATACGATGATGATATTGGGGCGTAGCCAAGTGGTAAGGCACGGGTTTTTGGTACCTGCATCCTAGGTTCGAATCCTAGCGCCCCAGCCAAATATGATTAACTTTTTAAATAAATTTATAAAAAGAACCAACAATCTTGATTATGTTTCTAAAACTATAAAAGATTTATCAAAAGATCCATCTGCAAAAAAAATTTTTGACGCAATAAATGAATACTCATCCAGTAGTGAAATTAGATATGTTGGTGGTTGTATTAGAAAGATCATTCAAAAGGAAATAGTTGATGATATTGATCTTGCTACCAATTTAAATCCTATGCAGGTTTGTGATGCACTTAAAAATAACAATATTAATTATTACGAAACAGGAATAGATCATGGCACAATAACTGCCGTTATAAAAGATTACAAATTTGAAATAACAAGTTTAAGAGAAGATATAAATACTGATGGTAGGCATGCAGAGGTTAAATTTTCCACTGATTGGAAAAAAGATGCTTCAAGAAGAGATTTTACAATCAATTCAATTTACTCTGATCTTGAGGGAAATTTATTTGATCCTTTTAATGGAAAAGAAGATTTAGAAAATGGTATTATAAAATTTATTGGTGATACAGAACAAAGAATTAAAGAAGATTATCTAAGAATACTCCGTTATTTAAGATTTTATTTAAGTTACTCAAAAGAAAAACATGATTTAAAAACCTCAAAATTAATTAAAAAAAATATAGTAGGTATTTCCAACCTATCTAAAGAAAGGTTATTAGATGAATTACAAAAATTTGTGAAATCAAATATATTAACAAAACTTTCAAATGATGAATTGTCAGTAGAATTATTTCAAAATATCTTTCCCCAAATTAAAAAGATCAATTTATTTTCAAATCCCAATCCATTTGCAAAAATTAAGCTTAAAGAAGCAGATTTTATATTTTTATTATCTGTTTTAATAATTGATGGATCAGATAATACAGATTACTTTATTTACAAATTCAACATTTCTAAAAAAGATCAAAAACGACTAAAGATTATCGATAATTTTTATAAAGAAAAAATTACTACAAAATCTTTTTCAGAAAAAAATCTTAATAAAGTTTTTCATTACCATGGAAAACAGTCTGTCGTAGATATTTTAAGCTATAGGATTTTTACTTCAAAAAAAGTTGATAAAAAAATACTTAATTTGATAAGTGAGTTTCAATCAAAAATTTTTCCTACTATGCCTATTAGTGGTAAAGATTTGATGGAAAAGTATAATTTTCCAGAAGGAAAAAACCTTGGAAATAAACTTAAGATTATTGAGGAAGAATGGGTAAATAATAATTTTGAATTAACAGATAAACAAATTAATAAAATTATAAATCATTAAATATATTTAACGTCTTTTATTTCAAAATTTTTAACTCCTGCTGGTGTGTTGATCTCAACAAGTTCTTTTTTATTTTTTCCAATTAGACCTTTTCCAATTGGTGATTGGAAATAAATAAGCTTTAGTTTTAAGTCAGCTTCATCTTTCCCAACAATTTTATAATTAATTTTTTCCCCAGTATCTAAATTTTCTAAATAAACAGTAGAACCAAAAATTACTTTACCTTCATTAACTATTTTAGTGACATCAATAACATTAGCTCTTGCAATGATACCATTTATTTCTGTAATTCTTCCTTCGTTATGTGATTGTTCTTCTTTAGCAGCATGATATTCAGCATTTTCTTTTAGGTCTCCATGAGATCTAGCTTCCGCTATAGCAGCAACAATCTTAGGTCTTTTTTTTTCTTTTAAAAAAACTAATTCCTCTTTTAATTTTTCTATTCCATTGAGTGTTATAGGCTCTTTATCCATTTTATTTCCATTTTGCTAAAGGTGGAAGCGACATCAAAATTCCATCTATATTTCCACCAGTTTGTAAACCAAATTTAGTTCCTCTATCATATAATAAGTTAAATTCAGTATATCTACCTCTTTTAATATATTGCATTTCCTTATCCTTAGCAGTCCATTTCTTTTTAAGTTTTTTTCTGATCATTTTGTTAAATAATATTTGAAAAGTAACACCTACATCTCTTACAAAGTTAAAGTCTTTTTCAAAATTATCTTTTTTATAGTCAAAAAATATTCCACCAATACCTCTAGATTCTTTTCGATGTACTAAATAAAAATATTCATCACATAATTTCTTATATCTTTTATAATAATTTTTATTATGTCGATCACACATTTTTTTTAACGTAAGATGAAAATCTTTTTTTTCTAACCCATCCTTTTTTGATGGAGTTACATCCATACCACCACCAAACCATTGTTGAGTAGTACATATATACCTAGTGTTAAAATGCATTGCTGGAATCAAAGGATTTTTCATATGCATTACCACCGATATTCCTGAGGCCCAAAATCTTGGATTTTTTTTTGCTCCAAGAATATTTTTTTGAAAATTCTTTGGAAATTTTCCATATACCTCTGAATAATTTACTCCAACTTTATCAAATACTTTTCCGCCCTTAAGTATTCTGTATTCACCTCCACCTTCATCTTTTTTTGAATTTTTTTTCCAAGTAGTGCATTTAAATTTTATTTTATTTTTTTCCAAAATATTGATGTCATTACAAAATGCGTCTTGTAATAGTTTAAACCAATTACTTACCAGATCTTTCTTGATGTCTAAATCCATTTTGTTTGTTTTAAACATTCAGCTAAAATAATTGCAACAGAGGATGCTAAATTTAATGAACGTTTGTTACTCTCCATAGGTATTTTTAGTTTATTATTTAATAATTTGTGAATTTCTTCTGGAACTCCAGCACTTTCACGGCCAAATAAAATTGTATCATTTTTTTCAAATTTGAAATTTGTATAAGATATAGAAGCTTTAGTTGTCATCAATATAATTCTTTGATCTTTTTTGGACTTAAAAAAAATATCTGCACTTTTATAAAAATTTATATCTTTTTCGTCCATATAATCCATAACAACTCTTTTAAATCTTTTGTCTGAAATCAAGAATCCACATGGTTCAATTATTTCAAGTTTGGCTCCAAGACACGCACAAGTCCTAACTATTGCAGCAGTATTTTGAGGGATATCAGGTTCAAATAAAGCTATTTTTGGGCCAAGATTAGTTAAATTCTGTGTCATTCTATCAGTAGTAAAATTAGTATTTTATATTATATGAAATCATATATTAAGTAGAAAAAATCAATATTGGGTATATTTAATTAAAGTTACAGATGTCAGAAAAAAAAACTAACAGAAGAGATTTCTTGTTTACAGCAACATATGCAGTAGGAGCTGTAGGGGTAGGGGCAACAGTTTGGCCAATGATTGATCAAATGAATCCTGATGCGTCAGTTAAAGCTTTAGCTAGTACTGAAGTAGATGTGAGCTCAGTGAGCCCGGGAAAAACGATTACTGTTCTTTGGAGAGGTAAACCAGTTTTTATTAGAAGAAGAACTGAAGAAGAAATAACTGAAGCCAAATCAGTTAAATTGGAAGATTTGAAAGATCCACAAAAGGATGAAGATCGAGCTAAAAATCCAGAGTGGTTAGTTATGCTCGGGGTTTGTACTCATCTAGGCTGTGTTCCTTTAGATCAGAAAGGTGATTACAACGGATGGTTTTGCCCATGTCACGGATCACATTATGATATTTCTGGTAGAATTAGAAAAGGTCCAGCACCAACCAACATGGAAGTTCCAAAATATGAATTTGTTAACGCTAACACAATTAAAATTGGGTAAAGAATAATGAGTGATCACGAATATGTACCTAAGTCAAAATTTGGAAAATGGTTTAATGATAGGCTTCCATTACTTTCATTAGCAAGTCACCTAACTGATTATCCAACACCAAAAAATTTGAATTACTGGTGGACTTTTGGTGGAATACTTACTTTTTGTTTGATAACTCAAATAGTAACAGGACTTACTCTCGCGATGCATTACATTGCTCATGCTGATATGGCATTTGAAAGCGTTGAGCACATAATGAGAGATGTAAATTATGGATGGTTAATAAGATACATTCATTCAAATGGTGCATCGATGTTTTTCTTAGCAGTTTATATTCATATTTTTAGATCTCTGTTTTATGGATCTTACAAATCTCCGAGAGAAGTTATATGGATTATAGGTATTATTATTTACCTCTTGATGATGGCAGCAGCCTTTATGGGCTATGTATTGCCATGGGGACAAATGAGTTTTTGGGGAGCTACCGTTATTACAAATCTATTTAGCGCAATTCCTTTAGTAGGTGAGGGAATTGTAACATGGTTATGGGGCGGTTACTCAGTAGATAATCCAACATTAACAAGATTTTTTACTCTTCATTATTTGATACCTTTTTTAATTTTAGGATTAGTTGTTCTTCATATTTGGGCTCTTCATGTTCCTGGGAATAATAACCCTGTTGGTATTGATGTTAAAAAACCTTCAAAAGACACTGTTCCGTTTCATCCCTACATAGTTATCAAAGATGGTTTTGCACTATTAATGTTCATGATTGTTTTTGCTTTTTTTATTTTTTACACGCCAAATATTTTAGGTCATGCAGACAATTATATTGAAGCAGATCCATTAGTTACACCTGCACATATTGTACCTGAGTGGTATTTGCTACCATTCTATGCAATTTTAAGATCAGTTCCTGATAAGCTTTTAGGAGTAGTTGCAATGTTATCTGCAATTTTAATTTTAGCTGCTCTGCCATGGCTTGATACATCAAAAATAAGATCTGCAGTATTTAGACCTCTTTATAAGCAATTTTATTGGATCTTAGTAGCTGACGTTTTAATTTTAGGTTATGTGGGAGCCATGCCTGCAGAAGGATTGTATTTATTGATAGCTAGAGTTGCCACAGCATATTACTTTTTACATTTTTTAGTAATTTTACCAGTTTTAGGACTCAAAGAAAAAACTCTTCCTATTCCCCTAAGTATAACCGAGTCCGTACTTGGAGGGTCTCCAAATTTGGCAACTGCTAAAAATAAAGAAAGTTTAAATAATTAAGTGAAAAATTTCTTAAGAATATTATTTTTGATCATTTCTATAGGTTGCGTATCTTTTAATTCATATTCTGCTGAAAAAATTGAATATTTAAAAACTGATTGGAGTTTTAAAGGCCTTTTTGGAAAATTCGATCGAGGAGCTTTACAAAGAGGCTACCAAGTTTACACCGAAGTATGTTCATCTTGTCATTCAATGAAATATCTTAGTTATAGAAATTTGTCTGAGAAAGGTGGACCAGAGTTTACTGTGGAGCAAGCAAAAGCAATTGCAGCATCTTTTGAAGTCAAAGATGGTCCAAACGCTGATGGTGAGATGTTTATAAGACCAGGAAAATTATCTGATAAATTTGTAATGCCTTATGAAAACGTTAAAGCTGCTCAGGCTGCTAATGGGGGAGCATATCCTCCAGATATGTCTGTTTTAGTAAAAGCCAGAGGTGGCGGAGCAAATTATATTTACTCTTTACTTCAAGGATATGAAGATCCACCAGCTGGAGTTACTTTAGATGATGGAGTTTATTACAATAAGTTTATGTATGGCAATAAAATCAAAATGGCCAATCAATTGTCAGATGGTTTGGTTGAATATGCAGATGGAACTCAAGCAACCATTGAACAAATGTCTAAAGATGTAACTACTTTTTTAATGTGGACAGCTGAGCCTCATTTGGAAGCTCGTCACCAAATGGGCTTTAAGGTGATTGTCTATTTAATTATTTTAACTATTTTAGTCTATTTCAGTATGAAAAAAATATGGTCACGTATTGAAACGGAAGTTTAATACATCACCATCTTTAACGATATATTCTTTTCCCTCTAGTCTCATTTTGCCATTTGTTTTAGAATTAACCCAACCATCGTTATTAATAAAATCTTCGAAAGAAATAGTTTCTGCTCTAATAAATCCTTTTTCAAAATCAGTGTGAATTTCACCAGCTGCTTTCGGTGCAGTACAATTTTTTTCAATGGTCCAAGCTCTTGTTTCTTCCGGTCCAGATGTAAAATAAGTTTCTAATTCTAATATATTATATCCTTTTTGAATTAACATATTTAAACCCGTCTCCTTTAAACCAATCATTTCCATGTAGTTTTTTCTTTCATTATTTTCTAATTCATTAATTTGGTTTTCTATGTCAGCAGAAACAATTAAGGTATTTTTTTCACCAAATTTAGTGATAAAATTTTTAGTGTATTTGTTACCATCTTTAATACTTTGCTCATCTACATTGCATACAAAGATCTTAGGTTTTATAGAGAGCAAACCACTCTGATTCAAAGTTTTCTTATCAAACTTTTCTTTTAAAATAGATAAATCCTTACCGCTATTAATACAATCTTGGGCTATTTCTAATATTTTGAGCTGTTCTTGATCAACATTTTTTTTATTATTTTTTTCTAATCTTTTTTGAATAGACTCTAAGTCAGCTAGCATCATTTCTGTCTCGATTATTTCTAAATCTCTAACAGGATCAACTGTTGGATTTACATTTTGAATATCATCAGAGTCAAAACATCTAATCATATGAATAATGGCATCTACTTCACGTATATGAGATAAAAATTTATTGCCTAAACCCTCACCTTTAGATGCACCTTTAACTAACCCTGCTATATCTACAAAAGAGATAGTTGTATTAATAATTTTTTTGATTTAGATATTTTTGCAAGATTATTTAATCTTTCATCAGGTACTGGAACAATTCCAACATTAGGATCAATTGTACAAAATGGAAAATTTGCAGCTTGAGCTTTACTTGAATCTGTTAAAGCATTAAAGAGGGTCGATTTACCAACATTTGGCAAACCTACTATTCCACATTTAAAACTCATTATTTATTATTTACAGTGCTAGAAAATAAATCTAATTTTTTTTTAATTAGATCTCCAATTGAATCAGTTATATTTTTGGAAATTTTATCAATTCCAATAAGTTCATCATCATCAAAATTTTGCAATACATAATCTTCTATTTGGATAGGAGTTTTTGGTTTACCTATACCAATCCTTACTCTTGAATAATCTTTACCAATAAATTTATCTATTGATGATATTCCATTATGCCCCGCGCTAGAGCCACCAAATTTCGCTTTAATTTTTCCAAATTCGACATCTAAATCATCATGAAATACAATTACATCCTCAGCATCAAATTTAAAATATTCTAATAACTCTCTAATACAGACACCTGAATTATTCATAAAAGTTAATGGCTTTATCGCATAAACCTTTTCACCTTCAATATTACCAGTTGTTAATAATCCTTTAAATTTTGGTTTCTGTTTTGATAAGCTAAACTTTTTGTTTATTGTATCAATGATTTTAAAACCAACATTGTGTCGATTGTTCTCACTGTCTGGTGTTGGATTTCCAAGACCTACGAATAGAAGCATAATTTTTAATGGATTTTAGATTTCAATTTAATTGATTATTTTTTTTGTTCAGCAGCTTTTTTATCTGCAGGCTTTTTGTCATCGCCTTCTTTTTTATCGCCCTCTTTTTTATCACCCTCAGCAGCTGGTTTATCTCCATCTGCAGCCGCTGCTTCTGCACCTTCAGCTCCTTCCTCACCTTCAGCTGCCTCAGCATCAGCAGGTTTCTCTGGTTCTTTCATCACAGTTGGAGCTGCCAATGTTGCTATTACAAAGTCTCTTCCCTGAATAGTTGGAACAACATCACTTTCTAATTTAACAGATGAAATTTTAAAACTCTCTCCAATATCTACACCATCTAGATCTATCGTTAATTTTTCAGGAATTTTTTCACTTGGACATTTAAGCTCAACTTTTCTTCTAACTATGTTTAGTACTCCACCTCTTTTTAAACCAGGAGATTTTTCATGATTTATAAATTCTACAGGCACTTCAATTCTTATTTTGACACCTGGGACTACTCTTAAAAAATCAACGTGTATTGGTTCGTCTGTTAAAATATCATAAACTACTTCTCTAGGTAAAACATTTTGATCTTTACCGTTTACCTTAAGAGTAACTATATTTGATAAGAAGTTTTCTCTCTCAATAGTTAACTTTAATAATTTTTTTGAAACAGAGATTTTTTCATTTTTTTCTTTGCCACCATAAATTATAGCTGGAACATTTCCGCTATCTCTAATTGTGCTTAGCTCACCTTTAGTTTTATTATCTCTGGTATTTGCATCGAGTGAAATCATAAAAACACAGGTTTTTAACCCATGTTGATAAATAATCAAGGTAATTATTTAAATAAATCTGAAACTGAGGTTGAGTTAGATATTCTTTTTATTGCTTCTCCCATAAGGCCTGATATTGGCAAAACCTCAATGTTCTTAGCACTTTTAACTTTTTCACCATTATCAATTGTGTCTGTGATTACTAAATTTTTTATAACTGAGCTCTTAATTTTTTTGACCGCATCGCCGCTAAGAACTCCATGAGTAATATAAACATAAACTTCTTTTGCTCCTCTGCCTTTCAATGCTTCAGCTGCATTAACAATAGTTCCACCTGAGTCAATTATATCATCAACTAAAATGCATGTTTTATCTTTTACATTTCCAATAATATTCATAACTTGAGATTGACCAGGTTTTGGTCTTCTTTTATCAACAATCGCTAAACCTACATTTAATAATTTACCTAAGGCTCGCGCTCTTTCGGTTCCACCAACATCTGGGGCAACACAAATAATATTTTTATTTTTTATTTTTTTCTTTGCATGTCTTGCAAATATTGGAGTAGCAAAGAGGTTATCAACTGGAATATCAAAAAATCCTTGAATTTGTCCTGCGTGTAAATCAACAGTCACAACTCTATCTGCTCCCGCTTTTGTAATTAAATTTGAAACTAGTTTAGCTGAAATTGATGTTCTTGGTACAACCTTTCTGTCCTGTCTAGCATAACCAAAATACGGAATTACTGCTGTGATATTTTTAGCTGAAGATCTTTTTAAGGCATCAATGCAAAGTAATAACTCCATTAAATTGTCATTAGCTGGAGAGGAAATCGACTGAATTATAAAGATACTATTTCCCCTTATATTTTCATTTATTTCTATATAAATTTCCCCATCAGAAAATTTTCTAATACTTGAATTTACAAGTTTAGATTTTAAGAATTTAGCAATCTTTTTGCTGAGGGGTTTATTGCTGTTTCCTGATAATAATTTCATCGAAAATTTAATTAATCATAATTATTGAAATATTTCTACCATAATCATCATGTCTTAATTTTATAGATCGTCTGGCACTAAAAAAATTATTTTTTTTATCGTAAGTATCAATATTTATCATATCAATTTTACTAATTTTGTTTAATTTTAACTGAGATTTAATAAAATTAGGTAAATCAAAATAAATTAATTTGTTTATATTCTTAAAGAAAATTTTGTTTTTTTTATGTTTTTTGATAAATTTATTCTTAAAATCTAACTTAACATTATAGTTTTTTTGAGTAATTGATGGTCCAATAGCAACTACGATATCTTTTCTATCACAACCTTTCTTTAACATAAAGTTTATAACTTTACTTAAAATTCCTTTAAAAGCTCCTCTCCAACCTGCATGAATTACAGCAATCATTTTTCTTTTTTTATCGAAAAGTAAAATTGGCGCACAATCAGCAGTTAAAACAGCTATAGGAAAATCTTTTTTATCTGTAATTATAGCATCAGCAGTAATACTTCTATTTTTAATTTTTGTATTTTTAGATAAAAATAAAAATTTATTGCTGTGAGTTTGTTTGACTAAAAAAATTTCTTTTGATTTCTTACAAATTTTTTTTATCACAATTTTTAGATTTTTTTTTACGTTATTTTTTTTATCTTTTGATCCAACTCCACAATTTAAACTTTTATAAATTCCTTTAGATACGCCTCCATTTTTATTAAAAAAACCATGACTAATTTCTGAAAATTTTGATAATTTTTTTGAATTTAACAATTTAAAATCCTATT
>CACJSJ010000002.1 GCA_902596045.1 uncultured Pelagibacteraceae bacterium
GACAATGCTAATGATAAATCTTTAAAAGATAAAATCATCAAAAATTTTAAAATTTATAAATATTTTTTGAATAAAAAAAATATTGGCTTTTCAAAAGCAGCCAATCAAGGAATATCAGAATGTGACACTGAATATTTACTTATCCTTGGAGCTGACTGTCTAATAACTTATTCAGACATTGAGCAATTAATGCTTGCTAAAGAAAAATATAAAGATTGTTTTTTAACTTCACCAACAATTTATGATCATACAGGTAAACTTACATACAATGGAGGACCTTTAAATGAAGTTATTAAAAATTCTGGAGATGTTTGCGTAGACTCAGTTTTGACCACAGCAATATTATTTAAAGTAAAGGATATTATTAATATAGGATTATTAGACGAAGAGTTTTTTTTATATTTCCTAGATATCGATCTTTGTAAGAGAAT
Organism: uncultured Pelagibacteraceae bacterium; assembly: GCA_902596045.1. Taxonomy (GTDB): domain Bacteria; phylum Pseudomonadota; class Alphaproteobacteria; order Pelagibacterales; family Pelagibacteraceae; genus Pelagibacter. Next base: position 432 of record CACJSJ010000002.1, read on the forward strand.
AAAAGGTATTAAAAAGTCAATTATTCAAGTGCACAGTTCAAAAGCTATACACGAAACTGGACATCTCAAGGTTAAAAATAGATTTAAAAAAATTTTTTTTAGAAATTTTTATTTCGATTATGAAGAATTATATTATCTATATAAAAATAATCTCCACCAGAAAAAGTATAACATAGTAAAAAAGAAAATCCCAAAATTTATATTCAAATTTTTTATAAATTTATTAATAATTAGATTTGATAAATCAATTTATTATTTATCTAAACTATTAGCATTTTATAAATTCAGAAAATTTACCAAATAATTTTTGGTGCGCCTGCTAGGAGTCGAACCCAGAACCTCCTGGTCCGTAGCCAAGCGCTCTATCCAATTGAGCTACAGGCGCTAATTGTTAATATTTTTAATTATATAGTATTATCATTTTTTAATATAATTTGTTGAAAAACATATTTTAAAATGAACAATAAATTTATTGAAGTTGTAATAGTTGCTGCAGCAAGAACACCAATTGGTACTTACAAAGGCTCTTTAAAAAATATTAAAGCCGATCGACTAGGATCAATAGTTATTAAGGAAGTTATTAAAAGAGCAAATATTACAAGTGAAGATATTGATGAAGTAATTTTAGGACAAGTTCTAACTGCTGGGACAGGACAGAATCCTGCAAGACAAGCTTCTATTAATGCAGGTTTATCAAAATCAATTCCTGCTTACTTAATTAATCAGGTTTGTGGTTCTGGTTTAAGATCAGTAATTTCTGGTTTTCAGACAATAAAACTCAATGAAGCAAAATGTGTAATCTCGGGTGGCCAAGAAAATATGTCAATTGCTCCACATGCATTATATTACAGAAATGATAAAAAATTATTAGAGGACAGATTAATAGACACCATGATCTATGATGGTTTGGTTGATGCTTTTAATAATTATCATATGGGAGTTACTGCTGAAAATATTGCTGCCAAATTTAAAATTTCACGAAAAGAACAGGATGATTTTGCATTAAACTCTCAACAAAAAACTCAATTATCTCTTGAACAAAATAAATTTAAAGACGAATTAGTTTCAGTGAATTTAAATGGTTCAATTCTAAATGTTGATGAACATCCAAGAAAAAATTTAAAAGTTGAAGATCTAGGAAAATTAAATACTGTTTTTAAGGAAAATGGAACTGTAACGCCAGGAAACTCATCAGGTATTAATGATGGAGCTGCAGCAGTAATTTTAACAAGCTATGATGAAGCTAAAAGAAAATCTTTAAAACCTCTTGCTAAAATTGTTTCATGGTCATCTGTAGGGGTTGAGCCCTCATTAATGGGTTTGGGTCCAATAGATGCTGTTAAATTAGCTTTAAAAAAAGCTAATTGGAAAATTGGAGATGTTGATTTATTTGAAATTAATGAGGCTTTTGCTGCTCAAAGTATAGCAGTAATTAGAGAACTAAATATTGATGAAAATAAAGTAAATGTTAATGGAGGTGCTATAGCATTAGGTCATCCTATTGGGGCCTCGGGAGCTAGAATATTAGTTACACTTATACATGAAATGAAAAGACAAAATAAAAATAAAGGTTGTGCAACACTTTGTATAGGTGGTGGAATGGGTATAGCCTTATGTATTGAAAAAATTTAGGAATTAATCTTTCTATATCTTTCTTCTAATAAAATTTTTTGTATCCAAGTTTTAGCATCTATATTAGTACTAACTTTTGGTTGAATTAGTGCATTTAATAACTTTTTAATCATTTTTGAAGCATCTACTTAAAGAGTGTCTAAAAATTGGACAGAATGTGTTAAGATTAGTAATTAAGTAAATTTTATAGTGTATAAGACTTAAAAATAAATGACTGAAAAATTATTAGTTCCTGATATCGGTGATTTTGAAAATGTAGAGGTAATCGAGCTTCTTGTCAAAGAGGGACAAGAAATTAATAAAAATGATCCAGTTGTTACAATTGAAAGCGACAAATCTAGCGTAGAAATACCATCAACTTATTCAGGTAAAATAGAGTCTGTAAAAGTAAAAGTTGGAGATAAAGTCTCAAAGGGAGATTTGCTTCTAATTATATCAAATTTGAATGAAACATCTTCTTCATCTAAAACTATTCCAAAAGATACTGAAAATTTGATAAAAGAGGCTGAAAAAGCTTTAAAAGAAACTCAACAACAAAAACCTGAAACTAAAAAAATTGAAAAGGAAAAAGTTGAAAGGATAAAAATTGTAAAAGAGGGTGATATTGATCAATTAGAGACTAATGAATGGTTAGAATCTCTTTCAGCTGTAATTGAAAAAGACGGTAATGAAAGAGCTCATTATTTAATTAAGGAATTAATCAATAAGGCCTATATAGAGGGTGCAAATATTCCTTATACGCAAAATACACCTTATATTAATACAATCCCAGTAAATGATGAAAAAAAGTCTAATGGTGATCAAAATATTGAGAGAAGAATTAGATCATTAATAAGATGGAATGCTGCTGCGATGGTAGTAAGAGCAAATAAAAAATTTCCTGAACTTGGAGGTCATATAGGAACATTTGCTTCTGCCGCTACTCTTTATGACATTGGAATGAATCATTTTTGGAGAGCAAAGAATAATAAATTTGGAGGTGATTTAGTTTATTTTCAAGGTCATAGTGCACCGGGAATGTATGCAAGAGCTTTTCTTGAAGGTAGACTAAATGAGAATCAATTAGATAGTTTCAGACAAGAAGTTAATCCAGGTGGCCTGTCATCCTACCCACATCCATGGCTAATGCCAAATTTTTGGCAATTTCCAACAGTCTCAATGGGTTTGGGCCCTATGCTGGCTATTTATCAAGCTAGGTACATGAAATATTTAATCAATAGAGGATTAATTAAAGATGAAGGAAGAAAAGTTTGGGCATTTTTAGGAGATGGAGAAATGGATGAACCAGAATCTTTAGGGGCAATTGGTTTAGCATCAAGAGAAAAATTAGATAATTTAATATTTGTAATTAATTGCAATCTTCAAAGATTAGATGGGCCTGTACGAGGTAATGGAAAAATTATACAAGAATTAGAAGGAATTTTTAGAGGAGCAGGATGGAATGTTATTAAAGTAATATGGGGAACATATTGGGACTCATTGTTAGCGAATGATAAAACTGGTCATCTTGTTAAAACAATGAATGAAACTGTTGATGGGGAGTATCAGGCAATGAAAGCAAGAGATGGGGCCTATGTAAGAGAAAAGTTTTTTGGAAAATATCCAGAAACAAAAAAATTAGTTTCAGCTCTTTCTGACAAAGACATTTGGAGACTTAATAGAGGTGGTCATGATCCTCATAAAGTCTTTGCTGCATATGATAAGGCAACTAAAAATATAGGAAGTCCAACTGTTATAATTGCTAAGACTATAAAAGGTTATGGCATGGGTAAAGGTGGAGAAAGTGTAAATACTACTCATCAGACTAAGAAATTAGATGTGGATGATTTAATGTATTATAGAGATAGGTTTGATGTACCTTTATCAGATCAACAGGTTAAAAATATTGAATATTATAAACCAGATAAAAATTCTCCAGAAATAAAATATATTAAAGAAAGAAGACTACAATTAGGTGGATTTATTCCAGAAAGAACAACGTACGCAAAACCAATTAAGACTCCTCCGAAAGATATTTTTGATAATATGAAAGAGTCAACTGGAAAAAAAGAAATGTCTACAACAATGGCATTAGTACGAATGCTAACTAATCTCTTAAGAGATAAAAATGTTGCCTCAAGATTAGTGCCTATTATACCTGATGAAGCCAGAACATTTGGAATGGAAGGTTTTTTTCAAAAAATAGGTATATATGCTCATGAAGGTCAAAAATATGAACCCGAAGATTCTGCGCAATTAAGTTCATATAGAGAAGAAAAAAGTGGACAAGTTTTAGAAGAAGGAATTACAGAGGCTGGAGCGATGTCCTCGTGGATTGCTGCAGGTACTTCATACACAAATCATGATATTGAAATGATACCTATTTATCTATTTTATTCTATGTTTGGTTTTCAAAGAATAGGTGATTTTGCTTGGGCAGGTGCAGATAGTCAATCTAGAGGATTTTTGATTGGCGCAACAGCAGGAAGAACAACTTTAGCAGGAGAGGGTTTGCAACACCAGGATGGGCATAGTCATTTGATGGCATCAACCATCCCCAATTGTGTATCATATGATCCAACATTTCACTATGAGCTAGCAGTAATTTTCAGAGATGGTTTGAAGAGGATGCATGAGAAAAAAGAAAACATTTTTTACTATATCACAACCATGAACGAAAATTATCCTCACCCTGAGATGCCAAAAGATAAATTTTGTGAAGAGGGAATTTTAAAAGGTATGTATAAAATAAAAGAATTTAATAAGTACAAAAAAACCAAAATTCAATTTTTAGGTTCAGGCACAATTCTGAGAGAAATGATAGCAGGTGCAGAGATACTCCAAAAAGAATATCAAATAGATAGTGAAATTTGGAGTGTAACAAGTTTTAATGAATTAAGGAGAGATGGCTTAGAGGTAGAGAGATATAATCTTTTAAATCCAGCCAAGGAACAAAAAAAATCTTATGTTGAAAAGTGTTTAGATAAGACTGAGGGGCCTATTTTAGCTGCATCTGATTATATGAGAATGAACTCAGATCAAATTAGACCTTATATTAATAAAAGTTTTTATTCTTTAGGAACCGATGGATTTGGAAGAAGTGATACTAGAAAAAATTTAAGAAAATTTTTTGAAGTTGATAAGGAGCATATAGTAACTTATGGGTTAAGTGTACTAGCTAAAGAACAACTTATAGCATCCAAGTATGCAGAAGATGCAATTAAAAAATATAAAATTGATTCTAATAAACCAATGCCAACGAAACTATAAGATGTCAAAAAAAGATATTAAAGTTCCAAATATTGGGGAATTTAAAGATGTTGAAGTCATAGAGGTCTTAATTAAAAAAGGTCAAGAAATAAAAAAAAATGATCCGCTGATAACCATAGAAAGTGATAAATCGAGTGTTGAAATTCCCTCAACATTAGAAGGGAAAGTTACAACACTTAATCTCAAAATTGGAGATAAAGTTTCAGAAGGTGATAAAATTTTAGAGTTAGAAATTAATGAAGGTTCAATAAAAAAAAAAGAGTCTGAATTAACTAAAGAAGAACTTCCAGAAAAAATTATTTCAGAAAAAATTTTAGATATAAAAAAAACAATTGAAACTCAAAATTTAAATAATATTGATTTTTCCTCTAAAACCTCTGCGTCTCCAAAAATAAGAAAATTTGCTAGAGAACTGGGCGTAGATATTCGGAAAGTTTCAGGAAGTGAAAGAAAAGGAAGAGTAATAGAAAGTGATATAAAATTATTTGTATCTTCTAATTTAAATAAAAAAACTGAAAATATAAATAAAAAACAAGAAAAGATTAAACAAGAATATCCTCATTCAGAATTTGGCGAAATAGAAATAAAAGATATTCCACGAATTAAGAAGCTTTCATCAAAATATTTGATGAACTCTTGGACTAACATTCCACATGTAACTAATCATGATGAAGCAGATATTACTGAGTTAGAAGAATTTAGAACATCTCTTACCGATATATATACAGGAGAGAAGAAAAAAATTACACCTTTAGCCTTTATAGTAAAAGCTTTAACTGCATCATTAAAAAAATTTCCGACCTTTAATTCTTCTATAGATGAAATTGAAGACGGAAAAATGACAATTAAAAAATATTATCATATAGGTATAGCAGTTGACACACCTCATGGCTTAATGGTTCCAAAGCTTAGAAATGCAGATAATAAAAATATTTCCCTCATAGGAAAAGAACTAAAAAAGTTAAGTGATGAGTGTAGAAACCTTAAAATTGATAAAAAAGAATTATTTGGTGGTTCAATGACAATTACTAGCCTAGGAGGAATTGGAGGGTCATTTTTTACACCAATTATAAATTTCCCAGAAGTTGCTATTTTAGGAGTTGGTAAATCTGAAAAAAAACAGATTTATATTGGTGGTAAGTATATTTCACGAATAATGTTACCCCTTTCTCTCTCATATGATCACAGAATAATTGATGGTGCTGAAGCAGCCCGTTTTAATAATGAGTTAAAAGAAAATTTGGGTAAAAATTTTGCCTACAAATTAGCAGTTTAAATAAAATAATGTCAAAATCTTTATCATTAATAAGTGCTTTGTTATGTACTTTTATATGGGGAACTACATTTATTGCTCAAGATACTGGAATGGATGATATTGGTCCCTTTACTTTTAATGCAGTTAGATTTTTTGTAGGGTTTTTAGCAATTATCCCATTAGTTTTTTTGTTTGAAGTAAAAAAATTTAAATCAGAACTTAAAATAGATTTTAAAACTTTTATTGTGTTATCTTTTTTAATTGGGCTATCACTCTTTTTTGGCTCTGCTTTACAACAAGTTGCTTTATTATACACAGATGTAGCTAATGCTGCATTCTTTACTATATTCTATGTCCCTATGGTCCCAATTATAATTTTTATATTTAAAAGTAAATCAATACACTGGAGTGTATGGCCGTCAGTAGTTTTATGCCTAATTGGTGGATATTTATTAACAAATTTTTATGATGCTACAGTAAGACTTGGTGATGCACTTGTAATATTAGGAGCTTTATTTTGGAGTACACATATAATTTTTACAGGGATAATAGTCAAAAAATATAATCTGCCTTTAACTCTTGGTGCTCTTCAAACATTAATTGTTGCTTTTCTCTCTTTTTTAATTGGACTTATTTACGAAGAGTTTATTTTTGAGAATATTTTTAAAGAAATCGACTCTATTTTGTATGCTGGAATTTTATCAGGTGGCTTTGCTTTCGTATTACAAATTTATGCACAAAAAAATATTACACCAGCACCAGCAGCTATAATTTTTTCTCTAGAAGGAGTTTTTGCAACTATAGCTGCTTGGTTTTTATTAGACCAAATATTGGGTCTTAATAATTTGTTAGGATGTTTTTTTATATTGTGCGGTGTTTTACTATCACAATTGTTACCATTAGCAAAAAGAGCAAATTAATAATATATTATATAAAATAAAATAAAAGAAATTATTATTCTATAAATTATAAAAATATTTAAAGAAAATTTATTTATATAACTTAAAAAAAATTTAACAGTCATATAAGAAAATAAAAAAGATAAAATTACCGCAACTATAATTAAGTAATTTATTTCTATTGATTGATTAAAAGCATCTTTGAGCCCAAGAAAACTAGCACCAGCTAATGCAGGAATAGATAGTAAAAATGAAATTTTACTTGAGTCAACTCTATTGAATTTTAAAAATCTAGCAGCAGTCATAGTGATCCCTGCTCTACTCACACCAGGTACTAATGCAAGTATTTGAAATATCCCAATAAATATTATAGATTTAATATTTAAGTTCGTATGTATATTTTGATTAATCTTCCTTTGATCAGCAAAGAATAAAATAATTCCAAAAATTAAAGTTGTCCACGCGATAACTTTAATATTTCTTAAAAGATGAATTAATTCTGTTGAATGTAATATATAACCAAAAATAATAAGTGGTATTGAGCCAATTATAATTAGAATTAAAATTTTTTTATTATTCCTTAGATCAAACAAATCTTTTCTAAAAAAAAATATTATCGCTAATAAAGATCCTAAGTGTAAACTTATATCTATTAATAAAGAACTTGATTTTAAATCATACAAATTAGAAACTAAAATTAGATGCGCAGAAGAACTTATTGGCAAAAACTCTGATATTCCTTGTACTGCAGATAGAATTAGTATTTCTATAAAATCTTGAAACATATTAGTGTCGTAACTTAAAAAATATTCATTTTAAACAATTCGATCTAAGCATAGTTGATATGCAAAAAATTAATTATACTGAATTTTGGCTAATTTTTATTAAATATAGGTCATACTATATGACCTAAATAATTCTTTTCCTAAAAAAAACAATGTATAATTTGCCTAAAATAAAAAAAAAATATGACAGATAAAATGCTTAAATTTGTGAACATAGGTCAACAAACTCCACCTAAAAGGGATGTTAATTTAAGAAAAGAAGATTTTAGAGAGATTTATGACGAATTTATAAATCGAAAAGCGCAAGAGCAATCGAGTAGGTGTTCACAATGTGGTGTACCTTTTTGCCAAGTACATTGTCCGCTTAGTAATAATATTCCAGACTGGCTTAAATTAACTGCAGAGGGCAGGCTTAAAGAAGCGTATGAATTATCTCAAAGCACAAATAACATGCCCGAAGTTTGTGGAAGAATATGTCCACAGGATCGTCTTTGTGAAGGCAATTGTGTAATAGAACAATCTGGCCATGGAACAGTAACCATTGGTTCAATGGAAAAATATATTACTGATAACGCATGGGAACAGGGTTGGGTTAAACCAATTGAGGTAAAAAATGAGAAGGACCAAAATGTTGGAATAATTGGAGCAGGACCCGCAGGATTAGCTGCAGCTGAACAATTAAGAAAAAATGGATATCAAATTACAGTATACGATAGATACGATCGAGCTGGAGGGTTGTTAATCTATGGTATTCCAAATTTCAAGTTGGAAAAAAATGTAGTTGAGAGAAGAACAAAACTTTTAAAAGATGGTGGTATAGAATTTGTTCATAATTTTGAAGTTGGTAAGGATGCAACTTTAGATCAGTTAAGAAAAAAACATGATGCTTTATTAATTGCAACAGGCGTATATAAGCCAAGAGAAATAAATTTACCTGGAAATGATTTAGAGAACATTTTTCCAGCAATGGAATTTTTAACAGCTTCAAATAAAAAAGGCCTAGGAGATAAAGTAGAATTATTTGATAAAGGAATATTAAATGCCGAAGGAAAAGATGTTGTTGTTATAGGTGGAGGGGATACTGCTATGGATTGTGTTAGAACCTCAATAAGGCAAAAAGCAAAATCAGTTAAATGTCTTTATAGAAGAGATAAAGAAAATATGCCCGGATCAGCAAGAGAAGTTTATAATGCAGAAGAAGAAGGAGTTGAGTTTGTATGGTTGTCTAGTCCAAAAGAATTCAAAGGTAAAAATAAAATTGAAAATTTAATTGTTGATCAAATTCAATTAGGTGAACCTGATGAGTCAGGCAGAAGAAGACCAGAAATAAAAGAAGGATCGGAATTTAATATTAAAGCTGACATGGTTATAAAAGCTCTTGGCTTTGACCCAGAAGATTTACCATACTTATTTGGTTCAAAAAATTTACAAGTTACAAAATGGGGAACTATAAAAGCAGATTTTGATACAATGGAAACAAATTTGAAAGGAGTTTTTGCTGCAGGAGATATTGTTAGAGGTGCATCATTAGTTGTATGGGCTATCAAAGATGGTAGAGATGCTGCACAATCAATAAAAACCCATTTAGAAAATATCACTATTAAAAAATCAAAAGTTGCTTAATGAAAAATTATAAAAAAAATTTGGATTTATTAACCAAAAATCATGTTTATTCAAAAGAGATGGAGCATGATGCTTGCGGAGTTGGTTTAATTGCGTCTACAGAGGGAAAAAAATCTAGAGCTGTTGTTGAATATGGAATTGAAGCTTTAAAAGCAGTTTGGCATAGAGGAGCAGTTGATGCAGATGGAAAAACTGGGGACGGAGCAGGGATTCATGTCGAAATACCAAAAGATTTTTTTACAGAAAAAATCGAAGTTACAGGACATGATTATGATAATTCCGAAATCTGTGTGGGAATGATTTTTTTGCCAAGAAATGATTATTCATCACAAGAGAATTGTAAAACTATTGTTGAAAGTGAATTAACAAAAAATAATTTTAGTATTTATGGTTGGAGACAAGTACCTGTAAATCCAAAAGTTTTAGGTGAAAAAGCTCTTCAAACTATGCCAGAAATTATTCAAGTCTTATTTAAGTCCAATGATCCAAATTTATTAGACAAAAATTTAGAGAGAAAAATTTATGAAACAAGGAAGATTATTGAAAATAAAGCGTTTAATGCATCTTTAAACAACTTCTATATTTGTTCAATAAGCTCAAAGTCAATAATTTATAAAGGACTATATTTAGCAGAGGCGATATCTGACTTTTACTTAGATCTAAGGGATCAAAGATTTGTATCAAGATATGCAATCTTCCACCAAAGGTTTTCAACAAACACAGCCCCAAGTTGGAGCCTAGCTCAACCATTTAGAGCTATAGCGCATAATGGTGAGATAAATACTTATAAAGGAAATAAAAACTGGATGAAAGTACATGAACAAGAAATGAGTAGTCCTCTTTTTGATAATGTAGAAAATTTAAAACCAGTAATTCAAAAAGGAGTATCTGACTCAGCAGCATTAGATAATGTTTTTGAATTGTTAAATAAATCAGGGCAATCTGCTCCTTTAGCTAAATTAATGTTAGTACCTGATGCTTGGTCAAAAAAAAACAAAACTTTATCAAAGAGCCATCAGAAACTTTTTAATTTCTTAAATAGCACTATGGAGCCATGGGACGGACCTGCCGCTATAGCTGCAACAGACAATGAGTGGGTAATTGCTGCAAATGACAGAAATGGGCTAAGACCATTAAGATATGCAATCACTAAAGATAAAATGCTTTTTGCAGGTTCAGAAACAGGAATGATTGAACTAAATGAAAAAAAAATTTTAACTAAAGGAAGATTGGGCCCAGGAGAAATAATTGGAGTTAGAATAGAAAAAGGAAAAGTTTTTTCAAATAATCAAATAAAAGATTATTTAGCTAAGGAGTTTAAACATTTTAATTCTCAAATTATTGATTTAGATGAAAAATTATCTATTTCTAACGAAAAACATAATTTTGATGGAGAAAATTTAAGAAGAAGACAATATACTTTTGGAATAAGTCTGGAAGACTTAGAACTTATTTTACACCCGATGGCTGAAGATGCTAAAGAAGCAACAGGTTCTATGGGTGATGACACGCCTCTGGCTGTATTATCTGATAGATATAGACCTCTTTATCATTTCTTTAGACAAAATTTTAGTCAAGTAACAAACCCACCAATTGATTCATTAAGAGAAAATAAGGTAATGAGTTTAAAGACTAGATTTGGAAATTTAGGAAATATTCTTGATTTTGATACTTTAACAAAAGAAAATATTTATGTTTTAAATAGTCCTATTTTATCAAACACTCAATTTAATAAGTTCATAAATTTTTTTGGTAAAAATTCAATAACCATCAATTGTACTTTTTCAAAAGATGAAAATTTATCTGATTCTTTAGATAGAATACAGAAAGAGTCAGAAATTGCAGCTAGACAAGGTGTTACTCAATTAATTCTTAGCGACAAAGAACTCTCTAATGAAAAATTACCAATTCCAATGCTGTTATGTGTTGGAGCTATAAATACATTTTTAATTCAAAAAAAATTAAGAGGATATGTTTCAATTAACGTTCAATCAGGTGAAGCTTTAGATACTCATTCGTTTGCTACATTAATTGGTGTTGGTGCAACAACTGTTAACCCTTATTTAGCTTTTGATAGTTTATACCAAAGACATGAAAAAAAACTTTTTGGTCAATACAGTTTTGATGATTGTGTAAAGAGATACATCAATTCAGTGAACGCAGGTTTATTAAAAATAATGTCTAAAATGGGAATTTCAGTTTTAAGCTCATATAGAGGAGGATGTAATTTTGAAACTGTTGGATTAAGCAGAACAGTCGTAAGTGATTACTTCCCTGGAGTGATATCAAAAATTTCTGGTATTGGTCTGATTGGAATTGAAAAAAAATAAGAGGTATCCACAAAGAAGCTTTTGAAAATTCAGAAACTATACTACCGATTGGAGGTATTTATAGATATCGAAAAAATGGAGAGATACATCAATATCAAGGTAGGCTCATTCACTTATTACAAAGTGCTGTAGGATCTAATTCATATGAGACTTACAAAAAATACGTAGAGGGCATATACAATTTACCACCAATAAATCTCAGAGATTTAGTTAATTTTAGAAAAAAAAAATTAGGCCCATCAATAAAAATTAATGAGGTTGAACCAATAGAAAAAATATTAAAAAGATTCGGTAGTGGAAGCATGTCTCACGGAGCATTATCAAAAGAGGCACATGAAACATTAGCAATTGGAATGAATAGAATTAGAGGAGCCTCTTGTAGCGGTGAAGGTGGTGAAGATGCTAATAGATTTAAGGTTATGGATAGTGGAGACAGTGCAAATTCAAGGGTAAAACAAATTGCATCAGCCAGATTTGGTGTAACAGTTAATTATTTAAATAATTGTAACGAAATAGAAATTAAAATGGCTCAAGGCGCTAAACCTGGGGAAGGTGGTCAGCTACCAGGTTTTAAAGTAACAAAGGAAATTGCAAAACTACGACATTCAACTCCAGGAGTTACATTAATTTCTCCACCACCCCATCACGATATATATTCAATAGAAGATCTTGCTCAATTAATTTATGATTTGAAACAAATAAATCCAAAAGCAAGAATTGGAGTTAAATTAGTTGCTTCATCAGGCATTGGTACTATTGCCGCTGGTGTGGCAAAAGCAAAAGCTGATATTATTTTAATTTCAGGTCATAATGGAGGAACAGGCGCAACACCACAAACTAGCGTAAAATATGTTGGTATCCCCTGGGAGATGGGTCTCACTGAGGCTAATCAAGTTCTAACATTAAATAATCTAAGACATAAAGTTACCTTAAGAACTGATGGAGGTATTAAAACGGGAAGAGATGTAGTGATTGCTGCGATGATGGGGGCAGAAGAATATGGAGTTGCTACAACCGCTTTAGTTGCAATGGGATGTATAATGGTAAGACAATGTCATTCAAATACTTGTCCAGTTGGTGTTTGCACTCAAGATGAAAAATTAAGAGAAAAATTTTCTGGTACACCAGATAAAGTGGTAAATCTATTTACATTTATTGCTACAGAAGTAAGAGAAATTTTAGCAGGATTAGGATTTAAATCATTAAACGATGTAATTGGAAGAACTGATTTATTAATGCAAGTAAACAAAGCTTCACCAAATTTAGATGATTTAGATTTAAACCCATTATTTGTTCAAGCAGATCCAGGAAATAATAAAAGATATTGTGAAAAACAAGAAATTAATAGGGTTCCTGACACTTTAGATCAAGAAATTTGGCCAGAAATTGAAAAATCTTTAGATAATTCAAAGACAATTCAAAAAGAATTTATCATTAAAAATACTAACAGAGCAGTTGGTTCAAGAATTTCACATCACCTCTATAAGAAATATGGATATGAGAAATTAGATCAAAATTTTTTAACTTTAAATTTTAAAGGTTCAGCAGGTCAATCTTTTGGTGCGTTTTCTTCTAAAGGTCTTAAACTAAATCTTAAAGGAGATGCAAATGATTATGTTGGAAAAGGTTTATCAGGGGCAACTATTTCAATAAGACTTTCAGATGAAAGCAATTTAGTTTCATATGAAAATACAATTATTGGAAACACGGTTCTCTATGGAGCTACATCTGGAAAACTTTTTGCGGCAGGTCAAGCTGGAGATAGATTTGCTGTAAGAAATTCTGGAGCCATTTCTGTAATTGAAGGATGTGACTCAAACGGTTGTGAATATATGACTGGGGGAACAGTAGTAATTCTTGGAGATGTTGGAGATAATTTTGCAGCTGGTATGACAGGTGGAATAGCATTTATTTATGACAAATCAAAACAATTTGAAAAAAAAGTAAATCCTGAGTCAGTTGTTTGGCAGAATGTTGAAACAGAATACTGGATAAAATTTTTAAAAGATTTAGTCTCAGAACACTCAAAAGAAACTCGTTCTTTACTATCAAAAAATATAATTGATAATTTTAGTGAAGAAATAAAAAATTTTGTTCAAATTTGTCCAAAAGAAATGTTAAATAAACTTGAAAACCCTATTACATTTAAAAAAACAATTAAAGAAGTTGTCTAAATAACTAAATTTAATTCTTTAATTAAAATTTTAAGCCATTTTTTTGATGAAAGACTGTGATCACCTTTTTTAATAACAACCAATTTTTTTTCTGCTTTTTTAAAAACCCTTAATACTTTTTTTGAATAACTTACAGGTACAGACTTATCATTCTCACCATGTACCATAGTAACTTTTAAATTTTGATAAATTTTTTTTTTTAAAACCTTATTTTTTTTACCATCCTTAATTAATTGATAAGTTATTGGATATTCATAATCACCATGTTTTAAGTTTACAATCCCTTTTGTAGAAATTTCTCTTTTCATTTTTTTGGTAAATTTTTTCCACATTAAATTTTCTAAAAATTCAGGTGCTGAACCAATTCCTAAAAAACCTTTTATCTGTTTTTTAAAAAATTTAAATTGATTAAGAGATATCCATGCACCCATACTTGAACCAATTAATATAAAATCTTTCTTTTGAACAATTTTTTTTATTAATAAAGTAGTGTCCTTTGTCCATTTACTGATATTACCTTTAGTAAATTGACCATAAGATTTTCCATGACCAGAGTATTCTAGAGCTAAAAAACCTAAATTATTTTTAATTGCGTATTTCAAAAAAGCCTTTGGTTTTTTACCTTCAAGGTCCGACATAAAACCATGAAGAAAAACTACATAGGGTTTATTTTTTTGATTATTCTTTAAATATCTAATTTTTTTTGATTTTGATAATTTATAATAATTGTACTTTATCATTAAAGTTTATTAGTTAAATCTATTCATGTATAATCATAACAGATGTCATCTGATTTAAAAGTTTTACAAGTCATTCCAAAATTAGGTTATGGAGGAGCTGAAACAGGTTGTTATGATATTGCTCACTATTTACACGAGAATAATTGTAAATCTTTTATTGTTACAAGTGGTGGAGAATTAATTAAATTTATAGATAAAAAAAAAGTTAAACTAATTAAATTACCTGTGCATAGTAAAAATCCTTTAATTATTTTATTTAATTCGATGGCTTTAATATTTATCATTTTTTTTTACAATATTTCCATAGTGCATGCTCGAAGCAGAGCTCCAGCCTGGTCTTGTTTTTTAGCTACAAAGATAACAGGTAGAAAATTTGTTACTACATTTCATGGCACCTATAACTTTAATAGTAAAATAAAAAAAACTTACAATTCAGTAATGGTTAAATCTAATCTTATTATTGCTGGGTCAAATTTTATATTTTCTCATATAAAAAATAATTATTCTGATTATTTGAATATTAAAAATAAGTTATTAGTAATTTTTAGAGGAATTAATATAGATTATTTTGATCCTACAACCAAAACTGAGACAGAAGAAAAAAAATTACTTAAAAGTTGGGATATTGAGGAAAACAAAAAAATAATATTATTGCCAGGGCGCCTTACTTCTTGGAAAGGACAAGAACTTTTTATAGAGGCAGTAAATTTAGTAAATACTCAACTTGGATATGAAGCATTCTATGCAGTTATCCTTGGAAGTGATCAGGGTAGAGATTTATATAAAAAAAAACTTATTAGATTGAGTGAACAATATAGAATGACAAAACAGGTTAAATTTATTGATCATTGTAAAGATATGGCACTAGCATATAAAGTTTCAAGCATAATTGTATCATCATCAATTGAACCCGAAGCTTTTGGTAGAGTAGCGGTAGAAGCTCAATCGATGGAAAAAATAATAATAGCAAGTAATATTGGTGGCTCAAATGAAACAGTTATT
Source organism: uncultured Pelagibacteraceae bacterium (assembly GCA_902596045.1). GTDB lineage: Bacteria > Pseudomonadota > Alphaproteobacteria > Pelagibacterales > Pelagibacteraceae > Pelagibacter. The sequence continues at coordinate 16,121 of CACJSJ010000002.1, forward strand.
GATGAAAAAACTGGATACCTCTTTGAATCAGGCAATCCTAAATCATTAAGTGAAAAAATTCTTAAAGTGTTAAATTTTGACGATACAACATTGAAAACATTTGGTATTGAGGGTAGAAAAAACATAGTTAAAAAGTTTAATGTTGAAAAAATGTGTTTTTCTACTTATTCAGAATATAAAAAATTAATAAATTAAATGCCTACAATAACATTACCAGATGGAAACAATTTAGAGTTTCAAAATAAAGTGACAGGTTTAGAGGTTGCTGAAAAAATAAGCAAATCATTAGCCAAACAAGCAATGGTGATAAGTGTTGATGGTGAACTTAAAGATTTAGACTTTTTAATAGAAAAAAATTGTTCTGTAAAAATATTTACTTCAAAAAATAAAGAAGGTCTTGAAACAATAAGACATGATACTGCTCATATTTTGGCGATGGCTGTTCAAGAGATTTTTCCAGGTACACAAGTTACAATCGGGCCTGTAATAGAAAATGGATTTTATTATGATTTTGCAAGAAAAGAACCATTCACAGAAGATGATTTAAAAAAAATTGAATTTAAGATGAAAGAAATTATTGACCGGGATGAAAAAACTAAAAGAGAGGTATGGGACCGAGATAAAGCGATCAAACATTTTAAAAAAAAGGGAGAATTGTACAAAGCTGAATTAATTGAAAGTATTCCAGAAAATGAGGAAGTCTCAATTTATTTTCATGGCAAATGGCACGATCTTTGTAGGGGCCCACATTTATCCTCTACAGGTAAGATTGGAAAATTTTTTAAACTTACAAAAGTAGCAGGTGCTTATTGGCGAGGAGACTCTAATAATGAAATGCTTCAAAGAATATATGGAACAAGTTGGGCTTCTCAAAAAGATTTAGATGATTATTTAAAAAGAATAGAAGAGGCAGAAAAAAGAGATCATAGAAAACTAGGTAAAGAAATGGATCTATTCCATTTTAGAGAAGAAAGTCCAGGATCTGTTTTTTGGCATGAGAAAGGTTGGGCACTATTTCAAAAATTAATTGATTATATGAGAATGAAACAGGATATTGCTGGCTATAAAGAAATAAATACTCCCGAAGTTTTAGACAGAACTTTATGGGAAAAGTCTGGGCACTGGGAAAAATTTGGTGCAAACATGTATACCTCTACTACTCCAGATGAAAAGATTTTTGCAATTAAACCTATGAATTGTCCTGGCTGTGTAGAAGTTTTTAAACAGGGTCTTAAAAGCTATAAAGATCTACCTTTAAAGATGTCTGAATTTGGAAAAGTACATCGTTATGAACCTTCAGGTGCATTACATGGTTTATTAAGAGTTAGAGCATTTACCCAAGATGATGCACATATATTTTGTACTGAAGATCAAATTACTAAAGAATGTTTGATAGTAACAAATCTTATTTTAGAAATTTATAAAGATCTAGGTTTTGATAATGTTATTCTCAAATATTCTGATAGACCCGACTTGAGAGTTGGAGATGATAGTGTGTGGGATAAAGCTGAAACAGCTTTATTAGAGGCAGTTAAAGCAACTAAATTAGAATATAGTATTAATAAAGGCGAAGGTGCATTTTATGGTCCTAAAATTGAATTTGTTTTAAGAGATGCGATAGGAAGAGATTGGCAATGTGGAACTTTACAAGTTGATTTTAATCTACCAGGAAGACTGGGAGCCTCGTATATTGATAAAGATGGACTAAAAAAAGTTCCTGTGATGTTGCATAGAGCGTTATTTGGTTCATTAGAAAGATTTATTGGAATACTAATTGAAAACTATGCTGGCAAATTTCCTTTTTGGATTTCACCTCTTCAAACTGTTGTAATTCCAATATCTGAGGAGTTTGATGATTACGCAACTAAAGTTTCAAACAAAATAAAAAAAGCTGGAATGAGTTCTATAGTTGATTTAAAAAAACTTAATTTAAACTATAAAATTAGAGATCATTCACTTGCAAAAGTACCTCTTTTATTAATTTGTGGTAAAAAAGAAGTTGACAGCAACTCAGTAACTATTAGAAGATTGGATTCTAATAAACAAGAAAATATGGATTTAGATTTATTTTTAAAAACCTTCTCTGCTTTAAATAAAGCATCTTCAAACTAAGTGGCAGAATTTAAACAAAATTACTTTCAAAGAAGAACTAAGGATCGTGGTCCTAGATCTAATAACAGAATTTCATCCCCTGAAGTTCAAGTAATTGGAAGTGATGGTGAAAACTTAGGAGTTCTTAATACTAATGAAGCTATATCAATGGCTAAAAATCAAGGACTTGATTTGATAGAAATCGCTGCCAATGCCAATCCACCAGTTTGCAAAATTATGGATATGGGAAAATTTAAATATGATGCCCAAAAAAAAGCAAATCTTGCAAAAAAGAAACAGAAAATTGTTTCATTAAAAGAAATTAAAATGAGACCAGTTACAGAAACTCATGATTATGAATTTAAAGTTAAGAATGCAAAAAAATTTATTTCAAAGGGAGACAAGGTTAAATTTACGATTAGATTTAAGGGTAGAGAGTTACAACATTCACATCTAGGAAATGAGCTAATGATCAAGATTAAAGAGGATATGAAGGACGTAGGAAAAGTAGAAATGAATCCCAAGTTTGATGGTAAGCAAATGATTATGGTAATTCAGCCTTTATAGCCCTTAATTAAGGTTGTAAATTTAAATCATTATTTGTATAACCTCGCAGAAATTATGCCTAAACTAAAAACAAAAAGCTCTGCAAAAAAAAGGTTTAAGATTTCAGCTAGAGGAAAAGTATTAACTGCCCAAGCTGGAAAGAGACATGGTATGATTAAAAGAACAAATTCACAAATTAGAAAATTGAGAGGCACAACTGTAATGTCAAAACAAGATGGCAAAATTGTTAAGTCATATATGCCTTACAGTTTAAGAGGATAAAATGGCAAGAGTTAAAAGAGGTGTTACTAGTCGAGCCAAACATAAAAAAGTTTTAAAAGCTGTCAAAGGACAATGGGGCAGAAGAAAAAATACCATCAGAGTTGCTAAGCAGGCTATGGAAAAAGCTATGCAATATGCTTACCGAGATAGACGAAATAAAAAGAGAGATTTCAAATCTCTTTGGATTCAAAGAATCAATGCTGGTGTGAGAGCTGAAGGTTTAACTTATTCTAAGTTTATTAATGGATTAAATAAGTGTGGAATTACTATTGATAGAAAAATTTTGGCTGAAATAGCTTATGATAGTCCACAGGCATTTAAAACTATTGTTCAAAAAGCACAATCTGCTTTAAATTAATCTTCTCTATTGTTTTTATTTCTTTAAGAAATAATCTGTAAAAATGTCTGATCTTAAAAAAATAAAAGATGAATATCTTTCAAAATTAAAAAGACAATCAAATCTTTCTGAAATCAATGAAATAAAATCTAATCTATTTGGAAAAAATGGATTAATTTCATCTCAATTTAAAAAGATAGGATCTATTGATGAAAATGAAAGAAAAAAATTTGCCTCAGATCTGAACGTTATCAAGGATGAGTTACAAGATTTAATAAATTTCAAAATAAACGAAATTCAAAATGCAGAAATTAATAAAAAATTAGAAAAAGAAAAAATTGATGTAACTTTACCTGAAAGAACTTTTGTCAGAGGAAAAATTCATCCTGTTTCACAAACGATTGATGAAATTTCGTCTATTTTTTCTGAAATTGGTTTCAATGTTGAGGAAGGTCCAGATGTTGAAAATGAATATAATAATTTTACTGCATTAAATACTCCTGACAATCACCCAGCAAGGGATATGCACGATACATTTTATCTAGATGAAAAGAAAGAAAGACTTCTAAGAACCCATACTTCTCCTGTTCAAATAAGAACCATGCTAAATGCTAAACCACCTTTTAAAATAATTGCACCTGGTAGAACTTATAGGTCTGATAGTGATCAGACGCATGCACCTATGTTTCATCAAGTTGAAGGGCTTCACATAGACAAAGATATAAACATGGGTCATTTGAAAGGCTGTTTAAATTATTTCATTAAAGAATTTTTTGAAGTTAAAAAAATTAAGATGAGATTTAGACCAAGCCATTTTCCTTTTACAGAACCATCAGCTGAAGTTGATATTGGGTATGAATTAAAAGATGGAAAGATAATAATAGGTGAAGGTGATCAATGGCTTGAGATTTTAGGATGTGGAATGGTTCATCCAAATGTTTTAAAAAATGTTAAAGTTGATCCAACAAAGTTCCAAGGATATGCGTTTGGTATTGGAATCGATAGATTGGCAATGCTCAAATATGGTATTAATGATTTAAGAGCTTTTTTTGACTGTGACTATAGATGGTTAAATCATTTTGGTTTTGACCCATTAGATGTACCAACAAATTATAGAGGTTTAAGTCGATGAAAATCACATTTGACTGGCTTAAAGATTATTTAGGCACAAATCTTAAAGAGGAAAAACTTTTGGAGCAACTTACCAATATTGGTTTAGAGGTTGAGGGAGTAGAAAACTTATTTGATGGACTTAATTTATTTAAGGTAGCAAAAATTATAAAAACAGAAAAACATCCAAACGCAGATCGCCTTAAAGTTTGTGATGTTAGTCTTGGAAAAAAAGAATTTAAAAAAGTTGTATGTGGAGCTGATAATGCAAGAGATGGATTGATTACAATTTATGCTCCTCCAGGAGCAATTATTCCCAAAACTAAAACAAAGTTGGTAATTGCTAAAATTAGAGATGTTACGTCTTATGGGATGCTTTGCTCTGAGTCTGAATTAAATTTATCAGATGAAAGTGAAGGAATAATAGAATTATCATCATCAAAATATGAAAAAAATATTGGAAAGAGTTATTTTTCAAAATCAAATTCAAATCTTATTGATTTATCAATAACACCAAATAGACCAGATTGTCTTGGTGTTAGAGGAATAGCCAGAGATCTTGCCGCTTCTGGTTTTGGTAAATTGATGAATACAAAAGAAAAAAAGATTAAATCCAATTTGAAACAAACTCTAAAAGTAAAAATAAATAAAGAAAATGGTCAAGGATGTAGTGTTTTTGGAAGTTGTTTAATCACTAATGTTAAAAATTCTGAAAGCCCTAAATGGCTAAAAGATAAACTAGTTTCAATCGGTCAAAAACCAATTTCAGCAATAGTTGATATTACAAATTATGTTATGCTTGACATAAATCGTCCATTACATGCTTATGATGCTGATAAAATTGAAAAAGGCATCATAGTTAGAAATTCAAAATCTGGTGAGAAATTTACAGCCTTAGATAATAAAGATTATAAATTAGATAATGGTATGTGTGTTATAACCGATAACAAGGGTGTTTTAGGCCTAGGTGGAATTATTGGGGGAACAAGATCAGGTACAGAATTTGATACGAAAAATATATTATTAGAATCAGCTTACTTTGAGCCTACATCTATAAGGAATACAGCAAAAAAATTAAATATAGATACAGATGCAAAATTTAGGTTCGAGAGAGGCATTGATCCATTATCTATTGAAGATGGTTTAAATAAAGCAGCATTATTGATTAAAGAAATTTGCGGAGGTGAAATTAGTAAAATAGATGTTCAAAAAATTAAAAATTATAAAACAAAAATAATTAAATTTGATCCTAATTTATTAAAAAAAATATCTGGCTTTAAAATTTCTGATAAAGAAATGATTAAAATTTTGGAAGATCTTGGTTTTAAATCTAAAAAAGAAAAAAAATATTTGAAGCTTACAGTACCATCTTGGAGACCTGATATTATACAGGAAATTGATGTTGTTGAAGAATTAGTGAGAATAAGTGGTTATGAAAAGATAAAAATTATAGATCCAATTAAGGAAAGAACGAAATCTACCTTAACTCAATCTCAAAAATTATTTCATTTTCTACAAAGAGCAATTGCATCAAAAGGTTATTTAGAAACAATTACATGGTCATTTACAGACTCAAATTTTAATAATTACTTTAAAGGGGCAAATGAAGAGATTAAGATTGTTAATCCTATAAGCTCTGAGTTAGGAGTTTTAAGAAATTCAATATTCTCAAATTTAATTATGTATATTAATAAAAATCTTGATAGAGGCTTTAAAGATTTATCAATATTTGAAATAGGACCAATTTTTACTGGTTATAATCCAGGACAACAAAGTACTGTAATTTGTGGCTTATCAGCAGGTAAAAAATATAGATCATCTTGGATTGATAAAGAGAGAAATGTCGATGTATTTGATGTTAAAAGAGACGTAGTTCAAACTTTAGTTGAGGCTGGATACAATTCTGAAAATTTTTTTATAGATAGTGAAACCCCGAATTATTATCATCCCGGTAAGTCAGGTAGGCTATTTTTGAATAAAGGAAAAGATAAAGTAGTTGCTTACTTTGGTGAAATTCATCCTAATATTTTAAAAAGTATAGATATAAAAACAGAGTCTCTAGTAGGATTTGAAATTTTAATGGATAATTTGAAACTTCCAAAAAAAACATTAAATAATCAAAAAATAAGCTTTAATGTTTCAGATTTTCAGAAATCTGAAAGAGATTTCGCATTTATTGTAAGCAAAGATATTAAAGCTCAAGATTTAATTAATGCCGTTTCAAGTGTAGATCAAAACTTAATCAGCAACATAAAAGTTTTTGATATTTATGAGGGTGAAAATATTCCAGAAAATCAAAAATCAATTGCAATCAGTGTAACAATCCAATCATCTGAAAAAACTTTGAATGATAGTGATTTAGAAAATATTAATAATTTAATAATTAAAACAGTTGAAAATAAAACTGGTGCTAAGATTAGATCATAGAAATTATGAACTCTATCGATCATATTAGAAATTTTGCAATTATTGCCCATATTGATCATGGAAAATCTACTATAGCAGATAGAATTATTCATAAATGTGGTGGACTGACCGAAAGAGAGATGAAAGCCCAGGTTCTTGATTCAATGGATATAGAAAGAGAAAGAGGAATTACAATAAAAGCTCAAACAGTTAAATTAAATTTTAAAGCTAAAAATGGTAAAGAATACATATTAAATATAATTGATACACCTGGACATGTTGATTTTAGTTACGAAGTTAGTAGATCATTATATGCTTGTGAGGGATCAATATTAATAGTCGATAGTACACAAGGCGTAGAAGCTCAAACATTAGCTAACGTTTACCAAGCACTAGATATTAATCATGAAATTATCCCTGTTTTAAATAAAACAGATTTACCAGCATCTGATATTGATCGCACAAAACAACAAATTGAAGATGTAATAGGAATAGATACTGATAATGCTGTTCCTTGTTCTGGAAAAACAGGAGAGGGTATTGAGGATATTTTAGAAAAAATTATAACTTTATTACCTGGACCAAAAGGTCAACCATCTAATGATCTTAAATGTTTATTAGTTGATAGTTGGTATGATACCTATCTCGGAGTTGTAATATTAGTAAGAGTAGTTAATGGAAAATTAAAAAAAAATATGAAAATAAAAATGCTTTCAACAGATCAAGATTATATTATTGAAAAGGTTGGTGTTTTTACTCCAAAAGCTAAGGATATAAATGAATTAAATGCAGGTGAAATTGGATTTATAACTACTGGCATTAAGGTTTTATCTGAAACAAAAGTTGGAGATACAATTTGTGACGCTTCAAAACCTAAAGTTGATGCTTTACCTGGTTTCAAGCCTAGTAAACCTGTAGTATTTTGTGGATTATTTCCAGTTGATAGCTCAGAATATCAAAAGTTAAAAGATGGTTTAGCAAAATTACAATTAAATGATGCAAGTTTTTCTTTTGAAGCAGAATCTTCCTCGGCTCTTGGACTTGGTTTTAGGTGTGGTTTTTTAGGATTACTTCATCTTGAAATAATTACAGAGAGGTTAGAGAGAGAATTTGATGTCAATTTATTAACTACGACTCCAGGAGTAGTTTACAAAATAAATTTAAATAGCGGCAAAACCCTAGATTTACAAAACCCATCAAGTCTCCCAGATTTAACTTTAATTAAATCTATTGAAGAACCTTGGATAAAAGCGACAGTTATTACGCCTGATCAATATTTAGGTTCAATTATTAAACTTTGTCAGGATAAAAGAGGTATCCAAACAAATTTGACTTATTCGGGAAATAGGGCTGTTTTAAGTTATGAACTTCCTCTGAATGAAGTTGTTTTCGATTTTAATGATCGAATTAAATCTATGACAAGTGGATATGCAAGTTTTGATTATGAAATAGCCGATTATAGAGAAGGAGATTTAGTAAAGTTAGGAATTTTAGTAAATGGGGAGCCAGTTGATGCATTAGCCATGATGATACACAAGGATTTTGCCCAAAAAACTGGGAGAGAAGTTTGTGAAAAATTAAAAGATTTAATTCCAAGACATAATTTCATGATACCTGTCCAGGCTGCAATCGGAGGAAAAATTATTGCAAGAGAGACTATAAAAGGATTTAAAAAAGATGTGTTAACAAAAATTCATGGTGGTGGTGCTACAGACAGAAAAAGAAAGTTGTTAGAAAAACAAAAAAAAGGAAAAGCAAGATCAAAACAATTTGGTCGGGTTGAAATACCCCAAGAGGCATTTATAGGTGTTTTAAAAATTCCTAAAGATTAATTATTTTTTCAATAAGTTTAAAGTTTTTATTACTAAGATTTATTTTAAATGGATAATTTTTATCAGAATTGTCTGGTATAGTCTCAATTCTGAAGTACTTTAATTTTAAAATTTTACTAATTCTCTCACATTTTTTATTAGGATGATCAGCTGGAATTATTTCAATTATTTTTGTTCCAGGTTTACAAAAAATTATATTTGAAAAAGCTGCACCATGAGCACCAATAACAACAGAAGAACTTTTAAATAAATTTATTTGTTTTTTAAAGGATAAATTTTCTGGTTTGCATAATTTAAAATTTTTTCTTAAAACTAAATTTTTAATATCGTTTAGATTATTGATTTGACAGTGATTATATTTAGATTTAGATCGATCTAAAAAAATTTTATTTTTAAATTTTTGTTTTGAATTATCCCAAAAAAACTCCCTATTTTTTTGAATTACCCACTTAGGAATTTTCTTAACATTTTCTTGAATATAACCTTTATCATACCAAGGATGATCAACAGCAAAAATTTCTTCCGCAAAAATATGATTATTTTTTTTACTACTTAATAGTTTTTCTTTATTAATACCTAAAATTTTAAAAATTTTAATTTGCCATTTTTTTGGATCAGAAACATAGAAATAATTTATTTTTTTCAAATCTATTTTTAAACTCAAAAGGTAAATTTTAGGAACTATATCAAATAGAAAATGAAAGAAGTTATTTCCACTATCTCCTTGACAGAGATTAAAAACTTTTCCTTTAATTTTTCTGATAAAAGAAGGGGTACCTATTCTCAATACAGAATTATATTTTATTTTTTTTAAATTTCCATTTGTTAGTTGAAAAGACACAAATGGTAAAATAAAATTATTTTTAATTACTGCTACGTTTTCATTATTATCAGTATAAATTCTTGCATTTTTGATTTTATAAAAATAATAGTTTTTGTCATTATATGTTTTAAATGATGAAACATTAATTTTTTCTTTTTTTATAAGTTTGGCTCTTGTATTTGAAATTAATATTTTTCCATATATATATTTAAAAAAAATCTGAATTGAGGCTTTATAATACAATTTTAATTTATTCTTAATCATGTATTGTAATTTATTATCGATAAATGAAACATATAGTTAAATGGGGCATTATAGGTTTAGGAAATATAGCATTTGAATTTGCAAAGTCATTTTATAATTCAGATAACGCAGATTTAATAGCTGCAGCAAGCACATCTAATGAAAAATTAATTAAATTTAAACAAAATTTTAATATTGAGAAAGAAAATCTTTACAATTCTTATCAAAAATTATTAGAAAATGAAGATATAGACATTGTTTATATAGCTTTACCAAACTCATTTCATTTTGAATGGATATTAAAAGCGATTGAAAAAAATAAGAATATCCTTGTTGAAAAACCTGCATTCGTTTCACTTAAAGAAGCAGAAATAATATTTAATCATAAAAATTTAAAAAACATATTTTTTGGTGAAGGATATATGTATCGATATCATCCACAAATAAGTGAAATGATAAAAATTATCAAGTCTAGTGGAATAGGAAAACCTATTTCAATGGAGTCAAATTTTGGGATCAAATTTATTAAAAAAAAAAATTTTTTTAGCTTTAGGAAAAAAATAGATAAAAATAAAAGAATTTTTAATAAGAAACTAGGAGGAGGAGTTATCCTAGATCTTGGTTGTTATACTACATCCATGAGTTTATTAGTTGCTTCTTTAATAGATAATATTGATATGACAAATTATAAATTAACAGATATTCAAACCGATTACTTATATTCTGATATTGATGTACACAGTTTTGCAAAAATAAATTTTGATAATAAATTTATATCAAATATTACAGTTTCGTTTAGGGACGACATTGGAAAAAAAACAGTTATTCTTGGTGAGAATGGAAAAATTATTTTGGAAAATATTTGGAATTCCGAACAACCTAAAATAGAAATAGTTGGAAAGACTAATAAAATAATGAATTTTGAAAACCAAAAAAATATTTATTCATTAGAAATTGAAAATATAAGCAAGGATATTATAGATAACAAAACTGAGTCCTCTTTTCCTGGTATAAATAAAAAAGAAATCTTATTTAATACAAAATTACTCAATAGTTGGATTAATGAATAATAATAAATTAATAGATTGCATAACCTTTTTTGATAATAAATTAATGTTTGATTTAAGGTTTAATATTTTAAAAGATCATGTTGATTTTTTTGTTGTCTGTGAATCAAAATATGATCATAGAAACAATCCAAAAAAGTTAAATTTTGATTTAAAATTTTTAAAAAATAATAAAGTTAAGTATGTTGTATTAGATAAGCCATTTCCAAATGAGAGTGATATATGGAATAATCAAGCCATTCAGAGAGAGTTTTTATTGAATAGTTTAGATTCATTTGTTAGGGAAAATGACTTAGTTTTTTTTTCAGACCCAGATGAAATACCAAATCCAAGTTTACTTATTAATTTTAATTTAAAAAAAAAATATGGTATTTTTTTTCAAGATTGTTTTAATTTTAAGTTTAATCTATTCAATCCATTCGAAACCCCCTGGGAAGGAACAAGGGTTAGTCAAAAAAAAAACTTAAAGTCCATTGATTTCATGAGACAAAAAGTTAAGTCTAAGAATTTGAAATATAATTTTTTAAGATTCGATAAAGAAAAAAATATTGAGATATTTAAAGATGGAGGATGGCATTTTAATAATATTATGGAGCCTGAATTAATATCATTAAAATTAAAAACATTCGCTCATTCTGAGTTTAGTGAAAAAAAATTTTCAGATGTAAATATTATCAAATCCAAAATAGATAAGAAAATTGACCTTTTTGAGAGAGGACACCAATATAAGAAAATTGAACTGGACAACTCTTTCCCAAAATATCTTGTTTCTAATTATGAAAAATATAAGTCATTTATATTACCTTAATCTATGGAGAGGTGGCCGAGTGGTTGAAGGCGCACGCTTGGAAAGCGTGTAAAGGAGAAATTCTTTCATGGGTTCGAATCCCATTCTCTCCGCCATATATATTTTAATTTTCTTTCAATATTTATTGAAAAAAATAGATAGTTATATTTTACAATCAATATATAAAATTATTTTATGAAAAAGTATGTATTTAAAAAATATACCAAAAAAAGTGGGACATTAACGCCCTTCTCATTAAAATTTGATATACCATTTAAAACTAAAAGAATTTTTTTAATTTACGGTAATAAAAATTTTATTAGAGGTGATCATGCACATTTTAAATGTAAACAATTTTTAATACCTATATTTGGTACTATGGAAATTAGATATGAGAATAAAAATATTAAACGTAAAATTGTTATTGATTATAGAAAAAAAAAAGGCATTCAGATAAATCCAAAAACCTGGTGTAAAATAAAATTTAAAACAAACAATAGTATTTTAATGGTCTTCTGCGATAGAGAATACGAATATCATGATTATATAGAAAATTATAATCAATTTTTAAAAATTATTAAAAAGAAAAAATGAACTTACTTATAACAGGTTGTTGTGGACACATAGGCTCATATCTTGCAGAGAATGTTAATAAGATTAAGAATATCAAAAAAACTTTTATTGTTGATAATCTTGATTCAAATAGATTTGATTCAATATTTAATTCCAAAAAAAAAAATAATTTAAAATTTTTAATCAGAGATTTAACAAATAAAAAAAGTTTAGATGATCTTAAAGATATTGATTTTGTAATTCACTTGGCATCAATGACCAATGCAGAACAAAGTTTTGGAAAAAAAAATGTAATGTATGAAAATAACATTTCATGCTTTAAAACAATAATTAGATTTTGCAAAAGAACAAAAGCCAAATTGATACATATCTCATCCACCAGCGTTTATGGTAAACAAGCTAAAATTGTTGATGAAACTTGTGAACAAAAATATTTAAAACCACAATCTCCATATGCAGACATTAAGCTTATTGAAGAAAAAATGTTAAAAAAAGAAAATAAATTTTTAAGATATAACAGCTTTCGATTTGGGACAATTTCAGGAGTTTCTAAGGGGATTAGATTTCATACAGCAGTAAATAAATTTTGTTTTAATGCATCTATTAATGCGGACATTAATGTCTATAAAACAGCACTTCATCAATATAGACCGTATTTGTCTTTAAAAGATGCCTTCAAGGTTTTTAAATTCTGTATTGAAAAAAATTTTTTTCATAATGATATATTTAATGTTTTGTCTGGCAATTATACAGTCAATCAAATAATTACAAAAATCAGAAAATATAAAAAAAATATAAATATAAAACTTGTTAAGTCTCAAATTATGAATCAACTCTCTTATCATGTTAGTCAAAAAAAAATTAACAGATATGGATTAATTTTAAATTCTAATATTGAAAGAGATATTAGGGATACAATGAAATTATTAAGAAATATTTAAATGATTTGCAAAGTCACAAAAAAAAAAATTAAACCATTTATGTCCTTTGGAAAAATGCCAATAGCTAATGGATTTTTAAAAAAAAAGAATTTTAAAAAAGAATATTTTTTTAATATGGAGGTTGGTTTTTCCAAAGATATTTCTTTATTTCAACTTAATAGTCACCCAAAACCAAAAATGATGTTTAATAAAAACTACCCTTTTTTTACTGGAAGTTCTAAAGGAATGATTGATCATTTTAGAAAATATTCGGAATGGATTAAAAAAAAATATCTTAAAAATAAAAAAATTCTTGTCGAGATAGGTTCTAATGATGGGACTTTCTTAAGTAATTTTAAAAAAAATAAAATATATACCCTCGGTATTGAACCTTCATATAATGTTGCAAAATTATCAAAAAGAAATGGAATTAATACTAAAAATTGTTTTTTCAATTATCAAAATATAAAAAGAATGAAGAAATTTTATAAAAAAACTGATTTGATTTGTGCAGCAAATGCGATTTGTCATATTCCAGATATGCCAGATTTAATTAAAGGAATTGATTTTTTATTAGAAAGAAAAGGCCTCTTCATTTTTGAGGAGCCTTATTTAGGTTCAATGTATGAAAAAACTTCTTATGATCAAATTTACGATGAACATATATTTATGTTTTCTGTAAGCTCGATAATGAAAATTTTTAAATTATATAACTTTGATTTAATAAATGTTGTCCCTCAAAAAACACATGGTGGTTCAATGCGGTATGTAGTTGGTAGATCTGGAGAACATAATATTAGCAAGAATGTTTTGAAATTTTTAGTACAAGAAAAACAAAAAAAGATTCACTCGATTAAAGGATGTTTACAGTTTAAAAAGAAATGTGAAATTTCAAAAAAAAAATTAAGAAATAAAATTTTTGGAATGTTAAAAAAAGGTAAAAAGATTGCAGGTTATGCTGCTACCTCTAAAAGCACTACAATCTTAAATTATTGTAATATTGATAATAAACATATTGATTTTATATGTGATACGACACCAAACAAAATTTATACGTTTTCTCCAGGAACACATATACCCATTGTTTCCGTTGATCACTTTAGAAAAAATATTCCAGATTACACTTTTCTATTTGCATGGAATCACAAGAAGGAAATCTTTCTAAAAGAAAAAAAGAATTTAAAAAAAACCAAGTGGTTTGCTCATATTAAAATTTAAATAGTAGATTTAAGTTTTTTAAATGTGAATATTTGAAATATAAAATAAGATTTTTTTAATAAAAAATGCTATAAATTATCTTTCAAAAACAATTATAATGCCAAATAATAACACATACCAAGCTGACTCAATTAAAGTACTGAAAGGTCTTGAGGCTGTAAGAAAAAGGCCTGGGATGTATATTGGTGATACCGATGATGGAACTGGTTTACACCATATGGTTTATGAAGTTGTTGATAACTCAATTGATGAGGCTTTAGCAGGCTATTGTAAGAATATTTGTGTAAAAATTAATCCAAATGGGACAATTACTGTTAAAGATGATGGAAGAGGTATTCCAGTTGATATTCACAAAGGAGAAAAAAAATCTGCAGCAGAAGTAATCATGACACAATTACATGCAGGTGGAAAGTTTGATCACGACTCATACAAAGTTTCAGGAGGTTTGCATGGTGTAGGTGTTTCAGTTGTAAACGCTTTATCTGAAAAATTAGAATTAGAGATTAATAGAGACAATAAAAAGTATTATATAGAATTTAGAGATGGGGAAGCAAAAAAATCACTAAAAGAAATTGGAAAATCTAAAGAAACAGGCACCCAAATAACATTTCTTCCCTCAAAAGAAGTTTTTTCTTCAATAAAATTTAGTGGAAATATCTTGATAAAAAGAATGCGCGAGCTGGCATTTCTTAATAAAGGAATAAAAATTACTTTTATAGATGGTTCTCAAAAAAAAGAAAAAGTTCAAGATTTTAAATTTGATGGGGGAGTTATTGAATTCGTTGAATTTTTAGATGAAAAAAGAGAAAAATTACAAAATAAAAATGGTAACGATTTATTTAAAAAACCAATTTATATTGAAGGGAAGAAAGATAACATTGAAATTGAATGTTCATTAAAATGGAATTCAGGATATTCTGAAGATGTTCTTCCTTATACAAATAATATTTATCAAAAAGATGGCGGCACACATGTTTTAGGATTTAGAAGTGCATTAACTAGAATAATCAACAAATATGCTAATGAACATAATCTTTTAAAGAAAAGTAAATTAACAATTTCTGGTGACGATATAAAAGAAGGATTAACTTGTGTTTTATCTACAAAAATTCCTGATCCAAAATTTTCTTCACAAACAAAAGATAAACTTGTTTCTTCAGAGGTAAGAATGATTGTTGAGACTGTCGTGAATGAAAAATTATCTATTTGGTTTGATCAAAACCCATCAGTATCAAAAATTATATTGGCAAAAATTATTCAGGCTGCTATGGCAAGAGATGTTGCAAGAAAGGCCAGAGAGAATGTCAGAAGAAAAGGTGCTTTAGAATTAAGTGGCTTACCGGGTAAATTAGCAGATTGTCAAATTGGTAAACAGGAAGGTACAGAATTGTTTATTGTTGAGGGAGATTCAGCAGGTGGTTCAGCAAAACAAGGAAGAAATCGATCTAACCAGGCAGTTTTGCCATTAAGAGGAAAAATTTTAAATACTTACGTTGAGGATATAAAATTAAAAAAAAATGGTAATGCTAATGGGGCCAACCAACAAACCAAAGCTTTATCAAAGATGATTTCTTCAAATGAAATAGTTACTTTAATAAATGCTCTAGGCTTAGATCCAAAAGCTCAAGAACTAGATCTAAAAGATTTGAGATACGGTAAGATTATTATTATGACTGATGCCGATGTAGATGGCTCACATATAAGGGCGTTATTATTGACTTTTTTTAATAATAAACCATTTAATAAATTAATTGAAAATGGACACGTATATTTAGCTCAGCCACCCTTATTCAAAATAAACAAAGGCTCCAAAGGAATATACATAAAAGATGAAAAAGAATTGGAAGACTATATTATTGAAAATAATAAAGGACTAAAAAAAATTAAGAAAGGCTCTAAGGAATTTTTAAGAGCATTGGATATAGAAAAGTCCAAAATGAATATTCAAAGATTTAAAGGTTTAGGTGAAATGAATCCAGAAGAACTATGGAACACAACACTTGACCCAGAATCTCGTAATTTACTTCAAGTCAAATACTCAAAAGATCTCAAAAAAGATCAAAATTTAATACATACACTAATGGGTAATGATGTTGCATTACGAAAAGATTTTATTATCTCTAATGCTATAAATGTTCAAAATCTTGATATTTAATAATGAAGTTTTTTATAACTTCAAAATACCATTTTTTTAAAAAATCAATTTATATCAATTTAAGATGGATAGGTATAATTGGCCAGCTTATATCAGTTAATTTTGTATATTTTTTTTTAGGATTTGAATTTAATTTTTTAATTTCAAATATAATAATTTTATTTGGAATTTTAAGTAATATATATTTGATTTTTATTTATAACAAAACTCAATTATCAGACAGATCAGCATTTATTTTTTTACTTATAGATATATTGCAATTAAGTGCATTACTTTATTTAACAGGAGGTACTAACAATCCATTTGTAATTTTCTTACTGATTCCAAGTGTATTTTCTTCATCAAACTTAAGTTATAAAACTAATTATTTACTAGTATTTCTAACCACAGTTTCGATTTTATTTCTTACGTTTTATTCGAATGACTTACCTGGTCCAATAAGCGACCATTTTCATATAGATCCACTTTATCATTATTCTATTACAGTTTCTTTAATTATTGCTTTAATTTTTTTAAATTATTTTGCCATGTTATTTGGAACACAATCTAGATTAAGAAAAGAAGCCCTAGGTAAAATGGAAGAAGTGATGGCAAAAGAACACGAACTTTTATCATTAGGTGGTCAAGCAGCAGCAGCAGCTCACTCTCTTGGAACACCTCTTTCAACAATCAAAATTATAGCTCAAGATTTAGCTAAGCAATTTAAAGGACAAAAAGATATTGAAAAAGATATTGAGTTATTATCAAGCCAAATAGAAAGATGTAATAAAATTTTAAAAAAATTAAGTTTAAATCCGGTCGAAGAAGATGATTTTATTGATAAGGATCTCACAATGAAAGACATATTAAATGAAATTATTTTATCTTTTAAAGAGATTAGTAAAAAAAATTTTATTCTAAATTTTGATCAATACTCAAATTTTAAAAAGATAACAAAATCTTTAGAAATTATTTACGGTTTAAGAAATTTTATAGGAAATGCTAATAAATTTTCTTCAGCAAACATTTATATAAATTTAAAAAGTGATAGCGAGATCACAGAGATAACAATCGAGGATGATGGAGACGGATTCCCCAGGGATGTTTTGTCAAAGATTGGAGAACCATATTTAAAATCAAATTATTCAATTAAAAAAAATAAAATAGGTTTAGGTCTTGGATTGTTTATAGGTAAAACTCTTTTAGAAAAAAATTTTGCTTCTGTTAATTGTAGAAATTCTGAAACAAGAAGTGGTGCTGAAGTTATTATAAGATGGAGCAATAAAAATTTATTTAATATTTAGTGCAATCTTTTTTTTGTATCGAATAAGTTACTTAGTTGAGATATCATTACATCTCCTAACTCATTTACGTCAGTAATTTTTATTGCTTTATCATAATATCTTGAAACATCATGCCCAATTCCAATGGCCAAAATTTCTATTTCAGTTTTATTTTCTATAAATTTTACCATTTTCTTTAAATGTTTTTCTAAAAAATCACCTGAGTTTACAGATAGAGTAGAATCATCAACTGGCGCACCATCAGAAATGACCATTAAAATTTTTCTTTCTTCTTTTCTTTTTTTTATTCTATTGTATGACCATGAAATTGCTTCACCATCAATATTTTCTTTAAGCAAACCTTCTTTAAGCATGAGACCCAAATTGTTTTTAACTTGACGCCAATGAGTGTCAGCACTTTTATATATTATGTGTCTTAAATCATTTAATCTACCAGGTGTTTTGGGTTTTGAATTTTTATTCCATAATTCTCTACTTTGGCCACCCTTCCAATTTTTAGTTGTAAAACCTAGTATTTCAACTTTGACAGAACATCTTTCGAGAGTTCTCGATAATATATCAGCACAAATAGCAGCAATTGTGATAGGCCTTCCTCTCATTGAGCCAGAATTATCAATTAGTAAAGTTACGATTGTGTCTTTAAATTCTAAATCTTTTTCTTTCTTAAATGAAAGGGAATTATAAGGATCCATTATAATTCTTGGCAATTTTGAGCTATCTAATAAACCTTCTTCTAAATCGAATTCCCATGCTCTATTTTGTTTAGCAAGCAATTGTCTTTGAAGTTTATTAGCAAGTTTGGTTATAATATCTTGAAAACCAACTAATTGTTGGTCTAAACTTTTTCTAAGTTTAGATGCCTCATCAGCATTCTCTAAATTTTCAGCCTTTATAATTTCATCATATTGTGTAGTAAAAACTTTATAATCTAAATTAATGTTATCAATATTTTTTTGAATAATTTGTTCTGAACTTTGTTCATTTGACTCACTTTCTGAAAGTTGTTCATCTAAATTAAATTCATCAACATTGTAATCAGCATCTAAACTTGCTTGAGTTTCTTGTTCATCATTTTCATCTTTAGTGTCTTCTGACTCTTTATCCTGATCATCATTTGAGGGATTCTCTTGTCCTTGATTTTGATTTTCTTCTTTTTTTTCATCTTCTAGATCACTTTGAAAAATATCCATTTCCTCTAAAATCTTTAAAAATCTTGAACTATAATTGTTTTGATCGTCTAAATTGTTTTGTAAGAATTTCTTGTGTTTACCAATTGAATTTTCAAAATCTTTTTCCCAAAAATTAAGCATTTTTGTTGTTAAAGAATTTAATTGAATTTGATGAAAAGTTTTTAGCATATAAAGTTCAAATGCTTCACTTACAGAAACATCTTCTTTAGTTTTTAATTGATCTTTTCTTTTATGGTTAATTATTTGAGTATAATTATCACTAAAGTTTTTTTCTATCCCTTTTAGCATCTTTCCACCTAGAGACTCATACCTTATTTTTTCAGCAATGTTATAAAGCGATCTACATGAAGCAGAAGATGGTAAGTTTTTTCTATAAATTGCATTATTAGAGAATTTTTTTTTTAAAGCAGCAGAGTCTGTTTCGGCACGTAATCTAATAAAGTCAGCTGGACTCGTTAAGGCCTCTACTTCAATTGAGCTGGAATCTTTTGACTTTTCATTTTTAGAGTTTTTTTCATTTATGACAAAATCGTCAGAGATTACTTTTGCCGTTGACGTTAAAGCAATTCTGATTTTTTCTTTTAAATTACTTGCTTTATTACTCATTAAATTTGAATATTGATCAGTGACTCTGGTAATTCTTCACCAAAACATCGTTGATAATATTCTGCGATAGTATTTTTTTCAATATCATCACATTTATTAAGAAAAGTTACTCTAAAAGCATAACCGGTATCTTTAAAAATCTCTGAATTTTCAGCCCAGTGCATGACTGTTCTTGGACTCATCACTGTTGAAATATCACCTGCAATAAATCCTTTTCTTGTCAATGAAGCCACTTTTATCATATTTGCAACTTTTTCTTTACCTTTAGCATTATTAAGATTTTTATTTTTAGCTAAAACAATATCCATTTCTCTTTCTAGACTTAGATAGTTTAAAGTTGTAACTATATTCCATCTATCCATCTGACCTTGATTTATTTGTTGGGTTCCATGATAAAGACCTGAAGTGTCACCGAGACCAATTGTATTAGATGTAGCAAATAATCTAAAAAATTTATTTTGTTTAATAACTTTATTTTTATCTAAAAGAGTGAAACTACCTTCCGCTTCCAGAACTCTTTGAATTACAAACATTACATCTGGTCTTCCAGCATCATATTCATCAAAAACAAGTGCTACCGGATTTTGTATAGACCAGGGTAAAATCCCTTCATTAAATTGGGTGACTTGTTTTCCATCTTTTAAGACAATTGCATCTTTTCCAATTAAATCAATTCTACTTATGTGACTATCTAAGTTAACTCGAATACAAGGCCAGTTAAGTCTTGCTGCTATTTGTTCTATATGAGTAGATTTTCCTGTACCATGATAGCCCTGAACCAATACTCTCTTATTAAAAGCGAAACCAGATATAATTGCTAATGTTGTATCTCTATCGAATTTATAACTTTTATCAATCTCAGGAACAAATTCATTTTTTTTTGAAAATGCATCCACTTCCATTTCTGAATCGATGCCAAAGGTTTGTTTTAATGAAACTTTTATATCAGGCTGTATGTCAAGATTTGGTATCAATTTTTTCTCTATAAGTATTTTTAAGTTGTGTATAAGCTAAAGTGATTAGTTTTAGTTTTTCTTCATATTTTTTGTTTCCAGCATTTATATCTGGGTGAAATTTTTTGACAAGTAATTTGAACTTGTCTTGTATTTTTTTCCATCCTAAGCCTACAGAAACCCCTAAAATACTAAACGCTTTAATGTCTTTATGATTAAATTTAAATTGACGCATATGATCATAATCGCCATTAAGTTTATCTTTATCTAACTCATCTTTAAGTGTGTTATTCCACAAAACTTTAAAAAAATTATCAGAAGAGCTAAAGCTTTGTGTAGGTTTGTGCCAAATCATATCTGATTTTAGAAAATCCATGATTTGCTTATCATTCATTCCTGAGAAATAATTCCAATTTTTATTAAATTCTTTTACATGTTCTAAACATAGCATTCGATACTTTTTGCTATTATCTTTTTCTAGCGGCGCTTTATACTCACCTATTTCTTTACAATTATTCCAGTCACAAATATTTTTCATGATATAGTATTTTATATTTATGGATATAAATAACTTAATTGCAATCGTAAAAAAAAAATTAAATAATGAAATTGTAATTGAAAAAATTGAAGTTGAAGATAAATCATTTCTCCATAAAAATCATTCAGGTCACCAAGAGGGAAAGTTTCATTTAAAATTGATCATTAGTTGTGATGAATTAAAAAAACTTAATAAAATTCAAAGTAATAAAAAAATCTACAAAGTTTTAGATAAAGAAATGAGAGAATACATTCATTCCTTACAAATTCTAATTAGCTAGCTGTTTTTTTAAAAATTTTTTAATTTTTTGATTATCGTATTCATTATTTATGACAGTTAAGCCAATTTTTTTTAACAATATAAGATTTATTCTTTCAGAAATATTTTTTTTGTCTTTCATCATGAAAGATAAAATTGTTTCTAATTTCTTAGGTATAAAAATTTTTTTAATATCTGATGGGAGATTTAATTTAAGTATATGCTGCATTATTTGATTGTATTCTTTTGGTTTAATTAATTTCATTTCAAGACTAAAATTTAATGAGGTTACTATTCCCAATATTACTGCTTCACCATGATTTAGCTTTTGAGAATAACCAAGAGTTGCTTCAAAAGCATGCGCAAAAGTGTGCCCGAAATTTAATATCTTTCTCATACCTTTTTCTTTTTCATCTTTTTCCACTACTAATTTTTTAATTTTACAACTTTCAAAAATAGCTTTTTCTATATAAGGACTTTTTAAATTTAAAATTTTGAAACAATTTTTATTACAATATTTATAAAAAACTTTATTTAAAATTAGAGAATGTTTAAAAATTTCACCATATCCACAAATAACCTCTCTTCTTGGTAAAGACATTAAAAATTCAGTATCACTAATAACTATTTTTGGTTGATAAAAACTTCCTAAAAGATTTTTACCCTCTTTAGTATTAACACCTGTCTTACCACCCACGGATGAATCAACTTGAGACAATAGCGTTGTTGGTATGTTTATAAACTTCAGGCCTCTTTTATATAAACTAGCAACAAACCCACCAACATCTCCAGTAATACCACCACCGACCGTGATCACACAGTCAAGTCTCGAAAAGTTTTTATTGAGTAAAACTTGTAAAATTTTATTAACGTTATTTAAATTTTTATTTTTCTCGTTAGCGTTAAATAAAAATTTAGATATTTCTTTTTTTTTTAAAGATCTTGTTATTTTTGAAATCATTTTTTTTGGAACATTCTTATCTATTATTAAAAGACATTTATTAAAATTGATTGAATTTTTTCTTAGGTGTAATGTGAGATCTTTAATTATATTTGAACCAATTAATATAGGATAACTATCTGATTTAGTTTTAACGATTAATTTAATAGGCTTCATAAATTTTTGTTATATTTTTAGTAATTTCATTTTTTGTAAGATTTTCACAATCAATTTTATACATAGCTTTTGAATAAACAATAGATCGTTTTTTAATTAAATCTATTAATTCATTTTTTGATGCTTTTAAAGCAATAGGTCTTTTTTGACTATTTTGAATTCTATTAACCAATGTTTTGATATCCCATTTTAACCAAAACGAAATATGATTATCTAAAACTTCTTTTTTAATTTTATTATTTAAAAAAGCTCCTCCACCAAGAGAAATTACTATTTTATTTTTTTTTAATAATTTTAGTGTAATCATTTCCTCAACTTCTCTGAAATATTTTTCACCTTGGTTTTCAAATATTTTTGAAATTGTCATTCCTATTTTTTTTTCGATTTCTTGATCTATATCTACAAAATCAATATTAAGTTTTTTAGATACCATTAAGCCTATAGATGACTTACCTGAACCCATCATCCCTAAAAAAACTAAATTTTCTTTTGATTTCATAAGTTTCTGTATTGAAAAAACACAAATATGTCTTAATTTGATTTTAACCAACGTTATATGCAATTTACAAGAAATACAAGTTCCAGCAAGAAAGCTACCCTTTTAATTATAAAACTAGGTTTGTTTGTAGTTTTATTTTTTGGAACGGTTTTTCTTTTAAGTAAAATAGATTTTCCAGCCCCAAAAAAAGAAATAGAAAAAATTATTCCTAATGAAAATTTTAAAATTGTTAAATAGTAATCATTTACCAATTCTAATAATTATTTTTTTAATCAGTTTTGGTACTAATGCTGAAGATAAGCCTGTAGACATTTGGAACATAAATCAAAATAAGATTGAAAAAAAAGATTCTGAAAATAACGAAAATATTAAAGAAGTTGATAATGGAGAAATAACACAATCTAGTATTTATGACCTACAATCACAAAGAGAAACTGATACAGTCCAATTAGACTCATCTTTAGACTCTCAAGAGATAAAAATTATAGGACTTTATGATCCAGAAGATTATGATCTTAAAATTGATTTATGGAGTAATTCAAATGGTGATCAGCTTAAAGATCTTTTTTCTAATTTAGAAAAATTAGATTTATCTGAAGATGCCTCAGAATTAATGAACATAATAATGCTAACTAATTCTTATTATCCTGAAATTAATATTACAGAGAATGAATTTATAAAAATCAAATCTAACTGGCTTATTAAAAATAAGAATATGGATTTAATAGAAGAGTATTTAATTAAAAATCAAATATTAAACCTTCACCCAAATCTAAGTCGATATTTTGTTGATCTATACCTATCCGAATCCAATATTGAGAAAGCATGTGAATTATTTTTAAAAAATACAGAAGTTATTCTTGATGAATATTTGTCAAAATTTAATCTTTACTGTTTAGTAAATGAAGGAAAAATAGAAGAAGCACAATTGATATTAGATTTAAAAAAAGAACTTGGTTTTAAAGATAAATATTTTGAGAATAAACTTAATTACTTATTTGGTTTGACTGATAAGCCTGATTTGACTATTTCAGAAGATTCAATTTTAAATTTTCACTTAGCACACAGAACAAATCCAGATTTTATTTTTGAACCAAAAAAAAATACTAACCCATTGATATGGAAATATTTATCTACCTCAAATTTACTATTTGATATTGAAGAAATAGATATTGTCGAATTTGAAAAAATTTCATTAATTGAAAAAGCTACCCATGATAAAAATTATTCGGAGGAAGATTTATTTTCCTTATATAAAAGATTTCAATTTAACATTAATCAACTTTTAAATGCTTTAGAGTCTTACAAGTCTCTTTCAAGTGTAGAGGCCAGAGCATTAGTTTATCAAAAAATTCTTTTAGAGTCAGATATCAATAAAAAATTAGTATTAATCAAACTATTGAAAGATTTATTCATAAAAGATAATTTTGTGAACGCATTTGATAATGAATTAAAAAAATTACTTAATACAATTAGCCTAAACGAAGTGCCATCTAATTTTACAACATTTTATTCTAGTTATTCATTTAAAGAGAATGATGAATTAAATGATATCAAATTCAATAAAGATATCCTCCATCAATCAAAATTAGTTAATTATTTTAATGGCGATTTTGCAAAATCTAAAATGGAAAAAGATTTAAATAATTATTTAAAGAAAATTAAAAAAAACAAAAAATATCTTATATCGAAAAAAGATATTATGTTTATTGAGTCTATTAAATCTGATGGTATCGAAATTTCAAAAAAATACGATAATCTGTATGAAATAAATGACCTTGAAATGCCAACTGATATTCAGGTGATGATCAATAATAATGAAATAGGTTCGACATTACTCAGAATTATTGAAGTTATTGGTCAAGATGAACTTAAGGCTTTAGATGATGATACTTTATATTTTATAGTCAGTGCTCTTAATCAACTAAATATTGATTATATAAGAAATAAAATTTTATTAAAAGTTCTGCCTTTAAAAGTTTAAAAATTAGTTTATCTATTTAAACCATGAGCATAAGAGACATTATCACTGTACCCGATGAAACATTAAAAAAAATTTCAGAACCTATAGAAAAAGTTGGGGTTAATGAAAAAAAATTAATTAATGATTTATTCGAAACTATGTATAATTCAAATGGAATTGGTCTAGCAGCTGTTCAAGTAGGTATACTAAAAAGAGTGTTAGTTGTTGATGTTTCATCAAAAGAAGAGGAAAAAAAACCAATTTGCTTTATAAACCCTTTAATCAAAAAAATTAGTGATGAAATGTCAGTATATGAAGAAGGATGCTTATCTATTCCAGATACTTTTATTGAAATTCAAAGACCAAAAATTTGTAAAGTAGAATATGTGGATATTGATGGCAAAATTAAAACCAGAGAGTTTGATGGTCTTTTGTCAACTTGTGTTCAACATGAAATAAATCATTTAGATGGAAAATTAATAATAGACCATTTATCGAAGTTAAAAAAAGATATGATTATAAAGAAAATTTCAAAAATTAAAAAAAATCCTGACAGAATCATAGTTTGAAATGGCTAAAAAAATTATCTTCATGGGTACGCCAATGTTTGCAGTGCCTATCTTAAAATCTTTATATCAAAATGGATACCCAATTTCACATGTATACACTCAACCTCCTCAAAGATCACAAAGAGGGCAGAAAATAAATAAGTCCCCAATTCAAGGCATTGCAGAAACTTTAAATTTAGAATTTAGAACACCCGAGAGTTTAAAAAATAATAGTGAAGAATTTGAATATTTTAAAAAAATAGACGCTGATCTTGCAATAGTTGTAGCTTATGGTCAAATAATTCCAAAAGAATTTTTAAATTTAACAAAAAAGGGAATTATAAACATTCATGCATCTTTACTTCCAAAATGGAGAGGAGCGGCACCTATACAAAGATCAATAATAAATCTTGATAAAGAAACAGGTATAAGTTTTATGAAAATAGCAGAAGAATTAGATACTGGTCCGGTATGTAATACTTATAAAATTGATTTAGAAAATAATTTAAATGCTAGTGATGTTGCAGACAAACTATCTCAACTAGCAGCTGAAAAGATATTAGATAATATTGATGACATATTGGAAGATAAGGCAAATTTTATAGAACAAGATCATTCAAAAGCAACATATGCATCTAAAATTCAAAAAGCAGAAGGTGAAATTAATTGGAGTAATAACGCCAAAGATATTAATGGAAAAATTAATGGGTTGTATCCAGTTCCAGGTGCTTTCTTTATTCATAAAGGAGAAAGATATAAAATTTTGAAAGCAGAAATTGGCAATGGAATTGGAAATCCAGGGGAGGTTGTTTCAAATTATTTAGAAGTTGCTTGTGGGGATAGTCAATCAATTAAAATTAAAGAAATTCAAAGAGAGGGAAAAAAAGTACAAAATATTGGTGAATTTATGCTTGGTTCTCAAATTAGAAAAGGAATAATAATTTAAATGTTTCGATATCAGTTGCTAATTGAGTATGTGGGTACAAATTTTAGGGGCTGGCAAATACAAAAAAAAGGCTCAACTATTCAAGGGCTAATTCAAGAAAAACTTTCAAAATTACTAAAAGAAAAAATAATCTTAAATGGTTCAGGCAGAACAGATACAGGTGTTCATGCAATTGAGCAATCAGCTCATTTTGATTGCAAAAATAAAATTATAGATTTAAAAAAATTTTTAAAGTCGATTAATCATTTTTTAAATAATAAAGGTATTGCAATAACTAAAATTAAAAAAAGAAGCAATGAATTTCATTCAAGATTTTCAGCCAAACAACGAATTTATAAATATATAATTTTTAATCAGATAAGCGCCCCTGTAATTGAAAAGCAAAGAGGTTGGCATGTAAGAAAACCTTTGGATTTAGACTTAATAAAAAAAGGTGCAAAGAAATTAGTTGGAACTAATGATTATTCAACTTTTAGATCTTCAAGTTGCCATGCTAAGAGCCCAATTAAAACTATTAAATCAGTTAAAATTAGATCATCAAAAAATAAAATTGAGATGGAATTTAAGTCTCAATCCTTTTTACAACAACAGGTTAGATCGATGGTTGGTTGTTTGAAGTATCTAGGAGAAAAAAAATGGTCATTAAAAAAATTTGAAACTGTAATGAAATCAAAAAAAAGAGTTTTGTGTGCACCTCCTGCACCTCCAGAAGGCTTATTTCTTTCTAGAATAATTTACTAGTTTTTTTTTATTAGCCATTGAAAATTTTTTATTAATTCGCCATCTAGATTCAGCTCTAACAATGTAACCACAACAATTTTTGGAGCTACATTTACATGGAAATTGCTTAAAATCTTTATCAAAGCCAAAGCCATAATCACAAGTAAATTCCTCCCCCTTTTTAATATCTCTAATTGCTGTAATCCAAACCTTGAAACCTTTACCATTATAATCACAATTATTATCACAACTATGGTTAACTAGTCCTGCAGTATTCCAAGAATAGTCTCCATCAAGAGTATATTTTTTGTTTAATGTAAATAAGTAAATTGGTTTTTTATTGTCAAACTTATCAGACTCATCTACCTGTTTATTTGTAATAATTTTTCCAACATAATCTATTATTTTTGCACCCTCTTTTATATTACGTGTAGCATAAAGACCTCGTCCTTTATTATCAATTTTAGATTTTTTAATTTTATATAATTTCATGTGAGTGATTTACAACGGACCAGATATCAATTAATTAAATTCTATGAGAGCGTTAACATGTTCGTTAGCACTTTCTGCTAATGCATTCAAATCATATCCACCTTCAAGTATAGATACAACCTTACCCCCCGTAAACTTGTTAGTCGCTACTAAAGTTCTCTTAGTTATCTCATAGAAGTCCTTGGAGCTTAATTGAAATTGAGCTAATGGATCATCTTTATGTGCATCAAAACCTGCGGAAAATAATAGAAAGTCAGGTTTATAATCAACCAATCTATCCAAAACTCTATCAAATGCATTAAAGTATTGCTCTGAATTTGTGCCAGCTGGCAAAGGTATGTTTAAAGAATTATTAAAGTCGCCTTTATCTTTATCTGTTCCACCTCCTGGATAAAAAGGATATTGATGAGTTGATATATATAATGAGTTTTTATTATTACGCATTACATCGTAATTTCCGTTACCCCAATGTACATCAAAATCTACACAGGCAACTTTTTTGTATTTGTATTTACTAATTAAATAATTTGTTGCGATACCAGCATTTGATATGCAACAGAATCCCATTGCTTTATTCTTTTCAGCATGGTGTCCGGGAGGTCTAGATAAACAAAATGCGTTTTTTAAATTTGTTATTTTCTATTCCATCTATTGCTCTAATTGTTGAACCTGCAGCCTCGAAAACTGCTTTTTTGCTGTTGGGGGATACTACTGTATCCCCATCTAAAAACTTTAGACCCGTTTTAGGAAAAGAGTTTTTTAAATTTTCTATATAGTTCTTTGAATGTGTCATAGCTAATATATCTTCTGGAACGTGATCTGGTTTTTCCCAAATCAGATCTTTTCTTTTTTTTAATTTTTCCTTAATAGCTGTTACTCTTTTCGGTTGTTCGGGATGACCATCGCCTGTGATATGCTTTTCATAAGATTCTGAATTAACTATTGCCGTTTTCATTAAAAATAATTTTGTAAAATTTTTTCATAAATTTTAGTCAGATTTTTAAGATCTCTTAACGACACAGCTTCATCGACTTTATGCATTGTTTTTCCAACCAGACCAAACTCTAAGCATGGAGATATTTTTTTGATAAATCTAGCATCAGAAGTACCACCAGTTGTTGATAGTTTTGGTTTTATTTTTGTAACTTTTTTGATGATATTTTGAATCATATAAGTTGTTGAATTAGGTTTTGTAAGAAAAGCTTCTCCAGAAACGTTATAAGTAATCTTATATTTTGATTTATTTTTAATACAGATTTTTTTTATAATTTTATTAATTTTCTTTTTTATAGAAATTGAAGAATGTTTGTTATTAAATCTTATATTAAATGTGGCATCTGCCAATCCAGGTATTACATTATCAGCAGTATTATTAATGTTTATCTTTGTGATTTCAAGATTTGTAGGTTGAAAATTTTTTGTACCTTTATCGAACTTAATTTCTTTTAATTCATTTAGTATTTGTACGAGTGTAGTAGATGGATTATTAGCACTTTGAGGGTAAGCCACATGACCTTGAATTCCAATAACTGAGAGTCTACCTGTCATACTTCCTCTTCGACCAATTTTAATCATTTCACCTAATTTATTTGGATTAGTAGGCTCACCAACTAAACAAAAATCTATTTTTTCTTTTTTATTTTTTAGGTAGTCAACTACTTTTTTAGTTCCATTGATTGCAGCTCCTTCTTCATCTCCAGTTATTAAAAAGCTAATAGAGCCATTAAATTTTTTTTTATCTTTAATAAAATTATCTACTGCTGAAACAAATGCAGCAATTGAACTTTTCATATCATTTGCACCTCTTCCAATTAAGTGTCCTTTCTTTACAGCAGGTTTAAATGGACTCACACTCCAATCTTTTAAATTTCCTGCAGGTACAACATCCAGGTGGCCTGCATAACAGAAATTTGGACTTTTATTTCCAAGTTTTGCATAAAGGTTTTTTACTGGCTCACTGTTTTTCTCTTTAAATTCTAAAATATTAGTTTTAAATCCAAGTGTTTTAAGTTTTTTTTCTAAGAATTTCATTATCCCAGCATCCAATGGTGTTACAGATGGAAATTTAATTAGTTCTTTAGCCAGCTGAAGTTCATTGATTTTAGTCATCACAAATCTATTCTCTTAATAGATCGTTAACAGACGTTTTTGATCTTGTTTTTTCATCAACTTGTTTGATAATCACCGCACAATACAAAGATGGAGCTGCAGAATTATTCTTGTCTGGTAAAGATCCTGGAACTACTACTGAATAAGGTGGAATTTTTCCGTAAGTTATTTTACCAGTTTTTCTATCAACTATTTTTGTTGACTGACCAATATACATTCCCATACTTAATACTGATCCCTCTCCAACTATTACACCTTCAACAACTTCAGACATTGCTCCTAAGAAAACATTGTCTTCAATAATTGTTGGCAATGCTTGTGCAGGCTCCAAAACACCTCCTACACCAGATCCAGCAGATATATGACAGTTTTTTCCAATCTGGCAACAACTCCCAGCTCTTGCAAAAGTATCAATCATTGTACCTTCATCGATATAAGCACCGATGTTCACATAACATGGCATTAAAACAGCATTCTTTCCCACAAAAGATCCTTTTCTTACTGGAGAATTTGGCACCATTCGAAAACCTGCTTTCTCATGATCTTCTTTAGACCATCCTGCAGTTTTACCCTTTAGCAAATGTGATTTATCATACCAACTACTGTATGGACCATTTAAATTTTCCATAGGGTAAATTCTGAAACTTAACATAATTGCTTTTTTTAAATGTTGATGAGTAATCCATTCACCATTTATTTTTTCGGCTACTCGAGATTTACCACTATCTAAATCACTAATTACTTGATTTATGGCATCTTTGAGTGATTGATCTGAATTTTGGTTTACTTGATCCTTATTTTCCCAAGCATCATTTATAATTTTTTCTAAAGACATAATTTATTTGCTTTTTAATAACCTTATTTCTTTTAGAAATAAAGATAGATTTTCAATTTTGTGGGAAATATAATCTTTATCTGAGTCTAACTTTCCAAAATGCTCATCATTAATCAACCATATAGTTGTACAACCACGTTCATGACCAATACTTAAATTTTTAGCAATATCTTCTATATAAATAGTCTCTTTAGGATTTATACCAAACTTTTTAACCATTAAGTCAAACGTTTTTGCTTCAGGCTTAGGTATATAACCAGAATCCTGGATATCAAAAATTTTTTCTCTTCCAAATAAATCATATATACCAAGATGGGTTAAAATATTCTCAGCATGTTCTGCGCTTCCATTAGTAAAAATATATTTTTCCATATCTAATTTTTCAAGTTCATTTCTCATAATCTTATCTTCTTTCATAAAAGAAAGATCAATAGTGTGAACATATTTTAAAAATTCTTGTGGGGGTATATCATGATGAATCATAAGACCATTTAAACTTGTATTATATTTATAAAAATAATTTGTTTGCAGCTCTTTGGCTTCACTCATATCCATATTGAGTTTTTCAGAAATAAATTTAGTCATTCTTTTTGACACTTGACCAAATACCTTTTCAAGAGAGTAATTATTATGTTTTCCATAACAAACCCCATCAAGATCTAGTAAAAGATATTTTTTTTCCTTCAAATTCATTTTCTTATTAATGTACCCGAACCTTTATCTGAGAAAATTTCCCATAAGCATGAATGTTGTTTTGTACCATTAATTATCCCAACAGCAGTAACTCCATTATTTACAGCATCTAAGCAAGCATTTATTTTAGGTATCATACCTTCCGTGATGGTTTTATCTTTAATCAATTTCAAAATTTCTGATGAGGAAATTTCTTCTACGAGTTTTTTTTCTTTATTTAAGACACCATCTACATTGGTCATTAATAATAACCTTCTAGATTTTAAAGATTTTGCTATCGCCATTGCAGCAGTATCACCATTAATATTATGAGCCTTATTATTCTTGTCTAAACCTAAGGGAGAGATAATAGGAATTTTATTTTGTTTAATTATATTTAATAAAACATCATTATTAATTTTTTTTGGTATTCCAACAAACCCTAGCTCTTCTTGTTCTGGGATAATTTCAATAATATTGTTTTTTTGTGTGTGTATTGATATTGCTTTTGAACCTTTTTTTTCTAATGAATTAACAATATCGTCATTAAAATCAATCAAAACTGATTCAACTATTCCTATTATTTTTTTATCAGTTACTCTAAGTCCCCTAATAAACTTTGATTGAATATTTGATTTTTCTAATTCTCTTTTAATTCTTGGTCCACCCCCGTGAATGACAACAACTGAAAGACCAAGTTTATTTAAAATATTTATATCTGTTATAAAGTTATCAAATATATTTCTATCGATAAAAACATTTCCTCCATACTTAATAACTATCAAATCATTTTTATATTTTTCTATATATTTTGTTACTTCATTTATTGGAGGCCCATTTTTTGGTAGAATCTTATTTAAGTCCATTTATTTATAAATATTTAAATTAAAAAATTAGGTTTTAGTTTTGATAGTAGTTCTCTTCATAATGAAAAGCTGTTGTGCCATAGTTAAAATATTATTTACAGTCCAATAAATCACTAATCCTGCAGGGAAAGGAGCCAAAATCACTGTCAAGAAAAGAGGGAAAAACATAAATATTTTTGCCTGCATCGCATCTGTAGGGGCAGGATTTAATTTTTGCTGAACCCACATTGAAACTCCCATTGCAATTGGCCATGCACCAATAACTAAAAATGAAGGTACATCGTAAGGGAGTAGCCCAAATAAATTAAATATCGAAGTAGGATCTCGCTCAGACAAATCTTGGATCCAGCCGTAGAAAGGCATTTGTCTCATCTCTATTGTTACAAATAATACTTTGTATAAAGCAAAAAAAACTGGGATTTGAACTAGGATTGGTAAACATCCCGACATTGGATTTACTTTTTCTTTCTTATAAAGTGCCATCATTTCTTGTTGAAGCTTCATTTTATCATCTTTATGAAGTTCTTTTAGACGAACCATTTCAGGCTGAAGAGCCTTCATTTTTGCCATGCTTCTAAAAGAAAAATTAGCTAGCGGAAAAAAAACTAAACGAATACAAATCGTAATAGCTATAATTGCTAATCCATAATTTCCTAGTAGTTTAAAAAAATAGTCAATTCCATAAAACAAAGGTTTCGTTATGAAATATAAAAAACCCCAGTCAATTACTAAGTCAAACTTATCTATATTTAATTCTTCAGCATACCCATCAACTACATCTACTCTTTTTGCTGCTATAATAATTTGCATTTCTTCTTCAATGGAAGAATTACCATTAAGTTCTATAGGTTGAGTGGCAATATAATTAGCCCTAAATTTGTTCTTATAATCAAAGGTAGTTTTAAATTTAATATTTCTTGGTGGAATTATTGAACTTATCCAATATTTGTCTCCTATTCCAAACCAACCACTACTAGCATTTTTATTAAATTTTTCTTCTTCTATATCGTCATAATCTTCCTCAAAAAGTTCTCCATCAAGTGCAGCAAGCATACCTTCATGTAGGATATAAAAATTTGAAAGACCATCAGGCATTTTATTTCTTATAATTTGACCATACGAATAAAAATCAAATTTCTTATCTGTTGAATTGATTACTTTTTGTTTTATTGTAAATAAAAACGTTTCATCTAATGAAATCTCTTTTTTGAAAGTTAATCCCTGATTATTTTTCCAATAAAGATTTATTGGAGTTTGATCCGTCAATTTATTATTATCTTCAACTGACCATAATGTTTCTGAAT
Source organism: uncultured Pelagibacteraceae bacterium (assembly GCA_902596045.1). Lineage (GTDB taxonomy): Bacteria > Pseudomonadota > Alphaproteobacteria > Pelagibacterales > Pelagibacteraceae > Pelagibacter. The sequence goes on from CACJSJ010000002.1 coordinate 49,410, forward strand.
TTGGGATGTCAATATTTTTATCTGATGTAACAAATCCGCTTTCAATAAAATAACCATCCTCTATATTTCTTGGATTTAATAGTGTTACATTCTTATTACTTTTTAACTCGGTGTTATATTGTGTAAACGTAAGATCATCAATAACAGCTCCTTTAAGAGATATAGATCCTTTTATATTGTTATTTGCAAAATCAATCCTATCATTTTCTATAATTGCTTCATCCCTTGAGATTTTAATTATGCTTTCTTTTTGTTCTAAACTTGGAGCATCTGAATTTTTTTCAATTTTATTTTTTTCAGAAACATTTTGTGATCTTGGAATAGGTTCAGGAGCAAAAAATAATGAATAAAGTATTATTACTGCCGCAGAAAGAGAAATGGCTGCTATAACGTTTCTTGTTTCCATTACTTTTTAACTTTAATTTTCTTTCTTATCGGGTCAAATCCTTCACCACCACCAAGAAACTTAATTGGATGGCATGATAAAATTCTTTTAGCACTCATATAAATACCTTTAAAAAAACCAAAAGTTTTTAATGCTTCAATGCTATATTCAGAACAAGTAGGCAAGTAACGACATGAATTACCTAGTAATGGACTTATAATAAATTTATACCCTTTAATAAATTTTATAAGCATTAGTGTGAAAATATTCATTAATTTATACTCTCTAAGTTACGAAATAAGGTTTCTTTTATAATTGTATACTCGTTGTTTAACATAGTTGGCTTAGCAATAACAAGGTATGAATAATTAAATTTTAAGGGAATTTTATTAACTGCTTCGTTTATTATATTTCTTAAACGTCTTTTAATTTTATTTCGCTTTACAGCATTACCGATTTTTTTCTTTGTTACAAAGCTTATATTTAATTTACTTTTATTTTTATTAAGTAATTTTCCAAAAAAAATGGTTACATATTTGTTAGAAATTTTTTTCTGATTAAGAAGACTCTTAAATTCCTCGTTTTTTGAAAGAGCAAGTATTTTGCTTTTCATTTGAATAAAACTATTTTTTTTTTACGGTTGATGAAACAGTTAAATTTTTTCTACCTCTAGCTCTTCTTCTCTTAAGAAGTTTTCGACCACCTTTAGTTTTCATCTTAGATCGAAATCCGTGTTTTTTTAATCTTTTACCCTTTTTAGGCTGATATGTTCTTTTCATATAAGTGTTTTATTTTTTAATAAAATTTCGCCCTTTATAGTAATTAAATATATAAATAGCAAATAGAAGATTTTATAATTAATATCTAAATCAATGGAAAAATCAAAAAAAGTTAAATTATTTATTGGTCTATTTTATATTTTTACTGTTAGTTTAATTTTATATTTTTTCTTTTCAAAATTTACTTTTCAAGAGATAACTAGTTATGAGTTTATAAAGAATAATCGAGATTACTTTTATGAACTTAAAAAATCTAATTTATTTTTATTAGGTATTATTTTTATTTCATTTTCAATTTTATGGGTATTTGCTGCTGGATTTGGAACTCCATTAGCATTATTTGCTGGATTCATTTTTGGTAAATGGCTTGGTTTATTAGTCGCTGTTATAGGCATGAGCATAGGAGCAACCTTACTTTATGTCTTTGCTAATTTTTTTTTAAAAAAAATAATAAGAGATAAATTTATAAATAAATTTAAAAATCTCGAAGATAAATTTAAAAAATCTGAATTTTTATATTTATTGATCTTCAGATTTGTTGGAGGAGTCCCTTTTCAAATACAAAATGTCCTTCCATGTATATTCAATGTTAAAGTACACAATTTTTTTTGGTCAACATTTTTAGGAATAATACCTTCGTCATTTTTGATAATTTCAATTGGTAGTGGACTTGAGGATATAATTGATAAAAATTTAGAAGCTCCTAAATTAATTGATTTAATTACTTCTCCATCAATATATGTTCCAATGATTGCTTTTTTTTCTTTATTGATAATTACAATTTTTTTTAGAAAACTATTTTATAAAAATTAATATGGTGCTTCCACCCTGTACTGACCAGGGAACTAGTCATTACCAATGACTTGTTATGCCATTTAACTACAGAAGCATACAGTATCAATTGTATTTCATTGATAATAAAGCATTTTTTTCAAATTATTGCCTTAATTTTTTTATTAATATGCATTATATACACTTTAGGAATTTTTATGGGCATTCATTACGATTATAAATCTACTAAAAGCGCAAAACTAATGGAGAAGCAAGCTAAAAGAGAAAAAAAGCTTGCTGAAAAAAAAGCAAAGAGATTAGCTAAGGAAGGCCCAAAAAAAGAGGATACTAAAGAACCAACTTTAGATGCCTCAAAACCAATTACATTAGATTTTCTAACTAATCCAAATAAAGAATGAGTGTTAAAGAAAAAAATGAGCGTTTAAGTTTAGCTCTAAAAAAAAATTTAAAAAAGAGAAAGCTTTTTCAAAAAAAAATAAAAAAGAAAAGTAAATAATGTCAGTTCTTTCAGACAAATGGATTAGAAAAATGTCTAAAGATGAGGGCATGATTGAACCATTTGAGGAAAAACAGGTTAGAGGAGATAGTATTTCTTATGGCCTTTCATCTTTTGGATATGATGCAAGAGTTTCAGATGAATTTAAAATCTTTACAAACGTAAATTCTGAAATAGTAGATCCTAAAAATTTTAAACCTACAAATTTTGTAACAAAGAATGTATCTGAATGTATTATTCCTCCTAATTCATTTGTATTAGCAAGAACTATTGAAAAATTTAAGATTCCTAGTGATGTGCTTGTCATTTGTCTTGGTAAATCTACATATGCAAGATGCGGTATCATAGTTAATGTAACTCCACTAGAACCTGGTTGGGAGGGTTATGTTACTTTAGAATTTTCTAATACCACTCCTTTACCTGCAAAAATTTACGCCAATGAAGGTGTTGCTCAATTTATTTTTTTAAAGGGTAATGAAAAACCAGAGGTAACTTATGCAGATCGAAATGGTAAATATATGGGACAAACTGGAGTAACTTTACCTAAAGTATAATCATGCAAAAATTAGAGGTCTTAGGAGCTAATAAGCTCAAAGGACAAATTAAAATTTCTGGTTCTAAGAATGCTTCATTACCAATTCTCGCATCAACTCTATTATCTAATAAAAAGATTGTTCTTAAAAATCTACCTAAAGTTCGTGACATTGAAACAATGCTCACCTTGCTTAAATCATTAGGTTCTAAAGTAAGAGTTAATAACAATCACACCATAATTGATAACACTAAACAAAAAAAAAAATTTGCTTCTTATAATTTAGTCAAAACAATGAGAGCAGGAATTTTAGTTTTAGGTCCTTTGCTTGCTAGATATGGTTCTGCTAAAGTCTCCTTACCTGGAGGATGTGCTATAGGAACACGTCCAGTAGATATTCATTTAAAAGCTTTATCAAAATTAGGAGTAAAATATAAAATTGATCAAGGGTATGTAATTGCAAATGCGCCAAAGGGATTAAAAGGAAATAAAATTGATTTTTCAAAAATTTCTGTTGGAGCTACTGAAAATTTAATTATTGCAGCAAGTTTAGCAAAAGGAACTTCTGTATTATCAAATTGTGCTATTGAGCCTGAGATAAAAGATTTAATAAATTTTTTGAATAAGATGGGTTGTAACATTAAATGGATCTCTAAAAGAACAATAAGAATTATTGGAGTTAATAAGATAAAAGAGACTTCTTATTCTGTTATGTTTGACCGGATAGAGGCAGGAACATACTTAATTGCGGCTGCTGTTACTGAAGGAAATTTAAAAATTAAAAATGTAATTCCAGAAATTATCAGAACAGAAATAGATGTTCTTAAAAAATTAGGTCTAAAAATAACTATCAAAAAAAATGAGATTCAAATTATTGGAAATAAAAAAATTAAAAATATGAAAATCAAAACAGCTCCTTACCCAGGTTTTCCAACTGATTTACAGGCACAAATTATGGTCTTATTATGTAAGGCAAATAAAAGTTCAATTATAGAAGAAAACATTTTTGAAAATAGATTTATGCATGTGGCAGAATTAAATCGAATGGGAGCAAAAATTTCAAAAAAAGGTAATAAAGCATTAGTTGAAGGTAATATAAGTTTTGCACCAGCAGAATTAATGGCTACTGATTTAAGAGCTTCTGTATCATTAATTTTAGCAGCATTGTCGGCTAAAGGAAAATCAATTATTAATAGAATTTATCATCTCGACAGAGGTTATGAAAATATTGAAAAAAAATTAAAAAAAGTTGGTGCTAAAATCAGAAGAGTTAATTGATGGATAAAAAATATTTAGCAAAAATTATTGCAACAGATAATGAGGGGCTTCAAATGATCTCAGCTTGTTGCTCTGGTGCGAAAGTAAAGATTTCAGATATTAAATTCCTTAAATCAAATAAGATTTTTTTACTTTCAATTGAAAGAACAAAAATTGAAACTGGTGAAGAATATAAAAAAGTGAATAGTATCTGCAAGTTTGATTTTGTTGATCAAGTTAAATCAAAGAATATTAATCAAAAAAATAAAGATTTATTATTAGAATTAATTGGGATTAATTATCTAAAAAATAAGGATGATCATGAAATAAATCTTATATTTAACGATAATTCTCATATTTCTTTAACCACAGACACAATTGAAGTAAGACTAGAAGACCAATATGAAGTTAAATAATTGATGAAAATATTAAATTGTAAAAATAAAAGTTTTGATCACCAGTTAGATCAATTACTATCTATTAGGAAGAGCAAAGTTCAATCTAGCTCTATTTCAGTCGTAAATATCATTAAAGATGTAAAAAAAAATGGAGATAAAGCATTATTAAAATATGAAAAAAGATTTAATAAAAACTCAACTATAGATCCAACAAAAAAACAAATTTTGAAACTTATAAAAAGTTTAGATAAAGATGTAAAAAAAGCAATTGATATTGCTTATAATCGTATTTTTAAATTTCATTCATTACAGAAAGTTAAAAATATTTCATATACTGATAAGTATAAAAATAAAATTGAGTATAAGTATCTTCCAATAGAGTCTGTTGCAATATATGTTCCAGGGTCAACTGTCTCTTACCCTTCAAGTGTACTAATGAATGCAATTCCAGCAATCGTAGCAGGTGTTAAAAGGATAGTAATGATAAATCCAAGTTATAAAGGAAAACAAAACCCAGCTGTTTTGTACGCAGCAAAAAAATGCAAAATTAAGGAAATTTATTCAATTGGTGGACCAGCTGCAATTGCAGCTGCTGCTTATGGAACTAAAAAAATTAAAAAAGTAAATAAGATTATTGGTCCTGGAAATGCTTATGTTGCTGCTGCTAAAAAAGAAGTTTTTGGAGATGTTGGAATTGAAGGGATGACTGCAGGTCCTTCTGAAGTTACTATTATAGGTGATAAATATTCAGATCCAGTTTGGGTTGCTAGTGATTTAATTGGTCAAGCTGAGCATGATCCTCTAGCGCAATGTATTTTAATATCTAAGGATAAAAAATTAATTAATAAAGTTAAGTTAGAAGTTTTAAGTCAATTAAAAGAAATACCAAGAGAATCGATTGCAAGAAAAAGTATTATGAGTAATGGAATTCTAATGTTCGTCAGTTCAGAAAAAAAAATAATTGAGATAATTAATAAAATTGCACCCGAACATTTAGAATTAAATATTAAGAATTATAAATCATTACTATCTAAGATTAATAACGCTGGATCGATTTGTTTAGGTAAGTACGCAGTAATGGCCATGACAGATTATAATATAGGATCTAACCATGTATTGCCGACTAATGGTTCTGCAAAATACTCTTCAGGGATAAGTGTTAATGAATTTTATAAAAGAATTTCTTATATAAACTTATCAAAAAAGGGTATTGAAAGTCTCGGACCATCAGTTATAACTCTTGCAAATTATGAAGGGTTAGTGGGACATGCTAGCTCAATAAAAAAAAGAATTAGGAGAAAGTAAATTTGTCAAAACAAGATCTGCTTGAATTCAAAGGCAAAGTAACCGATTTGTTACCTAATGCTATGTTTAGAGTTCAATTAGAAAATGGTCATACTGTTACAGCCCATACAGCAGGCAAACTGAGAAAAAATAGAATTAGAGTTCTGCAAGGTGATAACGTAACAGTAGAGATGACTCCTTACGATCTTACTAAAGGTAGAATTATCTTTAGAGGATAATTAAGGCTGAGTAGCTCAGGAGTAGAGCAGAGCCCTGAAAAGGCTTGTGTCGGGAGTGCGAATCTCTCCTCAGCCACCACATTTTTCATATTGAAATAATTAAAAAAAAAATTAACCTCATCTTATTAAAAAAAAGGAATAAGAATAAAATGAGCACATTAAAAGGGACCGTTAAATGGTTTAATGGAAAAAAAGGCTTTGGCTTTATTGAACGAGAAGACAAAGAAAAAGATGCTTTTGTACATGCTAGTGCTGTTAAAGCTGCTGGCATGAGGTATCTAAATGAAGGTGACAAACTAGAGTTTACTCTAGAAGATGGTCCAAAAGGCCCTTCAGCTGTAAATTTAAAAAAAATAGATTAGTTTTAAAATTTTAAAAGGACGTTTTCTAATAAAAGACTAACGTCCTTTTCTTTTAGAGCTTGAATAAACTTGATTTTTGTCTACAAGACTTCCCATGATTATAAATATTACATTTAAAGTAATTCTAAACAGTTCTCATAGAATCTGTTTCCATAGCCTATAGGCTATTTATTTATAATATAATTTTAATTCACACAAAAATAATATAAAAATAAGGAATGCCTGGGTGGTGTAACGGTTAGCACGAAAGTTTGTGGAACTTTAAGTTTGAGTTCGATTCTCAGCCCGGGTACCAAAAAATGAACAAAGAAAATAAATTAGTACCTGAATTACCTTCAGGATTTGAAGATCGTTGGAGTAGAAAACTTCTTCTCAAAAAAAAGCTATTAAAAGCTATTGAGAAAAATTTTATTAAGTTTGGAGCAGAAGCTTTAGAAACTCCTTCGTTTGAAATTAGTGAAAATATAGGATCTTTTCTTGCAGAAGATGAGGCTAATCCTATGTCTGATGTATTTTCATTTCAAGATGGAGATAGAAACATCACCCTTCGTTATGATCTTTCAAGCCCGCTTGCAAGATTTTATGCTCAAAACAATCAACAACTTCCATCAATTTTTAAGCGCTACCAAATTCAGAATGTTTTTAGAAATGAGAAAGCAGGAAATGGAAGGTACAGAGAGTTTCTTCAAGCAGATTTTGATATTGTTGGAAATGTTAATCCTGCTCAAGCTAATGCAGAACTTTGTAATTTAATCTCAAGCATACTTTCAGATTGTGGTCTAAAAAAAAATCAATTTACAATAAATGTTAGTAATAGAAAAATAGTTCAGGGATTAATTGACGATTTGAAAATATCCAAGGAAAAACAAATTAAAGTTATTAGAGCAATTGATAAACTTTATAAACCAGGATTTGGATTAAAGGGAGTCGAAGACTTACTCAAAAAGGAAAGAAAAGATCAAAGTGGAGCTGTCACTAAAGGAGCTGATTTAAGTGATGAACAAGCATTACAAATATTAAATTTTTTAAAGATAAAAAATCTTAAGGAATTAAAAGAAAGTTTAAAAAACCCATTATCTCAAGAGGGAATAAAAGAATTAGAAGATTTATTTAAAGTACTTGGATATGGATCTAATTTAAGTCAAGTAAAAACAAATTTTACAATTGTAAGAGGATTGGCTTATTATTCTGATTTTATAATAGAAACTAATTTAAATTTTAAGGTCACAAATACCAAAGGTAAAGAAGTTGATATTGGAAGCATTTGTTCAGGAGGCGCCTATGCTAAACTTATTTCAAGATTTAGAGGAGTTGATATTCCCGGTACAGGAATTAGTTTTGGAGTTGATCGATTAGTATTCGCATTAATGCAGCTTGATCAAATTAAAGTAGAAGTTCAAAAACCTGTTTTAGTTTGTGTAATGGATCAAAAATATTTAAAAAATTATTATGAAATTGTTGATTTATTAAGAGAAAATAATATTAGCGCTGAAGTATTTTTAAGTTTCAAAAAAAATCTTGGTAAGCAGCTTGATTTAGCAAATAAACGCGAATTACCTGTTGCAATCATTTGTGGAGAAAATGAGTTTAAAGATAATACCATTACAATTAAAGACCTTAGAGGCGTAAAGGGTGAGAACAGCCAAACAATTCCTAAATTAAATTTAATAGATGAAATCAAAAAACTTATCTGAAAAAATTCTTCAATCTGTAAAAACTAAAGGATTTAAGTATATAGAATTACCATCTGTAATTGAAACAAATCACATTGTGCAGAGATCAGGAGAGAGTTTTAGAAAATTTATTTTTTCATTTATTGATCAAAATGGAAATGAATTGTGTTTACGTCCTGATTTAACAATTGTCTCATGCTTAAGATATTTAGAAAATAATTTCAAAGGGAAGGAAAAAATATTTTATAGTGGTCAGGCTTATAGAAAATCTCAGAATAAAAAAGACTCAATAATTAGAAATCAAATAGGATTTGAAATTATTGGCTCAAAAAATGAAAAAAATGATGACAAAGAAATCATAAATACATCATTAAAATCGTTAAAAGATTTAAAATATTCATCAGGAAAATTAACTATTGGAAACGTAGAAATTTTTAATCTTTTAATATCAAAATTAGATATTCCAAAAAGATGGAAGTTAAGACTTTATAGACACTTTTGGAGAGAAGATTATTTCAATGATTTATTAAAAAGATTAGAAACAAATTCAGATGTTGATCCAACTATTGTTGAAATTGATAAAAAACGTTATTTGAAAATGTTAAAAGAAAAAAAAACATCGATTATAGCTGGAAGATCTATTGAAGAAATTTTAAACAGATTTGATAATAAAATTAAAGATCCAAGAGGCGCAAGTAAAGGGAAAAATGTATCTAAAATTATTAAAGAATTTTTAAAAATTAAGTGTCCAATTAACAAAGCTGCTCAAGAATTAAATAAATTTTTTAAAAAGTATCAAATTAATCTTGTGGTAGATCAAAATTACTTTCCTATATCAAACAATAGAGTTTCAAAACTAAATGTAATTTTTTCGACCTCTTTTGGAAGACAACTTGAATATTATACAGGAATGGTTTTTAAAATAGATATTAAGTCTAACAATAAAATAAAAAATATTATTAATGGAGGTAGATATGATCAATTAATTTCTGATCTTGGTTCTACAGCACAGGTTGCAGCAGTAGGAGCTGCCTTCAACTTAAATTATTAGTTATGAACAATATAATAAACATAGGAATTCCAAGTAAAGGTAGATTAAGAAAAGATGTCTTAAAGATTTTTAAAAATAAAAAATTGAAACTTTTTTCAGAAAGAGGAGAGAGAGATTTAATTGGCTCAATCAAAAATAAAACAAACATCAAAATTTTATATTTACATGCAAGAGAAATTATAGAAAGACTTGGTGATAATTCTTTAGATATTGGTTTTTCAGGTTTTGATTTATATAAAGAAAGTGAAATTAATAATCAAAAAAAAATAAATGTTATAAAAAAATATAATTTTGGAAAAGCTAATTTGGTAGTTGCTGTACCTGATCCGTGGATTGATGTCCAAACAATAGCCGATCTTGAGGAAATTGCATTTGAATTTAGAGATAAAAAGAAAAAAAGATTAAGAGTTGCAACTAAGTATCCAAATTTAACAAGAGAATTTTTATTTTCAAAAGGTGTTACTCAATTCAGATTAGTTGATAGCCTTGGAGCTACTGAAGCATATCCTTTTACAGGATCAGCAGAATTAATTTCTGACATCAGTTCTACAGGTGAAACATTAAAAGCAAATAATTTGAGAGTTTTAAAAGATGGTAAAATTCTAAAATCTCAAGCATGTATTCTTACTTCAAAGAAAAATTCAAAAAAAAAAGGATTTAAAAAATTAATTCAGTTACTTTCCAAATAATTTTTCCTTAAAATAAATTTGTAATTAAAAAAATCACGTATATCCTTGTATTTATGGATATGATTCTATTAGTTATCTTAATCTTATTGCTTAGCGCGACTTTAGGTATTTTGTACCTAAATTTAAGATCAAAACCCAGATATGATAATGAAAATCAAGAGGCCGAAGAAATAGCTAATTTAAAAACTGAGATAGTTAGATTAAAAGATACCTTAAATAATACTATCAATACTTCTCTTGGTACTATGTCGACTTCCTTTAATGCCTTATCAACTGGAGTTACAAAAGATATGACTGAGGCCCTCACTAAAGTTGATGAGAAGGTCGGCAATTTTAACCAACAAGTACAATTATTAAATCAAAGCCAAGAGAGCATTACCAAAATTTTAGCGGGTGTTAAAAAATATGGAACACTCGCGGAGTATTCTTTGGATGCTCTAATTAAAGACTTGTTACCAGCATCTCAATTTATGACAAATGTAAAGATGAAAGAGGATACAAGTGAAAATGTAGAATTTGCGATTAAACTTCAAGGTGATGTATTAGTTCCAGTAGACTCTCATTTTCCAGTAGAAAAATTTAAAGCGATCACAGATGCTTATGATGCAGATGATAAAAAAGCAGTTGCTGACGCTAGAACAAAACTAGCAAGTGCTTTTAAAGTGAAAGCTAAAAATGTAATGGAAAAATATATAGTGCCACCTAAAACAACAGATTTTGCAATAGTGTATGCACCAACAGAAAGTCTTTATAAAGAATTAACTGAATATCAAGATACAAGTACTAAAGAATTATTAACTCAAGAATTAATGAAAAAATATAAAATAGTAATTTGTGGACCCAATACTCTTTCAGCTTATTTACAATCCTTACATATGGGCTTTCAATCATTAAAAGTTCAAAAAGGTGCTACAGAAATATACAATCACCTTAAAACTATCACTACTAGATTTGGAAAACATTTTGATAATATTATTGTTCTTAGAAAAAAATTAGAGGAAGCTATGACAGTAGTTGATAAATTTGGGACTGATGCGAGATCAATTAGTAGAACTTTAGAAAATATAAAAGATCCCGAGCAGGTTGAGAAAGCTGTACAAACAGAAAATGTAGAAAAATTTGTTGAAAGAAACAAACAACTCAAAAATTAATTTCTTTTTTTCAATAATACCGATTATAAGAAACCACATGCAGTGGAATAATAAATTTATTTATCCAAAATCTACTAGATCAATCATACAAGGCTCTAGACACTATTCAGTAAATGAGGAAAACCTTCCCTCAGTAACAACAATATTAAAAGCAACAGAGTCTGAAGAAAAAAAAGCAAAACTAGCTGAATGGAAAAATAGAGTTGGCCATAAACAAGCCGAAATTATTTCAAGAGAAGCAACCAGTCGTGGAAGTTCTATGCATGATTACTTAGAAAAATTTTTGCTTGGAAAATTGAACCTGGATTTACTTGGAGACAATACTCGTGAAAAAATGATGGCAGATCAAATAATAGAAATGGGACTTAGAGATAAATTAAGTGAGATTTGGGGTTGTGAAGCAACAATATATTATCCTGGAAAATATGCAGGTGCTGCAGACTGTATTGGTATTTATGAAAATAAAGAGACTATTATAGATTTTAAACAAAGTAACAAACCTAAAAAAGATGAGTGGATTGATGATTATTATTTACAATGTGCAGCATATTCATTAGCCCACAATAAAGTTCATGGATCAAATATTACTCAAGTGGCAATTCTTTTATGTACTAAGGATAATATTTTTCAAAGATTTATGGCTGAAGGTGAAAGATTAATAAATTATCAAAACCAATTTTTAAAAAAAGTTGAACAATTTTATTCACAAAGGATGGCAAATTGAATTATGTAGTTTGGGATATTGAAACAGACTCAGCCCAATTAGATTGGGCTACCATGATTGAGATAGGTGCTATTTTATTGGACGAAAATTTTAATGAAAAAGATAGATTTACAGCCAGGTGCAGGATGCCACAAGATCGAGTTCCGTCTGCAACTGCTTTATGTATAAATAAATCAAATGTTGACTTAATTACAAAAGGTAATTTGAGCCATTACCAAATGATTGCTCAAGTAGAGAAAAAATTTCGTGAATGGTCACCTGCAACTTTTATGGGATTTAGCTCAGTTGGGTTCGATGACGAAATTCTTAGGCGAGAGTTTTTTAAATCATTAAGAAAACCATATCTTATCAATACAGAAGGCAATTCAAGGCATGATGCCTTAAATATAATTAAAGCAGCATTTGCTATTGATGAAAATGTTCTTAAAACTGAGCTCAATCCTAAAGGAAATAAATCTATGAAATTAGAGTCGCTAGCAAGACTTAATGGCTTTGATTCGTCAGGAGCCCACGGAGCTCTTTTTGACACTGAATTAACTGTAAAGGTTCTTGGTTTATTAAAAAATAAACAGCCCGATTTATGGCATGAATACACAAAAACCAAGAGTAAGGTAGTAGTTGAAAATTTAATCAAACAAGAAAACATGTTTACAATTAATGAAAATTTCTTTGGTAAAAACTATTTATTTTTAGTTGCACCTTTGCATCCTAATTCATGGATGCATCCAGTTTATAAATGGGGACAAGTGGTAAATTTATCCACAAACATAGAAGAACTTCAAAAACTTAATTATCAAGATTTAAAAAAAGAAATGAAAAAATCACCTCGTTTTTACAAAACAATTAAATCTAATAAAGCTCCAATAATTTTAGATAAAAGTTTAAGTTTAAAAGTAGATCCTTACAAGAAAATTGGAATTAATTTGCTAAACAAAAGAGCAGAATTAATGAAATCAAATGAAAAATTTTCTCAAGATATATGCAATATTTTAAAAGAAGCAGCAGAAGAAAAAATGGAAACAGCATCACAAGAAGATGCTGAACCTGAGGAGACAATTTATTCTGGAGGTTTTGATACATTTAACAAAGATGTTCCATTATTTAAAAAATTCCACTCCTCAGAATGGAAAGAGCGATTGGCTTTATTAGATAAGTTTAAAGATGATAGACTAGTTACCTTTGGTCATAGTCTGATATATAATGAGGCTCCAGAAATTTTACCAAAAGATATTCATAAAAAAATAAAAAGAAGAATAGCTTCTAGAATTTTAAGTACCAATAAAGAAAAATGGTGGACAGTTTCAGCTTTTTATTCTGAGTGTGATGAAATTAGAGAAAATGAGGATAAGATGTTTTCATTTAAAACCGTCGATGAAAAGTTAAAATTTCTTGATGGAATTAACGATTATGTGATGAATTTAGAGCAAAAATATTCAGATGCATAATTTGATTAAAAGAAAAAAGTTCTTTTTGACCATTGAAAATTTTAATTAATCAATTATATCCAACTCATGCTTATAGATTTTAAAGATGAAGATTTTGAAAGTAAAATCAAAAAAGAAGACGTATCAGTAATTCAATTTTCTGCTGCCTGGTGTGGACCTTGTAAAGCTTTGAAACCTGTCATGGATAAATTAGCGGGTGAATTTAAAGATAAGGCCGGTTTTTATTATGCAGATATTGAAGATGGTGGAATAAATACTGGAAGCGCAGCTGGAATTCGTGGAGTTCCTACTGTTATAGTCTATAAAAAAGGTGTAGAAGTGGACAGAAAAGTTGGCGGAGTTCCAGAAAGCCACATGAAAGAATTTTTAGATAAAAATATCTAATTTAAATTTAATATTTCTGCAGCACCGTATAAAGATCCTGTAATTAATAAAAGATCACCTTCTTTTAAATCTATAGATTTAATTGCTTGCTTTATATCTGGTTGATATTGAACATTGGGTATACTTTTAAATTTATCTTTTAAATCTTTACCACTAATAGAGTTTGGTTGAGTCTTTAGATCTATAGTAGTTATTGATGAAATGTCTTTAAAGTAACTAATATATTTTTCATGCTCCTTGTTTGCCATCATTCCAATAATAACATGCTTGTTACAATCCAAGATTTGAAGATAGTCATTTAATGCTCTTGCTCCATCTTCATTATGACTTCCATCAATTATTAATTTATTATTTTTAACTAATTGTTTTAATTTTCCAGACTTAATTTCTTGCAGTCTTGCTAAGGAAGATATCTTTTTAATTCCATTTTGAATATACTCATCTTTGATACCAAGATCTAAAGTTCTGAGAGTCGCTATTGCAGTTGATATATTTTCTAATTGAAATTGACCTAGAACATTAGGCATTGGAAGTTTCAGGCCACCAAATTTATCTTCAAAGTAAAAAAAATCATTCTCATTTACAGAGTAACTAAAATCATCATTGAAAAATAATTTATTAGATGGGTTTTGAGAGATTGTTTTTTTTATAAAATCCATCGTCTCTGTAGTACTTTGTTTAGCAATTATAATGTTTGAGTTGAGCAATGTTGATGTTTTTTCAAAGACAATTTTTTCAATAGTTCTATGATTTTTTGGCAACCAATCAAGGTGGTCTTTACTTATAGAGGTAACAATACTAGCTAGATTTTTTTGGAATATGTTTGTAGCATCAAATCTAAAAAAAAGTCCTGCCTCCACAAGGTTAATATTATCAGGGTATTGAGCAGCTTTGTAAAAAAAGCAAGCTGATAAAAGTTCAAATACTGTAATTTGATTGTTATCATTAATTCTTTCTACTTCTTCAAATAAATCAGCTAACTCATCATCGCTTAATTCTTTGTTATTAAAAACAAATCTTTCATTTATTTTTAAAATATGAGGACTAGTGTAAACATTACATTTCATATTAGCTTCTTTTAAAATAGAAAATGTTGCGCTTATTGTACTGTTCTTGCCATTAGTTCCAACTACAGATATCGCCTTAATTTTGTCTTGAGGGTTTCCTAATTTTTTACAGAGTTTTTTTATACGATCTAAACTAAGATCTATTTCTTTAGGATGCAGCTTTTGTAAGCGATTGATTATTTTCTGAAGTTTCATTATCCTCAGTGCTTATAGCAGAATTTTTCTTTAACAATATTGATAATAAAATTCCGATTTTTTCAACTAAATCTTTTCTTTCAACAATTAAATCAACAAATCCTGTTTTTTGAACGTATTCACTTGTCTGAAAATTTTCTGGAAGCTCTTCTTTGACTGTTCCTTGAATAACTCTTTTGCCTGCAAAAGCTATTAACGAACCTGGTTCTGCAATATGAATATCCCCAAGCATTGCGTAAGAAGCAGTAATTCCCCCTGCAGTTGGATCTGTAATTAAAACAAGATATGGAAGATTGTTACTTTTTAATTCATTTATAGCTATAGTCGTCCTAGTCATTTGAGATAATGATATTAAACTTTCCATCATTCTCATTCCACCTCCTGCACTCACACAAATAAAAGGAGTACGATTTTCTATAGCATGTTGAATTCCATATAAAAAGGCCTCTCCCTCTGCTGAAGCCATTGAAGCACCCAAAAAACTAAAGTCAGACGCAACTGCAGTTACTTTAATATTATTAATATTCCCACAAGCAACTAACATTCCACAATCTAGTCCTGTTTTTTTACGAGCGCTTTTCAATCTATCTTTGTAAGATTTTGAGTCTGTCCAATCCAATGGATCATCATTTGGGACAGGTGTTTTAAAAACTTCATAATTATTTTTGCCAAATAAAATATCAAATCTTTGTTTAGGTTTTATTCTATGGTGTTTATTACAATCAGGACAAACCCATAAATTATTTTCTAAATCTTTTTTTAAAATGGGTCCTTTACAA
Source organism: uncultured Pelagibacteraceae bacterium (assembly GCA_902596045.1). Taxonomy (GTDB): domain Bacteria; phylum Pseudomonadota; class Alphaproteobacteria; order Pelagibacterales; family Pelagibacteraceae; genus Pelagibacter. Next base: position 65,092 of record CACJSJ010000002.1, read on the forward strand.
CAAGAAGTCCAGTCGCTTTTAGCAATATCTTCCTTTGAAGCTCTTTTATGAATAGCAGTTTTAATTTTTTCACCTGCTTTAATTATTTTTGTAATCCAATTCATTTAATTTTATTTTTTAATTTTCTAACAATATTAGTAACATTTGTGACAGCATTTTGTCTCTTTTTAATAGAACTAGTAATTTCCTTACAAATTGCGCTTCCAACAACTAAACCGTCAGCTTTTTTTAAAGATTTAATTGTCTTTTCAGTGATACCAAATCCGATAACTATATTTTTATTTTTGTTTAATGATTTAATCTTATTGTATCTTTCTAAAATTTTCTTAGGTGCCACCTTAAGTTTGCCCCCAGTTGTTGACAACATAGAGATGTAATAAACCATATCATGACTATCTCTGATAATTTGCTTCAATCTATCACTTGATGTGGTTGGTGAGACTAACTGAATAAAATTAACTCCCTTTTTTTTACATTTTAAAGCAAATGGTTTATTTTCAGGATAAGGCAAATCAACAACAATAAGTCCATCAATTTTAGATTTATTGCATTTATCGATAAACTTATTTTCATTGTATTGGTAAATCATGTTGTAATAACCCATTAAGATTATTGGTTTGTCACTTTTTGTTTTTTTGAATTGATTTGCAATTGAAAAAACATCATTGATCTTTATGCCATTTTTAATAGCTCTATAGGCACTTGTTTGTATTTGACCACCATCTGCAATTGGAGTGTTATGAGGAAAACCTAGCTCACAAATATCAGCATACTTTGAAATTGATTTTAGAATTTCTAATGATTTTTTCTTTGTATTATCACCTGCAACTATGTAAGTAAGAAGAGCTGGCCTATTCTCCTTTTGTGTTTTATTGAATGTTTTACTAATTAATGAAGGCTTCATCTTCTTTTGCCCAGTCTTTCTTTTAGTATGTCTCTATCTTTCTTTGCATCGCCACATGAATTAACAATAATAATGGTATTTTTACTAAGCTTAGGTGCAATTTTTATTGCTTCAGCAAAAGCATGACTTGGTTCGAGGCTCGGATTTAAATTTTCAAATTTTGTAACCATTTGATAAGCATTTAATGCATCCTCATCAGTTGCATAGGTATATCTTGCTCTTTTTGAGTCTTTTAAAAAACAATGAATAGGACTTACTCCAGGATAATCTAAGCCTGCACTTATAGACTCTGTTTCTTGAATTTGTCCCTCATTGTTTTGACACACATATGAAGCTGCTCCGTGGAGAATACCAATTTTTGCATTTCTACTTAATGGTGCAGCATGTAGTTTAGATTTTTTTGGCCCGCCAGCTTCAACTCCAACTAATTCAATTTGTTTTTTGTCATAATCAATAAATTCACTCCAAAAACCATACGCTGAACTTCCACCACCTACGCAATTGATAAGTTTTATTTTTTTTGGAATTTTTTTAAATTCATTTTTAAGTTGAGACTTAAGCTCTCTAGATATCTGAGCTGTGCTCCAGCCACAAATTTTTACAAATATATTTGGCCCCACTGTTGAACCTACACACATATGTGTATTATCACAATTTGAAACCCAATATCTCATGCATTCGCTTACAGCATCAACCAATGTTTGGCTTCCAGATAAAACAGGAACAATTTCTGCTCCATTTTTTCTCATTGCATCACAGTTGGGTTTCTGCCTTCTGATATCTTTAGCTCCCATAAAAATCTTGCATTTAAGTCCAAATTTTTTTGCAGCCATACTTAACATCTTACCTGCGTATCCAGCACCTGTGTCACCAACAATATATTTTTTTCCCATAGCTTTACAAATTAATGCGTGTACGGTTGCATTATAAATTTTATGTGCACCGCCGTTCGCTTCAGATACAACTTTTGCCCAGATTTGAGCACCACCTAAGTGATTTGATAGATTATCTAATTTAATAAAAGAAGTGGGAGATCCAATATAATTTTTGAAATAATAATCTCTTTTTTTTATAAATTTTTTATTTTTTCTAAGTTTTTTAAATTCTTTAGTCAGATCTTCAACAGGTTTTTTTAATGTTTCAGGAATAAAGCTACCACCAAATTTACCACCCCAAAATCCTTGTTTGTCGTGTTGATCTATTAATGGGATATTTCTTTTAAGTTTCATTATTTATTTGTTTAATCTTTCTCAAGAAAATTTCTATTTTGGAAATATCTTTTAATCCAGAAGTTTCTACACCTCCAGATATATCTATAATATCAGCTATTTCTTTATAGTTTTCAAGCCTATCATCAATTTGAATATTTCCTGCCAGCATAATTTCTTTATTTAACTTTATATCTTTTATTAGTGAATGATTAAACGACATACTTTTCTCATAACCTTTACTATCAAATAAATAAATATCTGTGACATCATTATAAAGAGTATGTTTTTTGACATCATCTAAATTTTGAATAGAAAATGCGGTAATTATTTTTTTATTATATTTTTTTTTTATTTTTTTTATCTCATCAGGCTCACAATCATAAATTTGATAATAATCAAATGGTAAATGATTAATCTGCTCTAATATTTTTTGATCTGGTTTTACAAGCACTGCTACATATAAACAGTTTTTTTTATTTATCTTTAATAAATCTTTTAATTTTTTTATTTTTACATACCTTTTTGATTTTGGGTAATTTACAATAAATCCGATGAATTCAGGAGATGAAGGATGATCTGTTAAGAATTTTAAAGTCTTTGAATCTGATATTCCACAAATTTTAGACTTCATTTAATTTAGAGAAGATAAGATTTCTTGAATATTTTTTTTTGGATCTCCTTTTGTAATAGGTCTTCCAATAATTAAACAATCACTTCCAGCTTCTGATGCTTGTTTTGCATTCAGGGTTCTTTTTTGGTCGTTTTTATTTTTATCTTGTCTAATACCAGGAGTAAAACATTTAAGATTAGGTGCTACTTTTTTAATCATTTTAACTTCTAATGGACTACAAATAACTCCATATAACTTAGCTTCATCTGCAATTTTTACTAATCTTAATATTTGTTTTTCTAATTGTTCTTTGAACCCAAGTTGTTCTAATTCTTCATTATCAAAACTAGTTAGAACTGATACTCCTAGTAACTTAACATTAATATTATTGGCTGCCTCATTCGCAGCTTTTAATGCATCTAATCCATTTAATAAATGTACAGTAGCGTATTTAATGTTTAAATTTTTTAAAGATTTTACAGATTCGACCAATGTATTTTTAATATCAAAAAATTTACCATCATAAAAAATAGGTTTATTAAATTTGCTAAGTTCTCTAATTTCTTGTGGTGAGTGATTTGTGATATATTGTAGACCTATTTTAATACCAGAAATCTCTTCATGTATTTTTGATAGTAATTCCAAAATTTCTTTATGACTTGATACATCACAAGCTACAAAGATATTTTTATTCATGGTTATTCAATTTTTTAAACAATTCTTTAGCCATTTTGAAGTGAATTGTTTTTTTCTCTGGAGTGTTAACCTTTTCACCAGTTTTTGGATTTCTAGAAATCCTGGCTTTTTGCTTATTTGTAGAAAAAATACCAAAGCCCCTTAGCTCAACTCTTTCACCTCGCTTTAAGGTTCTTTTAATTTCTTTTAGTATTATATCAGTAAATTTATCTAAATCTTTCTTTAAAAAATTAGGATAATTTTGAGAGAGTTGTTTTAAAAGCTTTGATTTTACAACAGCCAATTTAATCTTCTTTTAATTACTATTTTTCCTCGTCTTTTTTCTTTAAGTCTTCTGACAATGATGAGAATGGTAAATTTTTACCTGAACCCTCTGATCCATATTTTTCTAAAGCTTCTTTTTTCTCAATTTCCTCAAGAAGTTTAATACTTAAGGCAACTTTTCTCTTGTCAGAATCTAGTTCAGCAATAGCACAATCTATTCTTTCTCCACCTGTAAATCTTGAAGGTCTTGCATCAGCTGCATTTATTGCTATTTGTGTCTTTTTAATTTGAAAATCCATTTCACAACCCTCAGGCCTGACTATCAAACCTTTATTATCAGTAGATATAATCTTAACAGTTATTGTTTGATTAACTTTTTTATCATTGAACCAGTCAAAAGGGTCTGGTTTCGTTTGTCTTAATCCAACTCTTATTTTTTGTTCAGATGCTTTTATTTCTAATACTTTAACTTTGATTTTGTCACCTTTATTGAATTTTTCTAATTCTTCTTCTCCATTATTTAAGTAAGTTAAATCATTGCAATGTAAAAAAGCATCAACATCTAAATCTTGTACTTTAACAAATAAAGAATATTCGTTTTTGTTAACTACTTCACCTTCAACAACTGTATTAACTGGATATTTTTTTTCAAAAACTTCAAACGGATTGTCTTGAGTTAAACGATGAGATATTGCAACTCTCCTTTTTTCTTTATCAATTTCAGTAATTACACAGTCTATCTCATCACCAACTTTAAATATTTTTTTTATAGACATATTTTTTTTGGTCCAGCTTAATTCACTTGAATGAAGAAGAGTTGTTAAACCTGGTTCTAATTCACAAAATGCACCGAAATCCATGATCTTAACAACTTTAGCTTTGTATAATTTTTTCAGTTCATAATTTTCTATGTGTTCAAATGGGTCTGGAGAAAGTTGTTTAACTGAACAGCCGACTTGAAGTTTTTCTTTGTCAACAGATATAACCTTTAAATCATGTTTCTCTCCAATGTTAAAAACTTCATCTGGATGATTTACCCTTGAATATGAAATTTCTTGTAGATGAACTAAAACATCAAGTTCATTATTTACATTAAAGAAACATCCAAATGAACTATAACCTTTAACCTCAGCACCTTTAATAATATCTCCAACTTTGTATTTTTCTATGATTTTTGCTTTATCCTCTTTTTTATATGATGAAATTATTTCTCTTCTTGAAACACATGCATTTCCTCTGACTTTATCTAATTTTATTAATGCAAATTTTTGTGGTTCGTTCATTAAGTGACCAATATCTTTTAGAGGTTTGTCACTAATCTGTGAACCAGGTAAAAACATTAATGAGCCAGTATCAATATGTTCTACAATACAACCACCTTTACATTTAGAAGTAATTTTTCCCATGATGGGTTCATTTTTTTCATAAGCTTCAACCAATTTATCCCAACCCTTAATTTTTTGTGCCTTGTTAGCAGATACTAAAACTTCACCATTTTTATCTTCAATTTTTTCTAACAAAACAGAAATTGTTTCTCCAATCTTTATTTTATCTGTCAAACCCATGCTTTTGAGCTCGTTGATATCTATCACAGGTTCACTCTTAAGGCCTTCAACAAATAGAAAAACAAACTTTTCTGTAATTTTGTTGATTTTGCCTTCTATAATTTTTCCTTCTTCAATATTCTCTTTAGAAAGTTGCCCATTTAACAATCTTTCGAATTCTTTAGATGCTGGGTTAGATAAATCTTTGTATATTTCCATTAATAAGTTAATTTCCCGTCTATTTTTAAAAAACACGACCTTTTAAATAAATTTATCATTTAAATCAATAGCTAATCCTAATTTATGAAAATTAAAAAAATTCTATCAATTATTATTAAATTTAAGGGTTTTTAATATTTTTTATAATTTTTAAAAATGATGGGAATGAGGTTTTTATGGAGTCTTTATCATGAATAATCCAATTACCGCCAAATACTAATGCGGCTATAGTGCTTGTCATAAATACTCTATGATCCTTCAAAAAATTTTTAATAATTATCTTTTTATTAATGACCAAATTTGGATTTCCAAAAATTTTAATCGAATCTTTAGTGGTTATTGTTTTTATCCCCATTAAATTTAAAATTTTTGACCCCCACTCTAATCGAGGGCTTTCTTTTTGATTTAATTCGGATAAATTTTTAAAGTAAGATACTCCTTTAGCTTTTGCTGCAACTAAAAAAATTAACAAAAATTCATCAATTGAAGCACTGTTTAAATGGGATGGACATTTAATTGATTTTATTGAATCTGAACTTCCAATATATATATCAGCAGTTTTTTCACCTTTGTAGTTTTTAATTTTTTTTAAAAATATCTTTACACCCATAATTTTTAAAATCTTCAAAATACCAATTCTAGATGGATTAATATTTACATTTTTTATATTTAATTTTGAATTTTTTGATAATGCTGTAAGAACTATAAAGAAAGCTGCTGAACTGATATCTGAAGGTATTTTATAGTTAAAGGATTTAATTTTTTTTTTTCCATCAATTTTAATCAAATCATATTTTTTAGTATTAATTATTTTGATTGGTATTCCTAAATGCTTAAAAAGTAATTCACTATGATTTCTTGATTTTTTTGCTTTAATGATAGTTTTTCCCTTAGTATTAAGGGCAGCAAGCATTACCGCACTTTTACATTGAGCTGAGCCTTTATTTTCTTTGTACTTAACTGGTTTAGGATTTTTTGTTCCTTTAATAACCACAGGAAGCTTACCAAAATTTGTTTTGAATTTAGCCCCAAATTTCTCAAGTGGTTTTGTAACTCTTAAAAAATCTCGTTTAGATAAACTTTTATCACCAATTATTTTGATTTTATTTTTTGAATGCACTAATAAACCCATAATTAATCTTGCAAGGGTTCCTGAATTTCCAGTATTTAATACAATATTTTTTTTATATCTATATCCATTTATCCCTGTTCCATAGATTTCACATTTATCTTTAAATAAATATATTTTTACACCAAGTTTTTTTAGGCAATTCAGAGTGCTTAAAACATCATCAGACCTTAAAAGATTTGTTGACGTTGATTTTCCAATGGATTGGGATGCGAGTAATGCCCATCTAATAGATAAACTTTTATCACCTTCAATTTCTATTTTTTTATTATATGGCTTGATAGTTTGTCTAATTTCAATTTTGTTAACCATTTATAATAAATTAGCTTATATTGAAGGAGTCACCAAAATAAGCATTTTTAGCTTCAATATTTTGAATTAAATTTGAAGGAGTTCCTTGAGCAATTACTTTTCCATTATTGATTATTAATGCTGTATCAACACAATTTAATAAATCTCTAGCTTGATGATCACATAGTATGATTGAAATCCCATTATTATTTTGTAAATTTACGATTATTTGTTGAAGCATTTTAATTGTTAATACATCAAGAGCTGCAAATGGTTCATCAAGTAATAGTATTTTTGGATCAGAAATTAAAGCTATAGAAATCACTAACTTTTTTTTTTGACCCCCAGATAGTAAATAAGCCTTAATATTTCTTACATTATCAAGCTCAAACTTTGATAATAATGAATTAATTTTTTCTTCTTGGTAATTTTTATTATTAAAAATTATTTCAGAAATTGCTTTGAGATTTTCATAAACAGTTAAGTTATGAAAGTATCCACCATTTTGCGGGACAAAACCAATTTTAAATTTTTTTGCTCTTGTATAGATAGGAAATTTATTTACTTTTTCTGAATTTATAATAATTGAACCAAAGTCAGGCTTTATAAGGCCTATGATCAAGTTAAATATTGTTGATTTTCCAACACCATTAGGCCCAAGAAGGCCTAAAATTTGTCCTTTATTTAATTCAAAATTCAAATTATCTAAAATAACTTTTTTTTCAAATTTTAAAGATAATTTTTCTAGTTTTAAAATATTATTATTATTTTTAAATGATTTAATTCTGAATTTTTTTATATTTGACATTATTTACTAGATGTAATTACAATATTCTCATTATTATTATTCATAAATACATCAATTTTTTTAGTGATCAAGTTTATCTTTATATTATCTGCTTCTAAATTACCGAGAGATCCATTGTATTTAATATTATTCTTTACTGATATAAAATTTTCCTTAAAATCTAAAAACATATTATCTGCTAAAATAATATTATTAAGATATTGTATTTTAACATTATCTTCAAAACTTGTATTATAATTATTGTTATTATATATGGCCTTATTTGAGGTAATAATTATAGAATTGTTATTTTCATCTGTTAAAATTGCAGTTACTTTTGTCATCAGAATTATTTCTGTACCATCTTTATATGTTAGTTCACTTAATTCAGACATTATTTCATAATCATTATTTTCCCTTATACTAATTTCATATTTTAAATTTTTTATAATGTTGTTTTCTTTCTGATTTGTGAGATCATCTTCCTTTTGAATTGATGAGCTAGTAATAGATAAAGTATTAGCAGTTTCAGCTTTATGATTTTTTTTAAAGTATTTATTATAGAAAACAAAAATTATTATAATTAAAAAAGAAAAAAGAATTAATTGTATAATTCTATTCATTTTTTTATTTTAAAAATTTAAGAATATGATGAATATGAATTACGCCAATCGTTTTATTTTTGTTTTTTTTATTAAAAATACAAACACTGGTAATTTTCTTTTTATTCATCTTTGAGATGATATCTGAAATAAGTGTATTTTCATCAACAGAATAGGGTTTTTTTGTCATAAGAGACTTGATTTTTATTTTTTCTATAGATTTATTTTTTTGTAATGATCTCTTTAGATCACCATCAGTAAATATTCCCGTATTTAAACCATGATTATTTATAATTACAATAAATCCTAGTTTCTTTTTATTTAGAATTTTTAAAGCGTTTCTTGCAATTTCATTTTCGTTTACAAAAGGTATCTTGTTTTTAGTTAACATTAAATCAGAAGCAGTCTTTAACTTATTTGCTAAACTTCCAGCTGGATGAAATTTTTTGAAATCTAATCGTCCAAAATTTTTCATTTTCATTAAAGCTATTGATAGCGCATCACCTAATGATAATTGAGCAGTTGTGCTTGATGTTGGTACTATCCCGTAACCGGCTTCTTCAACTTCAGGGATTAGTAACTTAATATCAGCTGAGGTATATAAATTAGATCTTTTATTAGATACAATTCCTATTAGAGTAATATTATTTGATTTTGCATATTTTATTATATTTTTTAATTCATCTGTATTACCTGAATAACTAATTATTATCAGTACATCTTTTTTTGTAATTCTACCTAAATCACCATGAGAACAATCACTTGCTGAAATAGAAAACGATGGAGTTCCAACTGAAGACAATGTAGCTGATATTTTTGATGCAATTTTTCCACTTTTACCAACTCCACAAATTATGACTTTTGATTTACATTTATTGATTTCCTTTACAGCTTTATCAAATGAGTCATCTATAGAATTTTTAAGTTTTTTTAATGCTTTTATTTGTAGATCTATAACTTCTTTTCCAAATTGATTAATTTGATTTTTCATATTTAATGAGACCAAATATCTTCTTTAAATGAGGCCAAATCAAGCTCTACTCTTGTTTTTAAAAATTTTAGACAATTTTGATATAGATCAATTCTATTTTCTCTTTTAAGTATTTTATTTAATTCGTCATGAATTTTATGAAGATAAATTACATCATTAGCACAATATTTAAGTTGTGCAGGAGTTAACTCCCCACCAAAATCTGAGCTTTGAAATTGTTTGCTTATATCAATATTTATAAATTCTTTAATCAAAGTTTTTAAAGAATGATTGTCAGAATATGATCTTGCTAATTTAGAGGCTATTTTTGTATCTAAAATATTATTTGTCTCGGTTTTGAGATAATATTTTATGTGTGCCATATCTGCCCTACCAAAATGAAAAATTTTTGTAACTTTATTATCTGCCAAAATCTTTACCAAGTTAGGAGCATTATAATTAGCTCTATCAAGTTGAACTATATGAGCATCTGAATTGCCTGTCGAAATCTGTATTAGACATAACGGGTCTCTTTTAACATTTAAACCCATAAACTCACCATCCACAGCTATTACATTGCCTAATTTCAAATCATCTGGTAAATCAACTTTGTGAAGTTTAATATCAATACTCATTTTTAAATATATATATATGAAACCTAAAAATTGTCTAATTTTTGGTGGTAGTGGTCAAATAGGTAGACACTTAATAAGAAAATTAACAAAAAATAATATTAAAGTAACAGTGGTTACACGAAATATTCATCAAAAAAGTTACATTATCAAAACCCAAGGCAATGCAGGTTATATAGATATTATTGAGGCGAATATTTATGATGAAAAAAAAATAAGAGATTTATTTAAAAAAGCAGACATCTGCATAAATCTAATTGGTATTCTTTTTGAAAAAAATAGGGGAAATACTTTTTATAATATTCATACTGTTTTTCCATCTTTGTTAGCAAAGTTATCTCAAGAATATAAATTGAAAAATTTTATTCACTTGTCTGCTTTAGGAATTAATGATGCAAAAGACAGCAACTACGCAAAAAGTAAATTGGATGGTGAAAAAAATATTTTAAATAGTTTTCCACTTGCGACAATACTTAGACCGTCAATTGTCTATTCTGTAGATGATAATTTTACAACTAATTTTATGACACTTCTTAGTAGACTTCCAGTCTTTCCTTTGTACTACTCTGGGAAAACAAAATTTACACCAATTCACTGTTCAGATCTAACAGATGTGATTTATCATATTATTTCTAATAATATAAATTCTAACATAATTGAATGTGTTGGTCCTGAGGTAATTACATTTAAGAACATACTAGAAAGATTATTAAAATTGATTAATAAAAAAACTTTTTTTCTACCTACGCCTTTACCTATAGCTTCAATTTCAGCAAAAATGTTTCAATTGTTTCCAAATCCATTACTTACAGAAGATCAATTAAGACTACTTAAATATGACAATATATTATCCAAAAAATATAAAAATAATTTTGATATAGGCGTACCAAGTAAAAGATATTTTGATGAAGAAGTTAAAAAATACTCATATATGTGGCGTGAAGGTGGACAGTTTTCCACTGAAAAATATCTTCCTAAAGAGAATGTTTAATTAAATTAATAAATATTAAGCGGACCGATTTTTTTTTTCTATAAATTCTGGGACATCTTCTTTATTTGCATCTTCGTCTTTTTTACCTTTTGGCTGATAAGCATAAAGCAAATGAAGTTTGCAATATGAAAAATCTTTTAAAGAAGACCTACCACAAAAATAAAAATTTTTTTCATCAGGGTGTCCTATTGGCCATTTACATGTATTTTCATCCAGTTCTTCTAATTGTTTTGGGTTTTCAGGCTCAAAATCTTTTTCAATTATTAGTGATTGAAACTTACTTTTTCTTCCTCTTTTAGATTTAAAATTATTTTCTTCTTTCGAGGTGTCAAAATTTTTACTAGACGTTGCAGTTCTTGTTTTTATTTTTGCAGACAGATTTAATCTGTGGGCTTTACCAATTACAGCGTTTCTACTGATTCCACCAATAATTTCTGCAATTTGACTTGCAGTATTACCTTTGCCCCATAATTCTTTTAACTTTGTAACTTTTTCTTCTGTCCAGCTCATTAATATCTATATTATGTGTTAATTAATGTTAAAAACACAATATACAGATATAAGCTTTTAATAAACAAGAAATTATTTGCATTTATCAACATAAAATAAATTTTTATTTTATTAGATGTTCAATCCTTACTTGTATTTAATATTTTAGTTTATAAAAGTTTCTGTAAAAAAATTATGAGTTATTTAGCAAAAAATTATAACAGAAAAAAAATATCATTTGCAAAGGGCAAGGGCAGCTATTTGTATACAGCTAAAGGAGTTAAATATTTAGATTTTGTTCAAGGTATTGCGGTCAATTCTTTGGGTCATTCTCATCCAAAATTAATAAAAGTGATTAACAATCAATCAAAAAAACTTTGGCACGTTTCAAATGCTTTTATGATTCCTGAAGGAGAATTATTAGCTAAAAAATTGGCCAAAAAAACATTTGCTGACTATGTAATATTTCAAAATAGTGGTACTGAAGCTACAGAAGCTGCAATAAAAGTAGCAAGAAAATATTTTTATTCAATAGGAAAACCCCATAAAAATCGAATACTTTGTATTAAGAACTCATTTCATGGAAGAACTATCGCAGCAATTTTTGCCAGTGGTTCAAAAAAAATGACAGAAGGATTTGGCCCGAAAGCTCAAGGTTTTGATCATTTTAAGTTTGGAGATCATAAATCATTAAAAAAAAAGATTACTAAAAATACAGCAGCTATAATGGTTGAATCAATATTAGGTGAAGGCGGAATAAAAGTAATTCCTGATTGGTGTTTAAAAGGGTTAAGAAAAATATGCAATAAAAATAAAATATTACTAATTTTAGATGAGGTACAATGTGGTATAGGAAGAACAGGGGACTTTTTTGCTTTTGAAAAGTCCCGAGTTAAACCTGACATTGTACCTATTGCAAAAGGTATTGGAGGTGGCTTTCCAATAGGAGCTGTTTTGATGAATAAAAAAGCTGCATCTGGAATGGTAGCTGGTTCACATGGGTCAACTTTTGGAGGAAATCCAATGGCTATGAAAATTGGTAGTCAGGTATTTGATATTATTTCAAATAAAAGTTTTTTGAATAATGTAAAAAAAAATTCAAATTTTTTTTTCCAACAACTTAATGAAATTAAAAAAAGATATCCAAAAATTATAAAAGAAGTAAGAGGGAGAGGGTTTTTAATTGGATTACAATTATATAAAGATCAAACAAATTTTATTAAAAAACTAATGATAAATAAGCTATTGACCATTAGAGCCGCAGAAAATGTTATAAGAATTTTACCACCACTTAATGTAAAAAAAACAGAACTCAGTCAAGCACTAAAGATAATCGAGAAAGTTTGCTCGACTTATTAATCTTATGAAACATTTTATTCATCTTAAAGATATTTCTACTAAAGATCTTAGAAAAATTATTTCTGATGCTAAAAAAAGAAAAAGTTTAAGAAAAAAACTAAGCACTTTAGAGGTTGATAAAGGATCACCTTTGAAAGGAAAAATGTTAATACAAATGTTTGAGAAGGCTAGCTCTAGAACAAGGATAAGCTTCTATTTAGCAATTAAACAACTTGGGGGTGGAACATTAACACTTAGATCAAATGAACTTCATTTTGGACAAGGTGGAGAAAGCATTGCTGATACTGCAAAAATTCTCTCCACTTATGGTGATGGATTTATGCTTAGAACAGATAGTGATAAAAAAATTGAAAATTTTAGAGATCATTCAACAATACCAATAATAAATGGTTTAAGCCCATCTTCACACCCAACCCAGGTATTGTCTGATGTGTTTACAGTTGAAGAAATAAAGAAAAAACCGATTTCAAAATTAAATATATGTTGGATTGGGGACTCTAATAATGTTTTGGATAGTTTAATAGCAGCCTCAGTTAAATTTTCATTTAAATTGAGCATTGGATGTCCTAAAAAATTTGAACCAGGAAAAAAAGTTAGAGATTGGGTCAAACATAATAATAGAAAAATATTTATTTATAATGATGTAAAAAAAGCTGTTCGAGGAGCGGATGTAATATTTTCTGATAAAGTTATTTCTTTAAATGACAAAGTTAATAAAAAAAAAAAGATAGAACAATTTAAAAGATTTAAGATAGATAAAAAATTAATGAACAGTGCAAAAAAAGATTGTATTTTTCTTCATTGTTTGCCTCGTGGAGATGAAGTTAGTGATGAAGTTTTTTTAGGTAAAAAATCTCATGTTTGGCAACAAGCTCTTAATAGAGTTCATATTCAAAAAAGTATTTTATTATATTGTTTTGGTAAATTACGGTAGAGGAAGTGGATTATCTGAACTTTGATTTAGATATTTTATAACAGAAGCTCTATCTTTTTCTTTTCTTAATCCTGCAAAAGCCATCTTTGTTCCTTTAATCCATTTAGCTGGTTTAATTAAGTATCCATTTAATTCTTCAAAAGTCCATTCTTTACCATACTCGGAAAGTGCTTTTGAATATTTGTAATCACTTACCGCTCCAACTTGTCTACCAACAACGTTATACAATGCAGGACCAATATTATTTTTACCACCTTTAACAATTGAATGACAAGCTGCACATTTTTTAAAAACTTTTTCTCCAGTTGCAATATCTCCCAAAGCTATCAAAGCAGCTATATCAATTTTTTCCTCAACTGTTTCAGAAGACACTTCTGCAGTTGAAGCAACCACTTGTTCTATCTCTACAACATAGCCTGGTGTTTTAGGTTTTTCGACATAAAATATTATATCGGAAAGCTTTCCAATACCGATTACAAGAAGTGCAACCATTAATATTGCAGCGATAATTTTATTTAATTCAAAAGAATCCATTTTTGGTAAATTATTATAGAGAACCTATAACATTAATATTTTAAAATTGCTTATATTTTACTGTACAATTTTGCCTCTCTTTATAATCTAAATAAATATAGAGAATCTATGAAAACACTTATAATTATACCTTCAAGAATGTCAGCCAAAAGATTGCCTGGGAAACCTTTACTTGAGATAAATGGACTTTCGATCATTTCTCATGTTTTCAAAAAGGCGGAAAAATCTAATATAGGGGAGGTAATTGTTGCTGCTGAGGATCAAGAAATAATAGATGATGTTAAAAGGAATGGTGGAAATGCGATTTTAACCTCTAAAAACCACAAAACTGGTACTGATAGAATTTATGAGGCATTTAAATTACTCAAAAGAAATGACATTGACTATATTATGAATGTCCAGGGGGATGAACCTGATATCGATATAAATGATATTAAGACATTAGATATGAAAATGAAATCAAATCAATCAAAAATTGGAACGTTGGCAGCAAATATTTCTAGTCAAGATATCTATGAAAATGAAAATGTAGTTAAAGTAAAAATATACGAGCCGTTTAATAAAAATTCTTTTCCCTATGCACAGAATTTTATGAGAGTCACAAAAAATAAAACTAATGTACTTCATCACATAGGAATTTATTGTTATGATGTAAATGCTCTTGAAAAATTTATCTCATTCGATCAATCAAAAAATGAATTACAAAATAAATTAGAACAATTAAGAGCACTGGATAATAATATCAATATAAATGTAGCACTTGCAAACAAGTCCCCAATTGGTGTTGACAGTAAAGAAGATTATCTGGCTATAAAAAAGATAATGCAATATAAATAGTTATGAACAAAATTTATTTTCAAGGTACTTATGGAGCATATTCTCATCTTGCATCTCTTGCAATCGATCCCAAAGCAGAAATTATTCCATGTAAAACTTTTGATGAATGTTTCCTCAATGTTTCAAATGAAGAAAATTCTAAATTAGTGATCCCTGAGTCCAACAGAATAACTGGAAATATTGGAATTGAATATCTAATTTTTAAATATCGTTTAAATATTTATTCTGAATATTTTCAAAAAATAGAACACAATTTATTAGGCCAACCTGGAACGAAATTATCAGATATTAAAAATGTCTTTTCACACGCCCAAGCATTATCTCAGTGCTCTAAATTTATAAAAAAAAATAATATAAATGAGCATGTAAGAGCAGATACAGCGGGTTCAGCAAAAATGATTTCAATAAATAAAAAAAAGGATGAAGCGGCAATAGCTTCAGCTTTAAGTGCTGAAACTTATGG
This sequence comes from uncultured Pelagibacteraceae bacterium, assembly GCA_902596045.1. Classification (GTDB taxonomy): domain Bacteria; phylum Pseudomonadota; class Alphaproteobacteria; order Pelagibacterales; family Pelagibacteraceae; genus Pelagibacter. Next base: position 80,558 of record CACJSJ010000002.1, read on the forward strand.
TCTAGAGGTAATACAAAAAAATATTGAAAATGAAAAAGGTAATTTAACAAGATTTTTAGTAATGGGAAAAGAAATGATACAACCTGAGTTTGTTAAAAAAAAATATATAACTTCTTTTTTATTCAAACTCAAAAGTAAGCCAGCTGCTCTTTATCAGTCCCTAGGTGGTTTTGCTATCAATGGTGTAAATTTAACAAAATTACAAAGCTATCCAGAAAAAAATTCTTTTGAGTCTTTCTTTTTTTTATGTGATCTTGATGGACATATTGAAGATAAAAAAGTACAAAAATCACTAGAGGAGTTAGGACTTCATTGTCAGGATTTTCATGTTCTTGGTGTTTTTGAGGCAGATCCAGCAAGGGAGAGAAAATCATAATCTTTTCTTGTAGATTAGAAAACAATACTGCTATAATAGTTTTGGAGGCTAGAGGTGGATGCTGCTTGAACTCGACCAGATCTTAACGGAAGCAGTCGTAGAGACAGCTATTCAGGTTCTAGTCTCCTGAGATTAACAAAATGAATAAAAATTCTAAAGTTTTAGCACTTAAATACAGACCTCAAACATTTGATGATTTAATTGGACAAGAAGTTGTGTCTGAAACTATAATTAACTCAATTAAAGCAAATAAAGTACCAAACGCTTATCTTTTTACTGGAATTAGAGGAATAGGAAAAACAACAATTGCAAGAATAGTTGCTAAGTCACTTAATTGCTCAAATGGTATCGAAAATAAATGTAAAGTAAAATGTAATAATTGTGAAGCAATTACTAATTCTAATCATATTGATGTTTTAGAAATGGATGCAGCAAGCAAAACAGGTGTAGATGATGTTAGAGATTTAATAGAATTTTCAAGATATGGCCCAACGTCGTCAAAATATAAAATTTTTATTATTGACGAAGTACATATGTTAAGCAAACAGGCCTTTAATGCATTGTTAAAAACCTTAGAGGAACCACCTGAATATTTAAAGTTTATTTTTGCAACAACTGAAATTAAAAAGATACCAATTACTGTTGTATCAAGATGTCAAAGATTTGATCTTTCAAGAATAAAGTCAATAGAATTATTTGAATTCATAAAAAAAATTAAAGAAAAAGAAAACGGTAAAGCTACTGATGAGGCTTTAAAATTAATCGTAAAGATTTCTGAGGGGTCTGTAAGAGATGCACTTTCTTTGTTAGATAGAGCCTTATTAAGTATCGATGGTGAAAAAGAATTAGATCTCAATACTGCTCAAAAAATATTTGGATATTTTGATAAATCTCAATTAATAGATTTATTTGATTTAGTTCTAAAAGGAGATCAAAATAAAGTTATAAAAAATTATAGAAAAATTTATGATCAAGGTATAGAGCCTAAAGTATTTATAAATGATTTTTTAGAAATTTTATATTATTTTAAAAACATTAATTCACTTACTCTTGAAGGTACAAATTTTTCTTTGAATGATGAAGAGTTTGATGAGATTAAGAAAAAATCTGAAAACATTGATAATGAGACATTGATTTTATTTTGGCAATTCACAATTAAGACATTAGGAGAATTAGATATTGTATCTAATCAGCATCTATCTATTGAAATGTTTTTATTGAGGTTAATTCATCTTGTGGATTTTAAACCCAAAAATAATGTTAATGATGAAAACTTTAAAATAGATATAGAGGATAATGATAAAAAACAAATTTCTCCAAAAATAATCAATAAAGAAACTATAAATCAAATCAAGAATGTATCTCAGGAAAAAAAAATAAAACCACAATCACAAATAGAAACAAAAGTAACAAATGAAATTGTAATAAGATCTTTAAATGAATTAATTGACATCTGTTCATCAAAAAAAGAGATGAAACTTAAATATGAACTAGAAAAAAATGTAAATTTAGTAAAATTTGAAAATGGTAGGATTGAAATTTCTTTTAATGATGGTTTAGATAAAAATTTTGTTAAAGATTTATCTTCAAAACTTTTAGAATGGACAAACCAAAGATGGATTATTAGCTTTAGTAAAAATCAAGGAGAAATATCCATAAAAGATAAAGAAAAAAATGAAAAAAAAAAATTAGTTGAAGATGCTAAAAAGTCTGCTTTGTATAAAACCATGTTAGATTATTTTCCTGATGCAGAGTTAATTGATATTAAGTCTTCAAAAGAGGATGATAGTTAATGACAGATTTTACAAAAATTTTGGATAAAGCAAGAGAACTAGAGGCTAAAATGAAAGAAAGCCAAGAAAAAATAAAAAATATCAGAGTTGAGGGAGTTTCTGGCTCTAATTCTGTTAAGGTAACATTAGATGGAGAGGGGGAAATGCAAAAAATTGAAATTTCTGATGAAATTTTAAAAGAGGAAAAATCAATTATTGAAGATTTAATTGTTGCGGCGCACAATAATGCAAAAATTCATTTAAAGTCAAAAACAAGTAAAGAAATTTCAAAAGCTACTGGTGGTTTAGGCATTCCCGGCTTTAAATGGCCATTATAACAAATGCAAAATATTTCTGAAATAGAGGATTTAGTAAAGTTAATTTCAAAATTGCCAGGATTAGGACCAAAATCAGCTAAGAGAATTGTTTTAAAATTAATAAACAATAGAGATGAACTCATAAAACCAATGGCAAAAGCATTAGTGGAAGTTTATAAAAATATTTCTAGATGTAAAATATGTGGATCACTAAAACCTACTTCTATCGAATGTAATTACTATGATTGTAAAATTGTTGAAAAAAAATATGATAAAATTTGTGTCGTTGAAGATATTGCTGATCAATGGTCCATTGAGAATTCAAATATTTATAAAGGATATTATCATATTTTAGGAGGAACTATTGCATCGGTAGGTCATAGAAAACAAGATCTTTTAATTGACTCATTAGTAGAAAGAGTAACTAAAGATAAAATTGAAGAAGTTATATTAGCTACCAGTGCTACTGTAGAAGGTCAAACCACAGCTTATTATATTCAAAATAGCTTAAAACAAACAAATGTTAAAATTACTAAATTAGCTCAAGGTCTACCAGTAGGAGGAGAGATAGAAAGTTTAGATGATGGAACCCTTTTTTCTGCTTTTAAAAACAGATCATTCTTAAAGTCTAATTCTGATTAATTTTTCTTTTTAATCTATTCAAATGTAAAAGTGGTTCGGTATAACCAGATGGTTGTTCTTTGCCTTTTAAAATTAAATCACATGCTGTTTTAAATGCACGTGATCTATCATAATCATCACTCATATTGATATATCTTTTGTCATTTTTATTTTGTTTATCGACAACCTTTGCCATTTCTTTCATTATTTCCAATACTTCATTTCTTGTAGTTATTTTGTGATGAATCCAATTTGCTATATGTTGAGATGAAATTCTAAGAGTTGCTCTGTCTTCCATAAGACCTATATTATTTATGTCAGGAACTTTTGAGCAACCTATTCCCTGGTCAATCCATCGAACAACATATCCTAATAAAGTTTGTGCTGAGTTTGATATTTCAGTATTAATTTCTTCCTTAGACCAATCTGGTTTAGCTGCAATAGGAATATTTAAAAGATCATTTAAATTTGCCTTTTCACGTTTTTTAATTTTTTGTTGCTCATCAAATATATTTATCTGATGGTAATGTAGAGCATGTAATGAAGCTGCAGTAGGAGAAGGAACCCATGCACAATTTGCTCCAGCTTTTAAATGATTAATTTTTTCTTTCATCATCTCTTTCATCTTATCTGGCATTGCCCACATTCCCTTTCCTATTTGGGCTTTACCTGAAAAACCACATTTTAGGCCAATATCAACATTATTATTTTCATATGCACCAATCCATTTTGAAGATTTCATATCTCCCTTTTTAATCATTGGTCCAGCCTCCATCGATGTATGCATTTCATCTCCAGTTCTATCTAAAAAACCAGTATTAATAAAAAAAACTCTATTTTTTAATGTTCTAATACACTCTTTCAAATTAACCGAAGTTCTTCTCTCCTCATCCATTATTCCGACTTTGCATGTATATCTTTTTAGTCCAAGTAGATCTTCAACTTTAGAAAAAATCAAATCTGTAAACTTAGTTTCTTCAGGTCCATGCATTTTTGGCTTTACAATATAAATTGACCCTTTCCTTGAGTTTCTTTTTAATTTTAAATCATGAAGAGCAGCTGCGGTTGTAAAAAATGCATCCATTATACCCTCAGGAATCTCACTTCCATCTTTAAGAATGATAGATGGGTTAGTCATTAGATGACCCACATTTCTTATCAAAAGTAAGCTTCTTCCATGAAGTTTTAACCCTTTACCATCTCTTGAAATATAGCTTCTATCTGGATTTAATTTCCTCTCTAAATTTTTTCCATTTTTTTCAAATTGAGTTTTTAAATTTCCTTTCATTAAACCCAGCCAATTTTTATAGCAAACAATTTTGTCATTAGAGTCTACTGCCGCTACACTATCTTCATTATCACAAATGGTAGAGACTGCAGATTCTATAATCACATCACTAATTCCAGCTATATCATGTGCTGCGCTAAATGCCTTGGGGTTAATAATAATTTCAAAATGAAGATTATTGTTCTGAATTATTATGGCACTAGGTTTATTAGCATCTCCTCTATGACCTATAAACTTATCTTTATCTTTTAATTTATATTCATAATCATCTTTAGATATAATCAAATTTTTATTGATTACTTTTAAATCAGCAATACTTTTCCAGCTCGTTCCATCTAATGGGATATGTTTGTCAAAAAATTCTCTTACATACTTAATTACTTCTTGTCCTCTCAAAGGATCATATCTTTCACTACCACCTTCTTCCGACTCTATGATATTGGTTCCATACAAACTATCATATAAACTTACCCATCTTGCATTAGCAGCATTAAGCGTATATCTAGCATTCATAATTGGAACTACTAATTGTGGACCAGCAATTTTTGTTATTTCATCATCTACATTATCTGTCTCAATATCAAAATCTTCACCTTCATCGATTATATAGTTTATTTGTTTTAAAAATTTTTTATATTGATCTAATTTAAATTCTTTACCTTTATTTTCAATATGCCATTGATCAATTCTTTTTTGGATATGTTCTCTTTTTTTAATAAGCTCTTTATTTTTTATCGTAAGCTCATGAGCAGCTTCATCAAAACCCAACCAAAATTTTTCTGGATTAATACCTGTATCTTTAAGCAATTCATCATTTACAAATGATAGTAAGTTTTCAGCAACTTTTAATTTGTATATATTTTTATATGAAATAGACATTGTGCAAACTTAAAACTCAAGCAAAACTAAGTCAAATAATTAATAGCAGCATTGACATTTTGTTGTCACTTTTAATTTTTATGACATAATTAAACATAAATGAAAAATTATCTTAATTTTGAAAATGATATTAAAACTTTAGAGGGCGAGTTAGAGAAGCTTAAAGATCCCTATAATCAAGAGGGACTATCAGAAGTTGATACTAATAAAATTTCTAAAACCCAGGAAGAGTTGGATAAAAAATTAAAAGAAATTTATTCATCATTAGATCCATGGCAAACAACTATGGTTGCAAGACATGAAGATAGACCAAGATCAAAATTTTTTATAGATAATCTATTTGAAAATTTCATCTCTTTAGCTGGAGACAGATATTATGGTGAAGATAAATCAGTCATAACAGGATTTGCAAAATTTAATGGTCAATCAGTTTTAGTTATTGGACAAGAAAAAGGAGAGAATCTAGATTCAAGAATTGAAAGAAATTTTGGAATGATGAGGCCTGAAGGTTATAGAAAAACTATTCGGTTAATGGAACTAGCTGATAAATTTAATATTCCAATAATATCTTTTATTGATACACCTGGAGCATATCCGGGAGTCGGTGCCGAAGAAAGAGGACAGGCTGAATCAATCGCAAAATCAATTGAATGTTGTATGAAATTAAAAGTTCCTACTTTAGCTATTGTCATAGGTGAGGGAGGATCTGGGGGTGCAATTGCGTTAGCTTCATCTAATAAAGTGATAATGTTTGAAAATGCAATCTATTCTGTAATATCTCCTGAGGGCTGTGCTACAATTTTATGGAGAGACCCAAAAAAAATGCTTGATGCAGCAAAAGCAATGAAATTATCTGCAAAAGATCTTTTACAATTAAAAGTAATAGATGAAATAATTCCTGAACCCATAGGTGGAGCGCATAGGGATAGAAATTTGATATTGAGCAGCGTTAGAGAGTCTATTTCAAAAAATTTAAGCTTATTTCAAGAAATGACTGCTGATGAGATTTTAGATCAAAGAAAAAATAAATTTTTAAAAATTGGAAGGGGAAAAGGTTTTATTACTAATCCTGAAAGTTTAACCACATTAGAAACTAAGAGAAATATAATGGATCAGTTTTTTAATAGAGATAAAAAAAAGATTTATTTTGCAACTGGATTTATCTTAATGATGACAGTGCTGATGATTTTTATTCTATAAAGCACCACAACAGTTTTTAAATTTTTTGCCAGTTGCCTCACATCTATCATTTCTTGAAATTTTTTGATCTTTTTTAAGAATATAAAGACATTTCGGATTATTTTGCATTTTAGGATTTTTTTTTGAGTTTACCTCATCATTAGTTTGCTCGATTACTTTTAAATTCATCAAAATTGTTATGTAGTCTAGTTTTAATTTTTCTAACAAATTTGAAAATAGTTCGAATGCCTCCTTCTTATATTCTATTAATGGATCTCTTTGACCGTATGATCTAAGTCCAACAACTTGTCTTAATTGTTCTAAATATTGTATATGTGACTTCCAATTTATATCTATCGATTGTAATAAAATTCTTTTTTCTATTTCTTTTGATTGATTTTCACCTAAAATTTTAGTTCTTTCTTCTCTATTGCTGTTAAATTGACTTAAAATTTTTTGTTTAAAATCAATATCTTTAAATGAGATAAGTTCTTGAAATTGTTTTTCATCTAAACTTTTTCCCATTAAAGTTTTTAGTCTTGTATTTAAATCATTATTTTTAGGATTTGAAAGTTTTAGAGTTTTTAATTTTAACAAATCATCAATAATTTCGTTAAGAAATTCTTCTGAATATGAAAATATTTCATTACTACTTATAGCGTCATTCCTTTGAGAAAAAATCACATGCCTTTGGTCGTTTAGAACATTATCAAACTTGATTAAAGTTTTTCGTATATCAAAGTTTCTAGCTTCTACTTTTTGTTGAGCTCTTTCTAAAGCTTTATTGATCCAGGGATGGTCTATACTTTCTCCATCTTTTAAGCCTAGTTTTTCAAGAATATTATTCATGGACTCTGAACCAAATATCCTCATTAAATCATCTTCCAGACTTACATAAAATATTGAGCTTCCTTCATCTCCTTGTCTACCAGATCTACCTCTTGCCTGATTATCAACTCTTCTAGACTCCATTCTTTCAGTACCAATTACGAATAAACCACCTAAAGATTTGATTTTTTCTTTCCCTTTTTTTAATTGATCATCTGGAATTGATCCTTTTTTACCACCCAATTGGATATCAACCCCACGTCCTGAAATACTTGTAGTTATAATAACTGAGTTTTCTTTACCAGCATTTGCTATAATCTCAGCTTCATTCTCATGATTTTTTGCATTTAGAACAATATGCTTAATATTTTCTTTGTCTAATAATTTTGAATAAATTTCAGATTTATTAATACTAGATGTAAAAATTAATAATGGTTGACCTGATTGATTACTTGTTTTTATTTTTTGAATAATTGCATAGTTTTTTTCCTTTTCAGTTCTAAATATCTGATCATTATAATCATTACGTATCATTGGATTATTAGTTGGGATCACAACTACAGGTAAATTATAAATTTCAAAAAATTCCTCAGCTTCTGTAGCTGCTGTGCCTGTACAGCCAGATATTTTTTTGTATAGTTTAAAATAATTTTGATAAGTTATAGACGCTAAAGTTTGATTTTCTGCTTGAATTTCAATTTTTTCTTTTGCTTCTAAAGCTTGATGCAAACCATCTCCAAATCTTCTGCCTTCTAAAATTCTTCCAGTTAATTCATCAATAATTTTTAAGCTATTATCTCTTATTATATAATCTTTCCCCTTTTCAAATAAATGATTAGCCTTTAGAGCCTGATTTACATGATGAACTAATGCTAAATTTTCTGGATCATAGAAATTATTATTTTTCAATATGCCAGCATTTGAAAAAATTTTTTCAACGTTATTTATTCCATCATTAGTTAGAAGAATATTTTTATCTTTTTCATCAATTTCATAATCTGTTTTGTCTAGTTGTCTTACTAATTTATCAATAGCCAGATATTGATTCGTTTTATCTTCTGCGGCACCTGAAATTACTAGAGGTGTCCTTGCCTCATCTATTAAACAAGAGTCAATTTCATCTACTATCGAATAATGATGCTCTCTTTGTACCTTTTCATCTTGAGAATATTTCATGTTATCTCTAAGATAATCAAAACCTAGTTCACTATTTGTAGCGTAAGTAATATCACAATTATAGTTTTTCTTTCTCTCCAAATCATTTTGATTATTATTTATAAACCCTGACGTTAAGCCTAAAAAATTATAAATTTGCCCCATTTCTTGAGAGTCTCTTTTTGCTAAATAATCGTTTACAGTAACTACATGAACACCTTTTTTTTCAATTGCATTCAAATAAGCTGATAAAGCAATAGTTAAAGTTTTACCCTCACCAGTCCTCATTTCTGCAATCTTGTTCTCATGTAAAACCACACCTCCTATTAATTGAACATTATAGTGACGTTCATTTCTAGATCTTTTGGAAGCCTCTCTAACTAAAGCAAAAGCTTCAGGTAAAATTTTATCTAATGTCTCGCCATTTTTGACTCTTTTTTCAAATTCTAGAGTTTTTTTCGGAAAATCCCCATCAGTAAAATTTTTGAATTTTTCTTCTAAGGCATTAATATCTTTGACAATTTTGCTAATTCTATCTAGTTCCTTTTGATTACCAGATTTGATAAATTTTGAGATAAAGCCTAGAGGATTAAACATTGGTTTTGATATATAATTTAATTATAACTTTAATATAACTATTAAATAACTATTTTAAATAGCATGGGGATTAATATACCGAATTTTTTATTTTCTAAATCAAAAAATCGTAAAATGATTGATTTTCAGGATTTAGACCATTTAGATGGTTTGTCTATATCTGCAGTAAGTGCAAAGCTATACAAAACTAATAGAGATGATCTTGTTATGTTTTATTTTAGAGAGGGTGCAAATTATGCCTCTGTTTACACTCAATCAAAAATTTTGTCTGAAAATATAAAATGGAACATGAATCAAAAAACTAAAAAGATATTTTCCTTATTAATTAACACTAGAAATGCTAATTCATTTACAGGTGATCATGGTTATAAAAGTATGCAAAGTATTGCAGAAATTACATCCCAAGAATTAACTAATAAACAAAAACAAGACGAAGATACTCCAAAAATAATTAAACCCAAAAATATAATATTTGGATGCACAGGCACTATTGGTGAAATATTTCCTGTAGATAAAATAATTTCAAAGATTCCAGATTTAATAAAAAATATAAAATATACTCAAAATAAACTTTTATGGATGAAAGCTGCATTAGGAATAATGACTACAGATACTCAACCAAAGATGGCGATGGAAGAATGTATGATTGGCAATACTCCAATTAAGATTTACGGAATTGCAAAAGGCTCAGGCATGATACATCCAAATATGGCAACTACATTAGGATATGTTTTTACAGATGCAGATATTCCTAATGAGATATTAAAAAAATTATTAAAAATGAATATCGAAAATACATTTAACGCAATAAGTTGTGATGGGGATACAAGTACTAATGATATGGTTTCAATTTTTTCTACGGGTAAAGCTAATCATGCAAAAATAAACAGTGTTACTGACAAGAAACTAAAAGATTTTGAGCAGTCGTTAAATAAAGTTTTATTAAATTTAGCTAAAAGAATAGTAGCTGATGGAGAGGGAGCTTCTAAATTTATAACTGTAAAAGTATTTGACTCTAAGTCAGATTTTGAGGCAAAAAAAATTGCCTTTTCAATTGCGAATTCACCACTCGTAAAAACAGCTATTGCTGGAGAGGATCCCAATTGGGGAAGGGTAATTATGGCAATTGGTAAATCAGAAACACAAATTAAATTAAATAAGTTATCCATAAAATTTGGAGATATAAGTATTGTACAAAAAGGAAAACTTAGTAGCTCTTTTAATGAAATTGAGACAGCAAAATATATGAAAAATTCAAACATTGAAATTAGTGTAAATGTTGGAAGTGGGAATAAGAATTTTACTGCCTTCACGATGGATTTAACTAAAAAGTATATTGAAATTAATGCGGACTATAGAAGTTAGAAGTATTGAATTTTTTGATACAATTACCACATAAATTTTATGATCAAATATAGCTTGATATGCAAAAATTGTAATTTAACTTTTGAAAGCTGGTTTGCTAGTTCAAAAGAATATGAAAAGTTGAAAAAAAAAAATTTTTTGAATTGTCATAGCTGTAATTCAATCAAAATAGAAAAAAATTTGATGGCTCCTAGTCTGATAAACAACAAAACATCTAATGCAAAATATAACAAACAATTAAAAAAATTTAACAGAGTTAGAAAAACAATATCTGAATATCAAAAATTTATTAAAAATAATTTTGAATATGTGGGGAATAACTTTGCTTATGAAGCAAGAACAATTCACTATAACAAAAAAAAACAAGAAAAAGGTATTTATGGCACTGCATCAAAGCAAGATTTAAAGGAACTTAAAGAAGAAGGTATTGATGCTCAAATGATACCTTGGGTAGAAGATAAGAAAAATTAATTTTTAATAAATTTAGCAATATAGTTAATCGACTTATCGTCACTCACTGTCCAACTGTCAGTTAACATATTAAACTTCATTCCATCTAATCTATCAATATTAAGATCATTTTTTTTTAGTATTGAAATTAATTCTTCAGGTTTTACAAACTTCTCCCATTCATGTGTTCCAATAGGAAGCCAGCGCAATATGTATTCAGCTCCGACAATTGCAAAAATATAAGATTTTAATGTTTTGTTTAATGTGGCAATAAACATTATTCCATTTTTTTTTAAGAGTTTACTGGATGATTTTAAAAAAAAGTTAACATCCTCAACATGTTCGACAATTTCCATATTTAAGATTACATCAAATTTGTTTTTTATTTGTAGCTTTTCAGGTGACGTACAAATATAATTTATTTTAAGATCATTTTTCTTCGAATGAAGCTTAGCAACATTTATATTTTTTTCAGATGCATCAATTGCAGTCACTTCAGCTCCTAATCGGCACATAGGCTCAGCTAATAATCCACCTCCACAACCAATATCTAAAACTTTGATATTCTTCAAGGGAGTTTTATTTTGATTAATTTTAAACGTCTCAATTATATTTTCTTTAATATATGAAATTCTAGTGGGGTTGAATTTGTGTAATGGTTTAAATTTACCCTCAGGATTCCACCATTCTTCAGCAATTTTAGAAAATTTTTCTATTTCTTTTTTATTTATTGTGTTATTTTTCATTAGTAAGTTGACTTTATATTCAACATGTATTTATTCAATATTTTTTAAATTTAAAGATTAGTCTATCATGAAAATTGTGGTATTAAAATTTGGAGGAACATCAGTAGGTACAATTAAAAAGATTAAGAAAGTTGCCGAAATAATTACAGATTATAAAAAGAAAAAATATAAAGTTATTGTTGTTTCATCTGCAATGAGTGGTGTGACAAATGATTTGATAAAAAAATCTTTGGAAATAAGTGAAAATTTTTCCAATTCAGAGCATGATGTTTTAGTCTCTTCAGGAGAACAAGCTGCATGCTCTTTAATAGCAGGAAGATTAATTCATAAAGGCTATAAATCTAGATCATGGTTATCATGGCAAGTTCCAATTATCACAGTTGGAATTCACAAAAATTCAAGAATAAATATAATTAATAAAAACAAAATAGTAAGATATTTAAAAGAGGGCGGCATACCAATTATTACTGGGTTTCAAGGAATAAATAATGAAAATAGAATTACTACTATTGGTCGAGGAGGATCTGATGCGAGTGCAATTATGCTTGCAAAATTTTTCAAAGCTGAAAGATGTATAATTTATACAGATGTTGAGGGAGTTTACACTACAGACCCAAACAAATTAAAAAAAGCAAAAAAGATAAAAGTCATTTCTTATGAGGAAATGTTGGAAATGGCCTCACTAGGTGCAAAAGTTATGCAACCAGTTTCAATACAGGATGCAAGACTGAATAGAATTGATATTGAAGTAAAATCGTCATTTAAAAAAAAATCGGGAACGTTAATCACTAAAAGATCTAATATAATTAATAATAAAATTGTTACCGGAATCTCCTCTACTCAAAATGACTCAAAAGTTTCTCTAATAGGTGTCAAAGATAAGCCTGGTGTTGCAGCATCTATTTTTAAGCCGCTATCTAAAAACTCTATAAATGTTGATATGGTTGTTCAAAATATTTCTGCAAATGGTAAAGAAACAGATTTGACATTTACGATTAAGACAGAAGATTTAAATAAAACAAAAAAAACAATTCAAGAAAATAAAGGTATCAATTATCGAAAATTGATATTTGTTAAGGGTGTTTCAAAAATTTCAATAATTGGTGTAGGAATGATTACGACACCAGGAGTAACTTTTAGAATGTTTCAAACTCTTGCAAATAAAAAAATTAATATACAAGTAATCTCAACTTCTGAGATTAAAATTTCTGTTTTAATTAATAAAAAGAATACTAAAAAAGCATTAGAAGCATTACATAAAGAATTTAAATTAGATAAATAAAAATGAGTATTAGACCATTTAGAGATATTAAGAGACGCAAGACAAAAGAAATTAATGTAGGAAAAGTTAAAGTAGGGGGAAACAATCCTATATCAGTACAATCAATGACTAATACTCTTACAACGGATGTCAAAGCTACTATTAAACAAATTAATGATATTCACAGTGAGGGAGCTGACATAGTCAGAGTTTCTTGTCCAGATGAATCCTCATCTAAGGCTTTAAAAGAAATTATCAAACATGTTGATATACCTATAGTTGCTGATATTCATTTTCATTTTAAAAGAGCGATTGAGGCTGCAGATAGTGGAGCAAGTTGCTTAAGAATAAACCCAGGTAATATTGGTAGCGTAGATAAGATTAAAGAAGTTGTAAAAGCAGCTCAAGAAAATAATTGCTCTATTAGAGTAGGTGTTAACGCCGGATCTTTAGAAAAAGATATTTTAGAAAAATATAAAGAACCTTGCCCTGAAGCATTAGTTGAAAGTGCCCTAAGAAATATTAAAATTTTAGAGGATCAGAATTTTAATAATTTAAAAATAAGCGTTAAGTCCTCAGATGTTTTTTTATCGATAGAAGCTTATCGTCAGTTATCAAAAGCTACAGATTATCCACTTCATTTAGGAATTACTGAAGCAGGAAGCTTTATACCAGGGAGTATTAAATCTTCGATTGGATTAGGAACATTACTTTTAGATGGTATAGGCGACACAATTAGAATTTCTCTATCAGATAACCCAGTAGAAGAAGTAAAAATTGGAAATGAGATATTAAAATCACTTAATATAAGAGAAAGAGGAGTGAAAATAATTTCTTGTCCCTCGTGTGCAAGACAAGGGTTTCAAGTAATTGAAACAGTAAAAATCCTAGAAAAAAATCTTTCACATATTAAGGTACCAATTACTCTATCTGTAATTGGGTGTGTTGTTAATGGGCCTGGGGAGGCAGCAATGACAGATGTAGGAATAACTGGAGGGAAAAAAGGTAATAATATGCTCTATTTATCAGGAGTACAGTCTGAAAAAGTTTTATCCAGTGACATGATTGAAAAGATTGTTAGCGAAGTTGAAAAAAAAGCTTCTGAATTTGAAAAAAATAAATGATTCCACTTAAAACGATAGAAGACTTAATTGGTAAACACGCGCTATTAGAAAAAGAACTATCCTCAGGATCTTTAGATAAAAAAGCTTTTGCAGAAAAATCTAAAGAATATTCAAATTTAAATGAGATTGTTGAGGATGCAAAAAAATATTCTTCTTATGAAAGTGATAAATTAGAAATTCAAAAAATTATAGAGGATAAAAGTTCAGACGACGAATTAAAGAAAATGGCTGAAGTAGAATTAAGTGATCTAAATTTACAAAAAGAGAAAAATGAAAAAAAATTAAAACTATTTTTGTTACCAAAAGATGAGGCAGATAAAAAGGATGCAATAATCGAAATTCGGGCTGGAACAGGAGGGTTAGAGGCAAGTTTATTTGCCTCGGATCTTTTTAAGATGTATGAAAAAGTTAGTCATAAAAAGAAATGGTCAGTAGAATTAATTTCTATTTCTAGAAGTGAAGCTGGTGGCTTAAAAGAAGTAATTGCGTCTATCAAGGGAAACAATATTTATTCAACACTAAAATATGAAAGTGGTGTTCACAGAGTTCAAAGAGTTCCAGATACAGAAACACAAGGTAGGGTTCATACCTCTGCAGCCACTGTAGCTGTTTTGCCAGAAGTGGAAGAAGTAGATTTAAAAATAAATGAGTCTGATCTTAGAATTGATGTTTTTAGAGCAGGTGGTCCTGGAGGACAATCAGTTAATACAACTGACAGTGCTGTGAGAATTACTCATATTCCATCCGGACTTTCAGTATCTCAACAAGATGAAAAATCTCAGCATAAAAATAAAGCAAAAGGAATGAAAATTTTAAGAGCTAGGCTTTATGAATTAGAGAGATCCAGAATAGATCAAGAAAGATCCCAAGATAGAAAAAGTAAAATAGGAACTGGGGATAGATCTGAAAGAATTAGAACTTATAATTTTCCCCAAGGTAGAGTTACAGATCATAGAATAAATCTTACACTTCATAAATTAGAAGAGTTTTTAGAAGGAGAGGCGTTTGATGAAATGATAGAGTCTCTTACATTACAGGCCCAAGAGGAAAGCTTAAGCAATTTGAAATAATCATGAAATTAGAAACTGCTATTCAGAATGCTTATCAAATACTAAAAAAAAAAGATATAAAAACTGCCCTACTGGATAGTGAAATATTATTATCAGTCGCTATTAATAAAAGCAGGGAATATATTATTCTTAATTCCAACCTCGACATTAGTGATAAAGAATATTTTTATTATCAAAAAATGGTTAATCAAAGGTCCAAAGGTAAACCAATAGCATATTTGACAGAAAAAAAATTTTTTTGGAAGTATGAATTTTATGTTAATGAAAAAGTTTTAATTCCAAGACCCGATACAGAGATTATTGTCGAACAAGTTCTAAAGATTTACAAAAACAAAAATAATATTAATTTTTTAGATATAGGATTTGGCTCAGGCTGCATTTTACTTTCAGTTCTTAAAGAAAGAAAAGATTTTAAAGCAACAGGAATTGATATTAGCAATCATGCTTTAAAAGTATGTAAAATCAATGCTTATAAATTAGGAGTCAAGAATAGAGTTAGATTGATTAAATCAGATATTGACAAATTCTCTAATGGGAAATATGATTTAATTATATCTAATCCTCCTTATATTAAAAACTTTGATTTAAAATATTTGGAAAAAGACGTGATAAAGTTCGAGCCCAGGTTAGCTCTCGATGGTGGCTTAGATGGAATATCAGAAATCAGAAAAATTATTAAAAAATCATCTGAACTGATAAAAAATGGTGGCAAGTTAGTTTTAGAGATTGCTTATAACCAAAAAGAAGAGGTTAAATTATTATTAAAAAAGAATAACTTTTATATTAACTCAGTGGTCAGGGACCTAGCTAAAAATGAAAGATGTATAATTAGTACAAAAACAAAGAAATAATTTATGGTAACATTTAGAAATAACAACAATAATAGAAGAAATAACTTTAGAAGAAACGATAGAAATTTTAAGTCTAATGGTGATAGACCTAAATATGGATCAAATTATTCTAATAACGAAAATTTTCAAAGAAAAATTCCAGGTAGGAATAATCACAATGCTTCAAAATTAATTGATAAATATAACAATCTAGCTAGAGAAGCCTTATCAACTGGAGATAAAATTTTATCTGAAAATTATTTTCAGCACGCAGATCATTTTACTAGAGTATTAAGTGATCAAGAAAGTTTAAAAAAAGCGAGGTTTTCAGCTGAGGCCTCAGAAAGTAAAAATACTAACGAAGAAAATAATGCTGACGAAAATAATAAAAAAGAAGATACTTCAAAAAAAACTTTGAATGAAAATAAAGAAGTTGAAACAAAAGTTGCTGTAGCCAAGTAGTTAATTAATTCCAATTATTTTTTCAGATTTTAATACATCTAGTTTAATTTTTTTTGTCTCGAATATTTTTCTTTCATCACCCTTTAAAATTTTTCCAGATGGCAATTTAAGTGTTTGAGAATTAATTTTTTTTCCATTTACTATAACTTCATAATGCAGATGTGGGCCGGTAGATTTTCCTGTCGAACCAACAAAGCCAATTGTTTGTCCTTGTTTGACTCTCACACCTTTTTTTATTCCTTTAGCAAACTTTGACATATGGGCATATATAGTTTGATAGGTTGAATTATGTCTTATCACTACACAATTTCCTCCACCACCACACCATCCAGCTTTTTTAATTGTTCCAGATCCAGAAGCCATTATCGGAGTTCCCATAGGCGCAGCAAAATCTGTACCTCTGTGCATTTTATTAAATCCATCAATTGGATGTTTTCTCATTCCAAACGGTGAAGATAATCTTGCACCATTTATAGGAGTTTTCATTAAAGCCTTTTTAACACTTTTTCCATTTTTATCATAATGACCAACACTTCCATCTTTATCAAAATAGTATAGTGAGTTATCTTCTCCACTTAAAATTAAATTTGCAAATAATATATTTCCAGTCTCAATTATTTTTTTATTTTCATCTATAAAAATTTCATACATAATTTGAAAGCGATCTTTTTTCTGTATATCTCTTTGAAAATCAACTTGAAAACCGTAAATTCTAGCTAGTTCTATTATTGTATTTGCTGGTATTTTTTTACTTATCGCTGATTTATATAAACTTTGGAGTATAATATTCTCTTGATATATAATTTTTTTATCTAATTTTGTTAATAAAATTTCTTGATTAAAATTGTCCTCTTTTTCATTTCTTGTTAAAAGTACTCTTTCTTTGTTAGAAACTTGAAATATAAATTCTTTAATTTTATTATTTGATTGATCAATTGTTAAATGAATTTTCTGATTTGTATTTAACTTATTTAAATTTATTTTTTTAATAAGTTTACTTTTTATATTTTTAATTTCTTTGGTATCAATCTGGTATATATCTAGAATATTATCAAATGTTTCTCCTTCAGAAATCTGATGTCTTATTTTCTTAAATCTTGGTTCTAATCTATTGAGAAAATGGTTTGCTGTTTTTTTAAAATAAATATTATTAATTATTTCATTGTAATTATTTTTTATTTTTTTTTGGGTGAAATTATAATAACTTGTAGCTGTAACTGTTAATATTAATAAAAAAATTAAAGCTATAATTTCATTTTTGTTTTTTATTCTAATTTTTTTAAACATTTGTGAATTTTTAAATATTCTAATTATTAGTTTAGAATTAGAAAAAATCAAAAAAAACCCATAAAAATAAAGGGTTTTTGATCATTTTTTTATTTCTAAATGCTTGATTTCCTATAATTTTAGCCTATAAGCATCGAACTTTCTCGTTAAATTATTGTTGTAACAATAAATTAGTGAGCATTATTGAGCTTTTTTTACTCAATTAGCTATTTAAAAAGTAAAATTTAAGAAGAGAAGTGTGGACGGTTAAGGTTACCAAAATTTGTCGTACACACTTCAACATAATATAAATTTTATTCTTAGAATTTATATTGAAGCTAGTGTGCGCCGTTTTTAAACTTGAGAGTTTGATCATGGCTCAGAACGTACGCTGGCGGCACGCCTAACACATGCAAGTCGAACGAAGTAGCAATACTTAGTGGCAGACGGGTGAGTAACATGTAGGTATCTACCCTTTGGCCTGGAATAACACGAGGAAACTTGTGCTAATACTGGATAAGTCTTTACGGAGAAAGCTTTATGCACCATTGGATGAGCCTGCACTTGATTAGTTTGTTGGTGGGGTAATGGCCTACCAAGACTTTGATCAATAGCTGATTTGAGAGGATGATCAGCCACATTGGGACTGAGACACGGCCCAAACTCCTACGGGAGGCAGCAGTGGGGAATCTTGCACAATGGAGGAAACTCTGATGCAGCGATGCCGCGTGAGTGAAGAAGGCCTTTGGGTTGTAAAGCTCTTTCGTCGGGGAAGAAAATGACTGTACCCGAATAAGAAGGTCCGGCTAACTTCGTGCCAGCAGCCGCGGTAATACGAAGGGACCTAGCGTAGTTCGGAATTACTGGGCTTAAAGAGTTCGTAGGTGGTTGAAAAAGTTGGTGGTGAAATCCCAGAGCTTAACTCTGGAACTGCCATCAAAACTTTTCAGCTAGAGTATGATAGAGGAAAGCAGAATTTCTAGTGTAGAGGTGAAATTCGTAGATATTAGAAAGAATACCAATTGCGAAGGCAGCTTTCTGGATCATTACTGACGCTGAGGAACGAAAGCATGGGTAGCGAAGAGGATTAGATACCCTCGTAGTCCATGCCGTAAACGATGTGTGTTAGACGTTGGAAATTTATTTTCAGTGTCGCAGTGAAAGCGATAAACACACCGCCTGGGGAGTACGACCGCAAGGTTAAAACTCAAATGAATTGACGGGGACCCGCACAAGTAGTGGAGCATGTGGTTTAATTCGAAGATACGCGCAGAACCTTACCAACACTTGACATGTTCGTCGCGACTCTAAGAGATTAGAGTTTTCGGTTCGGCCGGACGAAACACAGGTGCTGCATGGCTGTCGTCAGCTCGTGTCGTGAGATGTTGGGTTAAGTCCCGCAACGAGCGCAACCCTCACTTTTAGTTGCCATCATTAAGTTGGGCACTCTGAAAGAACTGCCAGTGATAAGCTGGAGGAAGGTGGGGATGACGTCAAGTCCTCATGGCCCTTACGTGTTGGGCTACACACGTGCTACAATGGTATCTACAACAGGAAGCAAGACTGCGAAGTTAAGCAAATCCTTAAAAGATACCTCAGTTCGGATTGCACTCTGCAACTCGAGTGCATGAAGCTGGAATTACTAGTAATCGTGGATCAGCGTGCCACGGTGAATGCGTTCCCGGGTCTTGTACACACCGCCCGTCACACCATGGGAGTTGGTTCTACCTTAAGGCAAGGTTTAAAACCCTTGACCACGGTATAGTCAGCGACTGGGGTGAAGTCGTAACAAGGTAGCCGTAGGGGAACCTGCGGCTGGATTACCTCCTTTCTAAGGATGAATGAAAGTAAAATTTCATTCTAAATAATATACATCGGTAATGTTGACCGTCCTCATTTCTCTTCTTAAAGTAGTGTTTCTCTTGCATGGGGGCCGGTAGCTCAGTTGGTTAGAGCACACCCTTGATAAGGGTGGGGTCGAAAGTTCGAGTCTTTCTCGGCCCACCAATTAAAGATCATGGGGGATTAGCTCAGCTGGGAGAGCGCCTGATTTGCATTCAGGAGGTCAGCGGTTCGATCCCGCTATCCTCCACCAAACACTTAGTTATATAAATCGTAAATAAAAATAATAATTAATATCAATATCTATATCCGAACATTAGTAATGTTATTAGCTAATGTTCAAAATAAAAATTTGATTCAACACAGAATTTTTTTCTGTGCATAAATCAAGCGTTTAAGGGCGTGTAGTGGATGCCTTGGCACTGAAAGCCGATGAAGGACGTGATATACTGCGATAAGTTTCGGGGAGCTGTATGTAAGTTTTGATCCGAAAATTTCCGAATGGGGAAACCCACCACTTTATGTGGTACTTTAAACTGAATACATAGGTTTAAAGAGACAACCTGGAGAACTGAAACATCTAAGTAACCAGAGGAAAAGAAATCAATTGAGATTCCGTTAGTAGTGGCGAGCGAAGGCGGAATAGGCCAGTAATTTTGTTAAAAAAATTTGAATAGTTTGGAAATGCTAACCATAGAGGGTGATAGTCCCGTATGAGTAATGTTTAACAAAATTCTTGAGTAAAGCGGGACACGTGAAATCCTGCTCGAATATAGGGGGACCACCCTCTAAGCCTAAATACTCTTCAGTGACCGATAGTGAACTAGTACCGTGAGGGAAAGGTGAAAAGAACCCCTATTAGGGGAGTGAAATAGAACCTGAAACTGCATGCCTACAATCAGTCCGAGCCTTTTTTAGGGTGAGGGCGTACCTTTTGTATAATGGGTCAGTGACTTAATTTATAAAGCAAGCTTAAGCCATCTAGGTGTAGGCGTAGCGAAAGCAAGTCTTAATAGGGCGATAAGTTTTATGAATTAGACCCGAAAACGAATGAGCTTACCATGAGCAGGTTGAAAGTAAGGTAACACTTACCGGAGGACCGAACCAGTTGACGTTGAAAAGTCTTTGGATGACTTGTGGTAAGGGGTGAAAGGCCAACCAAATTCGTAGATAGCTGGTTTTCCGCGAAAACTATTTAGGTAGTGCGATGAATAAATAGACGTTTAGAGGTAGAGCACTAAATGGGCTAGGGGGAAGAGATTCTTACCAAACCTAATAAAACTCCGAATGCTAAACGTTGTTCTTCATCAGACAGACTGTGGGTGCTAAGGTCCATGGTCGAGAGGGAAAGAGCCCAGACCACCAGATAAGGTCCCAAAATTATGATTAAGTGTGAAAGGATGTGGAAATTCCTTAACAGCCGGGAGGTTGGCTTAGAAGCAGCCATCCTTTAAAGATAGCGTAACAGCTCACCGGTCTAATAGAGTTTCTGCGCCGAAGATGTAACGGGGCTAAAATCATATACCGAATCTGTGGGTTTATAAAATTTTCGAATTTTATAAGCGGTAGCGGAACGTTCTGTAAGCCTGTGAAGGAATACCCGTGAGGGATTCTGGAGGTATCAGAAGTGCGAATGCTGACATAAGTAACGATAAAAGAAGTGAAAAACTTCTTCGCCGAAAATCTAAGGGTTTCTGCGCAAGGTTAATCCGCGCAGAGTTAGTCGGCACCTAAGGCGAGGGCGAAAGCCGTAGTCGATGGAAATAAGGTTAATATTCCTTAACCAGATGGTAGTGACGAATCTTGTAAGTTGTGAACTCTTAATGGATTGAGTTTGCCGCGAAAAGGTTCCAAGAAATAGCTCCATCATTAGACCGTACCCGAAACCGACACAGGTAGATTAATAGAGTATATTTAGGCGCTTGAGAGAATGATGTTGAAGGAACTCGGCAAAATGCTTCCGTAACTTCGGGATAAGGAAGACCTTTTTTTAGGCAACTAGAGAAAGGTGGCACAAGCCAGGGAGAAGCGACTGTTTATCAAAAACACAGGGCTCTGCTAACACGTAAGTGGATGTATAGGGTCTGACGCCTGCCCGGTGCTGGAAGGTTAATGCGGTTGGTGCAAGCTAACTTCTGAAGCCCCAGTAAACGGCGGCCGTAACTATAACGGTCCTAAGGTAGCGAAATTCCTTGTCGGGTAAGTTCCGACCTGCATGAATGGCGTAACGATTTCTCCGCTGTCTCCAACATCAACTCAGTGAAATTGAATTCTCCGTGAAGATGCGGAGTTCGCGTAGTTAGACGGAAAGACCCCGTGCACCTTTACTGCAACTTTACATTGGTGTTAGGAAAAACATATTTAGCATAGGAGGGAGACATTGAAGCGGAAGCGTCAGCTTTCGTGGAGTCACCAGTGAAATACCTCTTTTGTTTTTCTTGATATCTAACTGATTGCCGTCATCCGGCATCAAGACATTGTATGGTGGGTAGTTTGACTGGGGCGGTCGCCTCCCAAATAGTAACGGAGGCGTGCGAAGGTAGGCTCAGAACGGTCAGAAATCGTTCGTAGAGTGCAATGGCATAAGCCTGCCTGACTGTGAGACTGACAAGTCGAGCAGAGACGAAAGTCGGTCATAGTGATCCGGTGGTTCTGAGTGGAAGGGCCATCGCTCAACGGATAAAAGGTACGCCGGGGATAACAGGCTGATACTGCCCAAGAGCTCATATCGACGGCAGTGTTTGGCACCTCGATGTCGGCTCATCACATCCTGGGGCTGGAGCAGGTCCCAAGGGTTTGGCTGTTCGCCAATTAAAGTGGTACGTGAGCTGGGTTCAGAACGTCGTGAGACAGTTCGGTCCCTATCTGCTATGCGTGTAGAAGAATTGAGAGGAGTTGACCCTAGTACGAGAGGACCGGGTTGAACATACCACTGGTGGACCGGTTGTAGCGCCAGCTGCAGTGCCGGGTAGCTAAGTATGGACGAGATAACTGCTGAAAGCATCTAAGCGGGAAACTCACCTCAAAACTAGTTCTTCCTATAGAGCCGTGGTAGACCACCACGTTGATAGGCTGGGTGTGGAAGCACAGCAATGTGTGCAGCTGACCAGTACTAATAGCTCAATTGGCTTGATTTATGCACTGAAAAAAATTTTAGATATAGATAGTTTTAATTAAATTTTTTACTAAAAACCAAACCTCTAAGAATTGGGTGGCAAATATAATAATTGCTTATCTCAGACTTAGTTGAATAGCTTCTTTTGTTTATTTTTGGCGATTTATTAGAATAAAGTTTTAGGTATTCTATTAAAGTAAGGGCTCTTAAATCATTTTCAAAACTACTTTCAAATTTTTTAATTGTTATTTTTTTTGGCATAAATAATTTTTTTTTGAAAAGCACTTTACCAGAGTCAATTTTGCTATTTAATGCTATAACACTGCAGTAAATTGTGCCCTTCATTATTAAGCTATAATATAGAGTAGTGGAACCCTTAAAATCATAAAGAGAGCCAGGATGAATATGCAGAATCATATTTTTAAGAATTTTTTTTGATTTTATAATTTGTCCAGGATATCCAGAAAAAATATTTAATGCATTTTTTGACCTTGATAATTCTTTTTCAATATTTAATTCATTTATTTCATTTGTTTTAAATACTTTATAATTAATTTTTTTTTGTTTTAAAATATTTAGTATTCTTTTATTTTTTTTAAATGAATAGAATATTACTAAATTAAATCTATAATTGTTTTTTATTAACTCTTTTAAATAGATTAAAGATCTATTTGTAGATGATAATATTAAGTTAATTTTTAACATAAATTTTTTTTTTCACTTTTTTTATATAAAATATTTCCCTATGCATCAGTTTTGTAACTAATATTTGTGTATTGGATAGCCTCACATATTTGAGATTGATAAGAATGTGATCAAGAATTTTTAATATCATGTTCAAAATTTGCAAATAATTAATTCTCTTATTAGGTTTAATTAACAAACCTAAATACAAATAACTTATTACATTTGTGTTCTTTTTGGTTATCGCTTTGAATTTCATGTTATATTTTGATTTGAGATTTAAATTGTAGTTGTATTTATGATACATTTTCTCAATAAATTTTTTATCATAATTAAAAATTTTTTTTTTATTAAAAATCTCTTTTAAAGTTGAAAATGTCTTATCTTCTTTCTCAAAAAAATCATTTCTAAATTCATTTTTCTTAATTTTTTTAAAATTATTTAAGATCATAATTTTTGATCTTTCAATTTTTTTTGCCTGGCCAGGACTTATTGTAACTGATTGATATTTTCTGTTTCTGATTTTTTTTAAAAGTTTAATTATTTCTTTATTTATCATTAATTTTTTTAATTATTTTTATGATCTCTTTTTTATATGATAAATTAAATTTATTTTTAATTGTAATATCAGACTTGTATGGTTTAGGAAATTTTAGATCTTTTCCAACAACGTTAATTTTTGAATAAATTTTTTTATTATTTCTTTCAATCACTTTTTTCAAATTTACATCCATATAAACTTGAATATACTTTTGAAAAAGTGATCTATTTCTTTTTTGATGTTTTTTAAAAATAGATAATATTGAGCATATTACAATATAACCACTTTTTTCTAAAAAATTACATAAGTCACAGATGAATAATGAATTTTTTTCTCTATCTTTTTTTGTATAACCTAATTTGTAAGTAATATATTTTCTTACTTCATCCCCATCAATATAGATGGATTTCTTTTTTTTGTTTATTAGTGAAAATAGTTTTTTTGCATAGAATGACTTTCCACTACCAGAAACACCTATAAACCAAATTACCACAAAATTACCTTTTAGTTAGCTAACTATTATTTACAAAAATACTTTTAATTACTTTAAATTTTTATATCAAATATTTGTAGTTAATTTTTTAATTGTATTAATTACTTTTTTTAATTCTTTTTTTGTAATGTCATAAAATATTGGTATGCTTAATGCCCTCTCATAGTAATGCATTGCATTAGGAAAATTTTTTAAATTAAAATTATATTTTTTTTTATAATATGGCTGTAAAAAAACAGGAATATATAGCACTTGGGAGCCTATGCCATTCTCAGCTAATTTTTTCATAAAAAAATTTTTGGATATATTTAGTTTTTTGAAATCTAACAAAATTGTGAATAAGTGATATGAATGATAAATTTTTTTAGAAACAACGGGAAGTGTTAGTGATGAGATATTTTTAAATTCTTTTTTATAAAAATTTGCTACTTGATTTCTTTTTTTTGTAATTTTATCAATCCTTTTTAATTGGTTATCCCCTAAAGCTGCCTGGATATCAGTTAATCTATAATTATAACCAAGGTCAGTCATTTCGTAATACCATCTGTTTGGTTCATTATTTTTATCAAAGGCGAGTGCAAGATTAGTAAATTTTTTAGAATTTTTATGAATACCATGTGTTCTATATAAAATAAGTTTTTCATAAATCTTTTTATTATTTGTTGTAACCATTCCCCCTTCACCTGTTGTAATTGGTTTTACAGGATGAAAACTAAATGTTGAAATATCGGAATAATTACATGATCCAACATTAAATTTATTATATTTTCCACCAAGTGCGTGACAAGAGTCTTCGATTAAATTAAATTTATATTTTTTTTTCAGTTTTGAAATTTTTTCCATATCTGAACTGTGACCAGCTTGATGAACTACTATTACTAGATCTATTTTTTTATTCTGTTTTAATTTTTTTTCTAAATCTTCAATTGAAATGCAATGAGTTTGTTTATCTATATCTACAAAATCTATATTTGCCCCGATAAATTCTGCACAGTTTGCTGAAGCAACAAATGTCACTGCTGACGTAAGAACATTTGATTTATTATTAATACCTAATGCCAGGCAAGAAATATGCAAAGCAGCAGTTCCTGTAGCACATGCTACAGCATATTTTGAACCTACATATTTTGCAAAATTTTTTTCAAAATTTATTATTTCAGGTCCCTGAGTTATAAAGTCAGATTTTAATACTGTAACAACTTTTTTAATATCATCTTTTGAAATAAATTGTCGGCTATATGGTAAAAATCTGTTATTTGTCACTTAAAACCTTTATGTTGCTGAAAATTTTTTTATCAGGATTAAAATTTTTATTATTTCTAAATATTTTTTCAAAGTCTTTATACGCTTTGTTTATTGTTTTTTTTGCTTTGAATCCAGATGAATAAAAAAATTTTTTTGAGGACACTCTATAGTTTCTAGGGTCTACCATGCTTTTTACAATATTAATTTTGGATTTTTTAAATATTTTTTTAGCTGCAAATGCAATATCTTTAATTTTAAAGTTTGATTTATCAGAAGATAAATTAAAAATTTTATTTCCAACTTTTTTTTGGCTTGATTTAATAGAAGTGATAATCCCTTCAGCAACATCTTCAACGTGAATATTTGGTCTCCACTGTTCACCACCATGAAGATTAATTTTTTTATCATAGTAAGCATTTTTAGCCATAGTATTAACAACTAAATCAAACCTATTTCTTAATGAGGGACCAAAAACAGTACCTAGTCTAAAGATTGTAGGTTTAAATATGTCATTTTTATTTGATAAAAGAGCTTTTTCAGACATTATTTTCATCCTTGCATAGTGAGAAATTGGATTTAAATCTGACTTTTCAGTTAATAATTTATTTTGCTTATCTAATCCATAGACGCTGCATGATGATGTATAAATAAATTTTGAAATTCCTAAGTGCGAACAAAGTTGAGCCATACTCGATATTGATAGATAATTTGTTTTAAGTGCATCCTCAGGCCTTGCATTGCAAGCCGGATCTCCTACTATTTCTGCAAGAAATACAACTACATCAATATCTCTAATTACATTAATTTGCGTATTTAAATCACAAATATCCACTTTATCAAATGAAAAATTTTTATTTTTTATAAAATTACTTATTACGTTTTTATCATAAAGAACTTTATCAACAATTTTGACTGTATAGTTTTTTTTTAATAGTTTCTTGCATAAAACACTTCCAATATATCCTGCGCCACCAACAATTAAAACTTTTGGTAATTTCTTTTTCTTTTTTTGTCTTAAATTTTTGTTTTCCATTAATTCTACTATTCTTTCTGTAGTTAAAATATTTTTAACTTTTTTATTTTCGTCTACTACAGGAACATAGAATATTGATTGATTAATCTCTTTATTGCTAAACTTACTTCGAACAAATTTTTTATTAGCTATTTCATTTTCAAAAATATATGAAACATTTTTATTATAAATTTTTTTTATTGAATCCTTACTGTCATTACCAGCTAGAATTGCTCTTCTAATATCACCAGCTGTGATTACACCTAATAATTTTTTCTTATTATCTACTACACATATTATTTTCCCAAATGAACCAGAAACTTTTTTTAAAGCAGTAGCTATTCTGTCATTTTCCTTAATTAAATTTTCTTTATTCATGAATTATTATCTTAAATTAAATTATTCCTCTTGTTCAATTATAAATACTAGCATAAACACTAATTTGTAATAAGTAAAAAAAATCAACTTAATCAAAAATGAATAATTAAGATATAAAGCTTAAAGAATCAAATGTTTAAAAAATCTGAAAAATTAAACATAGTTAAAAAAAATATCAAGGGATTATGGAACCACGAGGCCTATGTAAAAAAATATAAGAATGTAAAATATACGAATAAAAACCCAGAGCTAGATCACATGCTCAATAGGCTTAAAACAGTTCACAAATTATTGAAAATAAATGTAAGAAAAGGCTCAAATATACTTGAACTTGGATTTGGTGCAGGTCAATCTGCAGGCTTATTTTTAAAAGAAGGTTATAATTATACCGGTATGGATATATCAAAAAGTTTAGTCAACTTTGCAAAATCAAAGAATAAAAAATTTATAAAAAATAAAAAAGCTTCATTTTATGTCGGTAGCATGGATAATAAATTGAAATTTAAAAATGAACAATTTGATGCTGTAATTATAATTGGAGCTCTACAATATGTAATGAATCTGAAGAGGTGTATGAAAGAAATTAAAAGAGTATTAAAAAAAAGAGGAATATTAATTCTTGCACAGTCAAATTCATTCGCAATAGAGCAAATAATTGCTCCTCGAAAATTTATAAAGTTTTTGATGGTAGTATTCTTTAAAGAAAAGTTTACATATTCATACTCAACAACATTAAAATCAACTATTACTGAAATTATTGGATTAAAAAAACTTCTTAAGGTTAATGGAAATGAAAGATGGTTAAATTCTAAACTTTTTATCAGTGGTGATTATAATCCATGGAATTTTAAAGGAAAAAGACACATACTTGGTTATGATAGAATTAAACAAATTTTAAAAAATTATAATTTTAATTTTATTACATATAGTTTTGGAGGTGTCTTTTTTAATAGTAATAAAAATATTTTATTAAATATAATATTTTGTATACTTAATATCCTGTTAAATGGATTACATAAATTAAAAATTTTTAATTTTATTTTAAATAGAATTGGATCATCTAACATCTTTGCTCTTAAGAAATCTTAATTAGTAATGAGAAAAAATTTTACTTATTCCACTTGTTCAATTACAAATATTATCTAAATTTAATATTCCAATCATGCCAAAGATTACTTTTAAACCTGTAATCATCGCTAATGGTTTGACTCAAAGAAAATGTTGAAAAAACTATAAGCTTTGAATCAATTTTTAAATTTTGTGTTCCATGAGCATAGCCACCTGGTATATGTAAAATTTTTGGTGAATTGGAATTTAAAACAAATTTTTCTACTGGTAGTGTCTTAGAGGGATTTTTCCAATTATCAATTTTTACAGCACATATCTTAAATGCACCTTGTAAGACTAGTAAAAATTTATCTTCGTATTTGTGGCCATGCCAAGCTCTTACAAAATTTATATTATTATTAGTAATTTGATAAAATCTTTTAATTTTATTTTTAATTAAATTGAATTCATTACAATAAACAATATCTCCCCTATCATCGTAAGATATATCGGCGTTTATAATTTTAATTTTTTTTTTTGGCTTCATTTAAATAAATTATACAAAATAGTTCAGCGTTGAACTATAGGTTTTTTTAATATATATCCATAAAAATATTTATATTAAATTCTGTGGATGATTTAAAACCCGCTAACCTTAACGAACATAATGAATATTGCTATAATACCTGCAAGAAAAAATAGTCAAAGAATTAAAAATAAAAACATTAAAAATTTTAATGGTAAACCAATTATATATTGGTCAATACTTGCAGCAAAAAAATCAAAATTATTTAAAGATATTTATGTTTCAACAGACTCTAAAAAAATTGCAAATTTAGCAGTTAAACTTGGAGCAAAAGCGTTATACCCAAGATCTAAAAAACTATCAGATGCTTATGCAACAATTATAGATGTCATTAAATATGAAATTAAACTTTTAGAAAAAAAAAAAATAAAATTCAATAATATTTGCTGCATATTTGCTGCTGCACCATTCATAAAAAATAGTTTTTTAACTGATGGCTTTAAATTAATTAAAAAAAATAAATTTAAAGGATTTGTGTTTGCAGGAAATAAAATTGAAAAAAAAAATTTAAGAAGTTTTTATTTAGAGAACAATAAATTACATTTGATAAATTCAAAATATAAAGATATTAGGACTCAAGATTTACCAAATAGCTATATAGATGCTGGACAGTTTTACTGGGGCTCTAAAAGTTTATGGAAAAATAAAAAAAGCATTTTTACAAAAGATTCCTCTATAGTTATGTTGCCCCGATCAAAATCAGTTGATATTGATAATATGAAAGATTGGAAAGAAGCTAAATTATATGCAAAAAAAAAATAATCCAATAATAAATATCTTAACTGAAAAACTTTTATTTTTAGGAGGTGTTACAAAAAGTGGTAAGAGTTTTTTGTGCCCTATAATTTCTAGTTTTAAAAAAACAGAGATGTTTATTTGCGACTCTATTGCAGAGAATGTTTACTATTTAAATTTTTTAAAGATGATTAATCACAATCAAGCAAAATATTTATTTAAACACATTTATAATGAAAGAATTTATAATCTTAATATTGGCAGAAACCTCAATCGAAGAGAATCAGATTACAGTTCTATAAAAAAAAATAAAAATAAAAAACTTTATTCCCAAAGAGAAAGATCAAACAAAGAAGGTAATATTAAAATACAAGACATCAAAAAAGAGCAAAATAATTATCCTATAATGTTTCACGATATTTTAATTAATCCAAGTTTTATTTATGATTCTTTTCCAAAATCAAAAGTAATTTTTATAGAAAGACATCCTATCGATTTAATTTTTGATTGGAAACGTAGAAAATATTATGGTCAATTTTTTACCAATCCAAGAAATACCACGTTAGCTTTTAATTATAAAAATAAAACTAATTATCCTTTTTGGTGTAAAGGTCATGAAAATGAATTTGATAAATTAAAGAATTCTTATGAAAAAACAATATTTTTGATCGAAAAATTATATGTTATTCAAAAAAAAAATTATCTCAAATACAAAAAAAAATATAATAAAAAACTTCTTTTAATAAAATTTGAGTCACTAGTTGAAAATACCGATGTTGAGATTAATAAAATAGGTAAATTTTTAAATTTAACAAAAAGTAATTTTACCAAAAAAGAGATAAAAAATCAGAGAGGAAATAGATCAAGCACTTATCCAGAACGTCTAATCAGAAGGAAAAAAATAATGAATAATATTTCTAATAAATATAGAAATAAATTAATCAAACTTGAAAAAATATATTTTGAATAATATGAAATTCATAAAAAAACATTTTTTAAAAAATTTAATCTTAGTTACTGGAACACATACTTCCGGCAAAAGTATGATTTCGCCTATTATTGCTAGTTTTCAAAACGTAGAAATATTAAGAAAAATTTATACGCTTGACCAATTTGCAATGCTGCATCATTTTAAAAAAATAGACCTTCAAAGCGCAACTTTCATGGCCAAACATATTCTGGATATTAGTTATTATGAGCAACTAATCGGAAGAAATATGAATTTTAGAACAGAAGATGAAACCAGCGTACATCAATCTAAAAACCCAGATTATTTTGCTAAAAGAGTTGATATTAAGAGAGGATACGATGTAGTAAAAAAACATGATAATAAAAACACTCATATGCTTCTCGATACGCATGATGGTTTATGGTTTTACAATTTTTGGAAATCTATAGGTATTAAAAATTTAAAAATAATAAGTATTTTTAGAAATCCTATAGATATTGTCAATTCATGGATAAATTTAAGCCTTGGCGATGCAGAAAAACAAGAATTGTGCCAAATACCTCTTTTACAAAATAAAAAAAATATAAAACCATTTTACTATTATCGTTATTTGAATGCTAAAAACAAAAATAAAAATGATATCGCTATAGACATGGTGGCAGAATGTTTTGTTAATGATTTAAAATCATATGAAAAAATAAAAAATAAAAAAAATATTTACAGAATAGAGTTTAATAATTTTGCTGAGAATACTGATGTGATTATAAAAAATTTAAATAATTTTTTAAAACTTAAAAAAACAAAATTTACGAATAATATCAAATTAAAAGAACGATTACCTAGAATTGTTGAAAAAGATGAAAGGGAAAAAAAATTAACAAAAATAAAAAACTTAGTCTCAAAAAATAAATATACCAAACTTTTAGAACTCGAGACATTATTTAATGATCATAAAAGAAAAATTTAAAATTATTATACCTATTAAATGATACTTGGCACAAAAGCAGATACATTAATAAATTCGACAGGCAAAATTAAAGAATTTATTATTCCCAAAAGTTATGTTTTTACAGTAAGCGATTGGCATAATAACAGTAAATCAATTGAAAAAAATATAAGAACAAAATTTAAAAAAAAAAAGATAATATTAAGATCATCAACTACACTTGAAGATACAAATTCTCTTTCAGCAGCTGGGGCATTTGATTCTATTTTAAATATAAATTCAGATAAAGAAAAAGAAATTAAACAATCTATTGGAAAAGTAATTAATAGTTACAAAAAAAAAATAAAAAAAATTTCAAATCAACAAATTTTAGTTCAAGAAATGATTCAAGGCATAAAAATGAGTGGGGTAATTTTTACTGGTGATAGCTTTGGATATAACAATTACTATACAATAAATTATGATGATGTTACTGGTAGATCTGATACAGTAACATCTGGAAATTCAGTATATTCAAATAAAACTCTATACATATATAAAGCAAAAAAAAAATTTTTAAGATCTCTTAGATTTAGAAAATTAATTAAGGCCACTAAAGAAATCGAAAATTATTTCTCCTTTCCCCTTGATATAGAATTTTGTATGAATAAAAAAAATAAACTTTATCTGTTTCAAGTTAGGCCAGTAGTATTAAAAAAAGATACAGAAAAAAAATTTAATAAAAAAAATTTTGATAACGCATTAAAATTTGAATTTAAAAATATTAAGGGTTCTTTTATAAAAAAAAAATCATCATTATGCGGCAAATCAACAATATTTAGTCAAATGTCAGACTGGAACCCTGCTGAAATGATTGGCCAATTTCCATCAAAGCTTAGTTATAGTCTATACTCAAAGTTAATCACAGATCAAAGTTGGTTGATTGCGAGAAAAATAATGGGTTATAAATCCTTTAGAGATAGCTCATTAATGAAAAGTTTTGCCGGTAGACCTTATATCGATGTCAGAAAAAGTTTAAATTCTTTGTTACCTAAAAATTTAAACAACAATATCTCAAAAGAATTGGTAGATAAAAGTATTTTAAAATTAAAAAAATATCCTTCTTCCCACGACAAAATTGAATTTGATCTTTTTCCTACATGTTTCTCTTTTCAAATTAAAAAAAAATTGATTGATTTAGGTTATAAAAAAAATTTTCACGATATAGAAAAGAAATTGCTTAAAATGTTTTTATTAAATTCAAACGATAAGTCCTATGGAGGGACAAAATATAATTTAGATAAAATTGAAATTCTAAATAAGATACAAAAAAAAACTAATCATAATAAATTTGATGTTCTATCAATTCAACAGACAATAAAAGATTTGAAAAAATATGGAATTATACCTTTTTCAATTTTAGCAAGGCACGGTTTTATAGCCAAAGATTTATTAATATCTTTAGTAGAGATAAATATTTTAAGCAAACAAGACCTAGAAAATTTTATGAGATCTTTTTCAACTGTAACTACTGAGTTTTTAAATGACCAAGTTCTTTTGAAGAAAAAAAAATTATCATATGAAGATTTTATCAAAAAATATGGACATTTACGTGCTGGAACATATGACATAAATTCAAAAAATTATTCAAAAATGAATAAAAAGATATTATTAAATGACTCAGTAAATTCGATTTTAAAACATAAAAAATTTGAATTATCGTCCGCAAAAAAAAATAAGATACAAAAACTACTCAATAAAAAAAAAATTGATTTGAGTGTAGTCCAGTTTTTTAAATATCTTGAAACCTCTATAAGATCTAGAGAATATGCAAAATTTGTTTTTACAAAGAGTGTAAGCGTAATTCTTGAAAAAATAAAAAATTTTTCTAGAAGGAAAAAAATTAAGATTAATGAAATTGAAAATCTAACAATAGATCAATTATTAAATTTATCTAAATCAACTAAAGCAAATATTAAGAGTAAAATTAAAAATAATATAAAAAAGTCAAAATTGAATAAAATAATTAAATTACCAGAAATTATTGTTGAAAAAGAAAATGCTTATATTGGTGCATCTGTAGTAAGTATACCTAATTTTGTAACAGATAAAAATATAACTTCAAAAATATTATTTTTAAAAAATAAAATATCTATTAAATTAAATAATAAAATAATATTATTGGAAAATGCAGATCCAGGTTTTGATTTTATTTTTAGCTTTAAAATAAATGGTTTAATAACTAAATACGGGGGAGCCAACTCACACATGACAATTAGATGTAATGAATTAAATATCCCTGCAGCTATAGGTTGCGGTGATGCCATATTTGAAAAAATCAAACTAGCTGACAAAATAAATCTAAATTGTAAAAATTTGTTAATCCAAGAGCAATAATATATGAAAAATAAATTTATTTTGATATCGATGCGCCAAGATTATTTTTATAATGGAAAAGAATTAAGATTCTGTATAGATACAAAATTAATTGATTGGGTTTCAAGTTTAGGCTTTCAACCTCTTTTAGTTTCGGACATCAAAACATTAAATTTTTTTTTAAAACAAAATAAGTTAAAAATTAAAGGCATATTATTGAGTGGAGGAAATGATATAAATAAAAATTCTTTAAGATATAAAATTGAAAAACGACTTACAGATATATCTAAAAATAAGAAAATTCCACTTCTTGGAATTTGTCATGGATTACAATTTATAAATTTTATAGAAAAAGGAACTTTAAAAAAAATAAAAAACCATGTGGGGGTTAATCATAAAATTAAAAGTAATTCTAATTATCCATTAAAAGTTAATAGTTTTCACGAAAATGGAATTAAAAAATTAGCTAGAAATTTTGAGATTATTGCCTATTCATATGATAATCAAATTGAGGCAATAAAACATAAAAAATATAACTGGCTTGGATGGATGTGGCATCCTGAACGAGACAAAGTATTTAATAAAAAATTAAAAAAAATTGCAAAATCGTTTTTTAATAAAAAATGAAAATTTATAATAAAAATATTTCAGTTAATCACCCACCATTTATAATTGCTGAAATATCAGCCAATCATAATAATAGTCTTAAAAGAACAATAAAGTTGGTCAAAGAAGCAAAAAAAGCTGGAGCTGATGCAATTAAATTACAAACTTACAAAGCAGAGTCTTTAACTTTAAACTCACGTAAGCCACAATTTGTTATTAATGATAAAAAAAGTTTATGGTTTAGAAAAAGTTTGTTTGATTTGTACAAAAAAGGTTCACTACCAACTAGCTACTACAAAGAAATTTTTAAAGAAGCTAAAAAAAATGATATTATATGTTTTAGCACACCTTTTGATGAAGACTCAGTTGATTTTTTAAGTGAATTTAAAGTACCTGCTTTTAAAATAGCTTCTTTCGAAAATAATCATTTTCCTTTAATTGAAAAAGTAATTTCAAAAAAAAAACCATTAATTATTTCTTTGGGAGCAACTACATATAACGAAATATTATATTTATATAAATTTTTAAAAAATAAAAAATTTAATAACTTCGCCTTTCTACAATGTACTAGTTCATATCCGGCTAGAATTGAAGAAAGTAATATTAAAACGATTACAGATCTTAGAAAAAAATTTAAAATAGAAATTGGTTTAAGTGATCATACTCCTGGTATAGGAGCTGCAATTTCAGCAATATCTTATGGAGCAAGTATAATTGAAAAACATTTTACATTAGATAAAACTGCAGGTGGATTAGATGATATTTTTTCTATGGATCCAGACGATTTTAATCTTCTAGTAAAAGAGGCTAAAAATGCATGGCTAAGTCTTGGAAAAGTATACTATGGTTTAACACAATCCGAACAAAGACACAAAAATTTTAAAAGATCAATTTATGTAAAAAAGGATATTAAAAAGGGTGAATTATTTTCTGAAAAAAATCTAAAAGTTATAAGACCTAGTTATGGACTTGAACCTAAATATTATAAAAAAATATTGGGTAAAGTTGCAAAAAGGAATTTAAACCATGCGACTCCATTAAAAAAAAAAGATATATCCTCTTAAAATAGTCTTTTAGTAAGCTTATTTATTTTTCCA
Organism: uncultured Pelagibacteraceae bacterium; assembly: GCA_902596045.1. Classification (GTDB taxonomy): domain Bacteria; phylum Pseudomonadota; class Alphaproteobacteria; order Pelagibacterales; family Pelagibacteraceae; genus Pelagibacter. Next base: position 115,775 of record CACJSJ010000002.1, read on the forward strand.
TCACTAATATGTATTTGTTTAAAAACTTCAGATGTATTCTTTGGAGAATTTTTAAAAGCAATTCTAAGTATATTCATCCAATTTATGTTATTTTTTTTTCTTACTTTTTCAATTTCATTAATTGCATTTAAGTAAAAATTAGCTGAATTGTTTTTAATTTTATAAAAAGTAATTATTCCTTTCTTATAATTGAGTTTGTTAAATCCGTTTTTTTCAAAGAAACGGACTGAAATAATATTTTTTTTTTTAACTTTGGCAATAAATATACAGTTATGATTTATTTTCTTTTCAAATAAATTTAGACATTGAGTTCCAATATTTCTATTCTGGTTTTTTATATCTAGAGCGATAGAGACAACTATTGTATCACCTAATGCATCACCTCTTACATATCCAATTTTAGATTTCCCTTTATAACAAGTATAATAATATTTATTTTTATAATTTTTTTTAAACCATTCATTGTGTTCTTTAATTTTTATTTTATTACTGTTTAAAGAATTTCTTCTATTTTTTGGATTATTTCTTATTGCAAAATAGATTTGACTATCAAGCAAATTTGTTTTCTTTATATTTATTCGTTGCATTAATTAATTATTCTATAGTAAAATTGTCACGAATTGGAACTCCTTTTTTTTTAAGATATTTTTTTGCTTTAGCAGGAGTATGTTCTGTGAAATGATAGATGCTAGCAGCTGCGAATGCATCTGCACCACTTTTGTATGCATCATAGAAATGTTCATAATTTCCAGCTCCTCCAGAAGCAACTATGGGGACATTGACTAGTGATGAGGTAAGTTGAATCAACTCATTATCATACCCTTTCATTAACCCATCATGATCAATACAGTTAATAACTATTTCTCCCACACCTCTATCCACGCATTCAACAAGTAAATTTTTAAGTTCTTTATCAGATTTAGTTTTTCCTAGATCATAAAAACATTCATATTTTTGATTAATTTTTCTTACGTCAATTGATGCTGTGATTGCTTGAGACCCAAATTTCTTTGAAGCTTCATTAATTATATTTGGATTCTTAAAAATAATACTGTTAATAGCAATTTTATCAGCACCATACTCAAATAGTTCATTCATTTGAGATATTTTTTCAATTCCACCTCCAATAGTTATAGGAACACTTACACAATCTGTGATACTTAATATGAAATTTTTATCAATGATCTCGTTATTTCTAGAAATATCAAAAAAAAGTATTTCATCAACATCTCTTGAATTATAAATCTTTATAGTCGTAAGAGGCGATCCTGCTGATCTCTTATCATTTTCGAACTTATTTCCTTTTACAAGAGTTGTACCATTCCAAAGCATTGTAGGAATTATTCTTACTTTAAGCATTAATAAAGTTTTTTAAAATTTGTATTCCAGCCTTAGAGCTTTTTTCAGGATGAAACTGAGTGCCAAACACATTTTTTTTATTTATTATTGATGGAAATTCCATACCATAAGTTGTTGACGCAATTATTTCATTAGAATTAATTAATTTAAAAGAATAGCTATTTACAAAATAAAAATTAGAATCATCAACTAAATTTTCAGTTAACAAATTTTTATTCAAAATTTTGATATTATTCCATCCAATATGTGGAAGTTTTAAATCACAACCTTGTTTATCCAAACGTTCAACATTTCCTTTAATAATATCCAAACCATTTGATTTTCCATATTCATATCCAAATGTACTTAAAATTTGCATTCCAACACATATACCAAACAAACTTTTATTTTTGTTAGAAGAAAAAGTTTTTATTGGTCTTTCCCAACCTTTTTTTTTAATCATATCCATAGCATCTTTATATGATCCAACTCCTGGTAAAAATACCTTATCAAATTTATAAATTGACTCAGGATCTACAATTATTTCTGCTTCAACTTCTATTTTTTTTAAACTATTATATAGCGATCTTATATTTCCTGTTCCATAGTTAATTATGGCAACCTTAGTTGTCATATTTTAATTTTGTTAATGAACCACTATTATCTTTTAATAATTTTCCACCTTGATCAGTTTTAAAGATTTTTTTATTAGTAAAATCATCACATATTTTAAGAAATTTTTTTTCTGAGATTTCTATTTTAGATAAAATTTTGTCTAAAGATTTTCCCATATATGATTTTGGATATTTTCCTTCCATTTTTTGTGCAAGTTTTATTCCATCTTCACGACTAATTTTATTTCTTCTTATCATATAAGATAATTGATCAGATGCTCTAGCAAAACCAAATTTTAGATATTTAAAATAATCATGAATACCATGTTGATAATTATCAATTTTTTCAAAATTAAAATAACAACCTTCTAAATTAGGCTTATAATCTAAAAATCCATTATCTTTAGCAACTTCATAATTTCTTAAGGCGTCCCATCTTTCATAATATCCAAGAAAAATCCCCAAAATTGATTTTTGTTTTAATATTTCTTTTGAGGGATAATCATAAATTTCTAATTCATGTTTTTTGAAACCATGATTTTCAATTAAATCTGATACTCTAAATCCAATGAGCCCACCAAATTCTTCCATCCAGTTTTGATCTAAAATACTATTATTTAAAGAATTTTCAGGCCCACCATATTCTAGTTGTGGGTTTTCTCCCCATAAAATCAAAGGAATATTATAAGCTAAAGCAAACTTTACTGGCGCTGTGAAAATAGATACATGTTCAGGCCAAGAGATATCTCCTAATAATTCTAGTCCAATTCTATTTATTTTTGCTCTAATTTTTGAGTTGTTTGATATTTCTATTACATCAAATCCAATTTTTTTTACGTTTTCTAAATTTTGTCTTCCTATTTCTGACAAATCACACGTTGAAGCTGTAACAAACACAGGATTTAAACCTAATTCTCTTGCTCTAATAATTTGATAAGTGCTATCTTTACCGCCACTACCTGGAACAACACAATTCCATTTATTTTTGTCTAATTTTTTTTCTTTTATTATTTTTAACAAATTTGATTTTCTTTGGTCCCAATCAACTTTATTTTGTAAATCAAAGCTGAGACAAGCATTACAGACACCATCATTGTTAAGGTATTGATCTGGTCGAGTATCTGGCATGATACAACGTTTGCAGTAATTCATAGATTTTTTTTGTATATATTAATATACTAAAAATAAATCCTATAATGAAATTAAAACCACAATCAAACAATATTATTTTTGCTATACTTACCATAGATAAAGGCATAAGAGTGAGAAAATTAAGAATAAGTAATAAAAGATAGAATATGAACCCTTGGACGCACGAAAATTTATTTTACTTAACTTCTGACAAAAAAAGAATACTTAAGATATTAGATCATTATGAAGTTTATAAGAAAATATTAAACATTAAAGGGGATATTGTTGAATGTGGTGTTTTTAAGGGAGCAAGTTTAATAAGATTCTTAACTTTTAGAGACTTGATAGAAAAAAAAAATAAGAGAAAAATTATTGGTTTTGATGCATTTGGAAAATTTCCTCATCCTAAAAATGACTATAAAAATAAAAAAGCAGATAGTGTTTTTGCTAAAAGACATGATGATAAAATTGGATTAGGAATAAGTATAAATTTATTAAAAAAATATCTTAAAAAAAAAAATTTATCAAATTATGAATTAATCAAAGGAAATGTCCTTAATACTTTACCAAATTATTTGAAAAAAAATAAAAAATTAAAAATTTCTTTGTTACATTTAGATTTAGATATTTTCGAACCAACAAAATTTGTATTAGAAACTTTATATGAAAAAATCTCAAAGAGAGGAATTATTCTTTTTGATGATTATACTCATATTAAAGGAGCAACTTTAGCTGTAGATGATTTTTTAAAAAAGAAAAGACTCAAAATTCAGAAAGTTTCAAAAAATGGTAGACCATTTTTTATTCAAAAAAAATAATATTATATTAGGCGTATAATTTGCAATGAAATCAAAATTGAAATCAAAAAATATTATTCCAATTATACTTGCTGCTGGAAGAGGCTCAAGAATGGAAGAGTTAACAAAAGATAAACCTAAATCTTTTGTAACTATTAATAAAAAAAAAAGACTTATTGATACAGTCATAGAAAATTTCATGACCTCAGGATTAAATAAAATAACTGTAATAACTGGTTATAAAAGTAATAAATTTAATAAATTTAAAAAAATCAATACAATTAAAAATAAAAAATGGAAAACAACTAATATTTTTGGAAGTTTGATTTGTGCTGACAAAATTTTGTCAAAATATACCTGTATTATTTCTTATGCTGATATTTTTTACGAGAAAGATGCTGTTAAAATATTAAAAACATCAAAAATTAAAAATGGTATAGTTATGTTAAGTTTTAGATATTGGAAAGAATACTGGAAAAAAAGATTTAAAAATCCTTTGTCAGATTTAGAAACTTTTAGGACCAACAATAAAAATCAGCTTGTAGAAATTGGAAAAAGAACAAATTCTTATAAAAATATCAAAGGGCAATATATGGGTATATTTAGAATTGACCCTAATTCATGGAAAAAGGTTAAGCAACATCTTTTTAATAATACAAAAAATTTAAATAAAATTGATATAACTGCATTATTTCAATTAATTATAAAAAAAAAAATATGTAAGATACATGTTAAGAGTTATAAAAAAAAATGGTTTGAGATAGATAATATTAAGGATTATAATTTATTTAAAAAATCAATAAACCTATAATGTTTTAGTAAATTAATCCTGATTTAAATGAATGTATATATTCACCTAGAAGTTACAGTAAGAGAACTTGATTACAAACTTATGTTAGCTGTAATCGCCTCTTCAAGAGGTCATGAAGTTATTATTTCAGATCAAGAGTCAATAATAAAAGGATTGGAAAGAAAATTACTTACTCCTGGTATATTTCATACTAAATCACTAACTCCTGGTAAAACAAAGATTTTGAATAATGCTAAAATTCTTAATGCTGGCTGTAAAATTACAAGTATAGATGAGGAGGGCGGTTTAGTAGATTATGGCTATGATAGATTTGTTAAAATAAGGTATGGCTCAAAAACAATTGGACAAGCTTCAGCAGTTTTTACTTGGGGACCGGAAGACTTTAAAACTTTAAAAAAAAATTTTCCAAATCATATTAAGAAAATTCATATGACTGGCTCTCCACGCGTAGATTTATGGAGGCCAAATTTGTTAAGTTATTGGAAAAAAAAGATTAGAATTTTAAATAAACCGTTTCTCTTAATCCCTTCTAATTTTGGAGCGGGCTTAGCAGTTCAATCATTATATGAAAGAATTAAACTTCGAAAAAGTCGTGGTTACCTAGATAGAGAGCCAGAATTACTAAATGAATTGATAGAGAGAGAAAGTGAACAATTCAAATTAATAGGATATTTTATTCAGGCAATCAAACACCTTGCGCATAAAAATAAAAATTATTTAATAGTTTTACGTCCTCACCCTTCAGAAAGTTTAGAAACATGGAAACTTTTGCTTGATGGAATTCCAAATGTTAGTGTTATTGCTGATGATGGGGTATCTTTATGGATTAAAAATGCTTTTGCAATATTGCATAATGGATGCACCACTGCTCTGGAGGCTTCTTTTTTTAAAAAACCAATAATTACTTATTCACCATTTAAAGCAAATTTTTCAAGAGAATTAGCTAATGACCTTGGACAAAAAGTTACTACACTTCACGAATTATCTAAAAAAGTTGATGATATTTTTTTTAAAAATTTAAAAAAAAAAAAACAAAAAAAAATAAATCAACCACTTCCTAAAATACTTTTAAAAAAAATTTTTGTGGATGAAAAAGAAACTGCTTCAAAAAAAATTATTAATATCTGGGAGAATATAGACAATAAGGATCTATCAAAATCTAACAATTGGCTTTTATTTAAGTTAAGTTTAAAAATTATGAAGTTTAAAAGAACACTTCATAGATTTATTAAAAAAGATACTGATAGGAATAAAAATTTTAAATTCCCTCCATTTGAAAAAGATGAAATTCTTCTTAAAATCGACAAACTAAGAAAAATATTAAAAATTAAGAATGAATTAAGCTGTGAATTTCTTTCAGACAGAACTCTTTTGATAAAGCGTAAATAGAAAATTATTGTTTAAAATGAAAATATGTTATTTAGCAAATTCAGCAATACCCTCTACTTCAGCAAATTCAATAGCAATAGTTAAAATTTGTGAGGCATTTACAGAGTTAAAAAATGAAGTAATTCTAATTACCACAAATGTTAAAAGTAAAACTGAAGATGCTTTTGATTTTTATGGAATTAGA
>CACJSJ010000003.1 GCA_902596045.1 uncultured Pelagibacteraceae bacterium
ATTAAATCATTAATTCGTTATAATCAAAAATATTATAATGATAACGATCCTGAGATAAGCGACTCTGAATATGATGATCTTAAAAAAAATATTCTAGAATTAGAAAAAAAATATAAATTTTTAAAATCAAAATCTTCACCCTCGACAACAATTGGTTATAAGCCTTCAAAAAATTTTAAAAAAGTTTCCCATAAGGTTCCAATGTTATCTTTAGGCAATGCATTTAGTGAGGAGGATTTAACTAACTTTGAAAAAAGAATTATTAATTTTTTAGATAAAAAAGAGGGTTTTGAAATCGAGTATAGTGCTGAACCAAAAATCGATGGGATTTCTGCTTCTTTGACATATAAAAATGGAAAATTTGTTACCGGATTATCAAGAGGTGATGGAAAGGAAGGAGAAGATATTACAGAAAATTTGAAAACAATTGAAGATATACCAGATCAAGTTAAATCAAAAAATTTCCCAAAAGAAATTGATATAAGAGGCGAAGTGTTCATTAAAAATAATGATTTTAAAAAGTTAAGTAATAATTTTGCAAACCCGAGAAATGCTGCCTCTGGATCTTTAAGACAAAAGAATCCAGAAGAAACAAAAAAAATTCCATTAAAATTTATAGCTTATACTTTTGGTTACGAACGAGGTTTAGAGGTTTCTTTACAAAGTGAGTATTTAAAAAAGCTAAAATTTTGGGGATTTAAAACAAACCCTTTAAATAAAACTATTAAAAATGTGAAAAATTTAATGAAAAATTACAATGAAATAGAAAAAAAAAGAGGTGACATAGATTTTGATATAGATGGAATTGTTTATAAAGTTAATGATTTTAAATTACAAAAAAGATTAGGTAATGTTGCAAATGCTCCAAGATGGGCAGTTGCTCATAAGTTTTCAGCCAACAGTACTGTCTCAAAAATAGAGAATATTGAAATTCAAATTGGAAGAACGGGAGCTTTAACACCTGTTGCCAAAATAAAACCTGTAAATATTGGAGGTGTAGTAGTTTCTAATGCTACTTTACATAATGAAGAAGAAATAATTCGTAAAGATATTAGAATAGGAGATACAGTTGTAGTTGAGAGAGCAGGTGATGTAATACCTCATGTAGTTTCTGTTGATAAAGGAAAGAGAAAAACAGATTCAAAAAAGTTTATTTTTCCCACAAAGTGTCCATGTGGTTTTGATACAATTAAAGAATTTAACAAAGTTACAAAAAAATTTGATGCAGTTAGAAGATGTCCAGATAAAGGTTTTGATTGTGATAAAATGGCTAAGGAAAGATTGAAACATTTTGTTTCAAAAGAAGCTTTAAATATAGAGGGATTAGGAAAAAAAATAGTTGAAAATTTTTGGAGTTTAAATTTAATAAAATTACCTCAAGATATATTCAAAATTGATTATAACAAAGTTGAAAATTTAGATGGTTGGGGAAAACAATCTGTTGCAAATCTTAGGTATTCGATAAATTTGAAAAAGAAAATTTCTTTTGAAAAATTTATATATGCTTTAGGTATAAGACATATTGGTTTAGAGAACGCTAAGATCTTATCAAAAAATTTAAAATCATTAAAAAATTTTATGTTATTATCAAAAAAAAATGATCTTAGTGATTTACTAAATATTGATGGAATTGGTGAAACTCAAATCAATTCAATTAAAAACTTTTTTTTAAATAATACAAATAAGAAGGTTTTAAAGGAGCTTGAGGAAGTGCTTGTTGTAAAAGATGCAAAAATTAAAAAAATGGATGGTTTATTAAATAACAAAACATTTATGTTTACTGGGAAGCTTTTAGGAATAAGCAGGGCAGAGGCTAAATCATTAATTGAGGAAAATTCAGGATCTATAGTTAGTAACGTTTCAAAAAAATTAAATTATTTAATTATTGGGGAAAAACCAACAAAGAAAAAAGTTTTAAACGCAAAAGAACTCAAAATTGAGATAATTGATCAAAATCAATTTTTGAAAATGCTAAATAAAACTAGCTAACCATTTTTTTTCTTTTATATCTAAAAATTTTGAAATATTTGAATATACGTTTAGATGATATTTAAATAGGTAATTTTTTTCGGATAAGCTTAAAAGTTTTGGATTAATTAAATCTTTTTCAATTGGTGCCAATGTTAAATTTTCAAAAAAAGTTTTTTTTCTTATTTTTTTAACATAAACTAAATTTTCAATACGAATTCCAAATTTATCTTTTTTATAATATCCTGGTTCATTACTTAAAATCATACCCTCTTTTATTTTAACCTTATTCATTTTCGAAATAGATTGAGGTCCTTCATGAACATTAAGAAAAAAACCAACCCCATGTCCTGTTCCATGAGCATAATCTAAATTATTTTGTTTAAGGTATTTTCTTGCCCTGAAATCAATTTTTTTGCCAATATCATCTTTTTTAAGATTAGTTGTTGCAACTGCGATATGGCCTTTCAATACATAAGTAAAAATATTTCTAATATTATTACTTGGTTTTGAGAAACAAATAGTTCTAGTTACATCTGTTGTACCAAACTTATATTGACCTCCAGAGTCACATAAAAATATATCTTTATTTTTTATAGTCCTACAGCTTTTTTTATTAGCACGATAATGAACTATTGCTCCATTTTTTCCTGATCCAGCAATTGTATCAAAACTAGGATAAAGAAAATTCTTATTTTTTCTTCTAAACTTTTCTAATTTATTTTGTGCATCAACTTCGGTAATTTTTTTTTTATTAATATTTTTAATCCAATATAAGAATTTTGTTAAAGCAACTCCGTCAATTATATGAGCTTTCTTCATATTATTGATTTCAATCTTATTTTTAATTGATTTTAAAAAATAGGTTGGATCTTCTCTTTTTAAAATTTTGAATTTAGATTTAATTAAATCTTCATAATAAATTGAACAAGAATTTCCATCGATAATAAAATTTTTACCTGTTAAATTTAAAATTTTTGTGGGCACATCATTTACATCTAAAAATTCATTTAATTTTATAATTTTATCTTTTAAGAGTTTTTTACATTTATTTATTTTACTGATTAAAATTATTTTTTTTGTTTTACTTATTATTAATCTACAATTTGGCACAGGACTATTAGGTCCATCACTCCCTCTAATGTTTAGAATCCATGCCACGTTTTCTGGAGCACTTATAAAAATAAAATCTGATTTATTCTTTTTTAGATAATGAGCTATTTTATTTAATTTTGATTTAGAACTTTCTCCAACAACTTTTTTATTTAGTGAAAAAAAAGGTGATGTATCATTTATTTTTTGTTTTTTAATTTGATCAATTAAATTTTCTTTTATGAATCTTATTTTGTTATGTTTTAAAAAATATTTATTTATTTGCTGATATGTAAATAGTTTTGGGTCTACACCCAATTTAAGACCTTTAAAGAGGCTACAATTTATTAATTTTTCAAAGCTAATAATTTTAAAATTCTTTCCCGACTCTAATTGACTCTGAATTGTATATCTGCCATCTGTAAATAAGTAATTTTTCCTTTTTAAAACTACAGCAAGTCCAGCAGATCCACTAAAATTCGAAATAATTTTTAATCTATTAATCTTTGAATATTCGGTAAAATAATCATCGTTTTTCGGAACAATATATCCATCAATAGCATGTTTTTTAAATTTACTTCTCAGAGTGTTTATTTCTTTATTCATTTTATTCTCTTCTGATATCTTATCCATCCTGGACTTCTATTTCCGTCTTCAACTTCAAAATCTTGATTAAATTCAAAATCCTCCATCTCAGTTTTGTCATCTTCAAAAAATGAATTTTTTTCTAGGTAATTTTCTGGAAGTTCATCAATAAATCTAGATGCCATACTGTCAATCCAGTCTCCTTGATAAAATCTATTCATTGAAAAAGAAATTATTGCTTTTTTTTTAGCTCGAGTAATTCCAACATAAGCTAACCTTCTTTCCTCCTCTAGGCCCTTTTGTCCTTTTTCCTCAATTGATTTTTGATGTGGAAAAAGTCCCTCTTCCCAGCCGGGTAAAAAAACAGCATCAAATTCTAAACCTTTGGCCGCATGCATTGTCATCATATTTATTTTTTGTCCATCCCAATCTTGATCAATTGATGTTGCCAAGGAAACATGTTCTAAAAAACTCTCGAGATTATCGAATTCTTTCATTGCACTTAATAACTCTTTAATGTTTTCAAGTCTGTTTTCGTTATCAATATCTTTTTTGTTTTTAAGCATTGCTGAGTAGCCAGACTCATCTATGATAATTTGTAATAATTTAATATGATTAACTTTTTTATTAATTAAATCCTCTCTCCATTTAGAGAGTGAGTTTAGAAAAATAGATAATCCTTGTTTAGTTTTAGGTTTTATTAAATTTTGTTCTATCATTTTTCTAGAAGCAAATTCTAAACTTACAGCTTCTTTTTTTGCAAACTCATGTACTAGTTTAAGTGTACCGTCACCAATTGAACGTTTTGGATTATTAACTATCCTTTCGAAAGCTAAATCATCTTTGTTTTGATGAACTATTCTTAAATATGCAACACAATCTTTAATTTCTGCTCTTTCATAAAATTTTGTACCTCCTAAAATTCTGTAAGGTAGACCGATCTTTAAAAATCTTTCTTCAAATTCCCTAGTTTGAAAAATTGCCCTAACTAAAATGGCTACATTATTTAGTGAGAATCTTTTTTTTATCTCTTCTATCTCATCTGAAACACCAATTGCTTCATCTTTTCCATTCTTATAACAATTAAGTTTTACCAACTCTCCTTCTTCCATAGTAGTTTTAAGAGTTTTACCTACTCTATTTTGATTGTTAGTAATTAATTCAGATGCAACAGATAAAATATTCTGAGTAGATCTATAGTTTTGTTCTAATCTAATGACTTTTGTATCTTTATAGATTTTATCAAATTCCAAGAAGTTTTTAATTTCAGCTCCACGCCAACTATATATAGATTGATCATCGTCACCTACACAACATAGATTTTTATTTTTTTGAGCCAACAAGTTAAGCCATTGGCTTTGAATATAATTAGTATCTTGATATTCATCGACTAAAATATATTTAAAGTTTCTAGAATATATTTCTCTAATATCATCATTTTTTTCAAAAATTTTTACTACATGTAAAATTAAATCTCCAAAATCGCATGCATTTAAGTCAGTAAGTTTTTGTTGATAAATCTTATAAACTGGCAGAATAGTTTTTTCATAAATATCTTTATTATTAATCACTACTTCACTTGGATATTGTCCTTTGTTCTTCCATTTATCAATAATTGCCAGAACGTATCTAGGAGCTAGTTGCTTAACATCTATATTTTCTGCTTTGCAAATATTTTTAATCAGTCTTATCTGATCATCTGTATCTATAATTGTAAAATTTGAATTTAAGTTTACCGCAGTTGCATGTTTTCTTAAAAGCTTTGCACAAATTGAATGAAAAGTTCCTAACCAAGATAAACCAGTGGCACTTGCACCAAGAATTTTACTTACCCTTGATTGCATTTCTTTAGCAGCCTTATTAGTAAAAGTTACTGATAATATTTGATTAGGATATGCTTTTTTCTCTGCAATTATATGAGCGATCCGACTGGTTAAAACTTTAGTTTTTCCAGAACCAGCCCCAGCAACAATTAATAAAGGCCCATCTAAGTGAGTAACAGCCTCAATTTGAGCCTCATTTAGGTTTTTTAAATATTCTAAGTTTACCATTTTAATTATTTATTTATAAGCTTTGTTCAATGTCAAAAAAAAATTTATTTAATAAAAAATTTAATAAATCAGTATTATCAATTACCAAGAGAATAGAAAGTTTTTTTAACTTTTTTAAAGAAAATTTTTTCAATAAAAAAAATTTTTCAAGAAATTTAAATGCAATTGATAAAAGAATATTTTTTACCATAGCAACCATAGTTATTGCTATAACAGGCTATTTTCTAAGCCCATCATTTTTTGATAAAAATAAGATTAAAGCTGAGCTAGAAAATCAAATACTAGATCAATACAATTTAAAAGTTAAATTTGACGCAACCTTAAGATATGGTTTATTTCCAAAACCACATTTTTATTCCAAAGATACAATTATTTATTATGAAACTAGTGATGTAGCAAAATCAAATAATGCAAAAGTATTTATTTCAATAAGTAATTTTTTTTCATCAAATAAAATTAAGATAAAAAATTTAATTTTCAAAAAAACAGATTTTAAAATTAATAGTCTTACCTATAATTTTTTTATTAATCTTTTAACAGAAAAAAAAAGTACCCATGAAATAAATTTTATAGATAGCAAATTATTCTATTTAGATCAAAATAAAGACATGATTTTTTTTTCTAACTTAAAAAATCTTAATTTTTTATATAAAGATGAACTTTTACAAAAATTTAATTCAAAATTAGATATATTTAATGTTCCTATGAATTTAGAAGTAGAACATAATTCTTTTGAAAAAAAATTTTTTACTGAAATAAATTCACATCCATTAAGATTAAATATTAAAGGTGTCTCAAATTATAATAAAAAAAATTTAAATGGCCAATTAGATTTAACCGTTATAAATAAAAGTAATAAAATTAATTATAGACTGGAAAATAACTCTCTGAATTTCAATTCTAATGATAATGAATTAACTGGTGATATAAATATTAAACCGTTTTTTTTAAGTTCTTACGTAAAATTTTATCAGATTAATTTAAAAAAAATTTTTAAAAATGACTCAATATTAATTAATTTTTTAAAATCAGAAATTCTTAATAATAAAAATTTGAATGCAAAGATGAATGTTAGTACGAATACATTTAAAGATATAAATTTTATTAATAAAATCAATTTTAATATAATACTTGATGAAGGAGAAATTGTCATAAAAGATTTAAAAACGACTTTTAAAGACTCTGTTATAATCAATCTAAATGATACCCAATTAATTGTCGATAATAACAAGTTAAAATTTGCAGGATATGTTTTATTAGATTTTATTGATGTAAATAATTTCTACGCTCATTATCAAATAAATAGAAATTATAGAAAAAATATAAAAAAAATTAGCTTTGGATTTTTATTAAATCTTGATGATAAGTTTATTGAAATTGATAATTTGAAGATAAATGGAAATATTAATCAAAACTTAGAAACATTTGTAAATAAATTTAATTCAAATAGAGAAGATATTTTTAATAAAATAATAGTTAGAAACTCAATTAAAAATTTTTTAAAAAATTTTTAATCTGGGAAAATCATTTTTTTTGGATTAACAATTTTACTGTAGTCTTTTTCATTAATTAATCCAGATTTCAAAGCTTCCACTTTTAAAGTTGTATTATTTTTTAGTGCATTTTTTGCAATCTTTGCTGAATTATCATAACCAATGTGAGGTGCTAATGCAGTAACCAACATTAATGAATTATCTAAATATTCTTTTATTTTCACTTTATCTGCTTTTAATCCTCTAATGCAAAACAATCCGAAATTTTTTGAACTATCAGCTAATAAATCTATAGACTGCAAAATATTATGTGCAATTAATGGTTTAAAAACATTTAATTCAAAGTGACCATGAGAACCTGCCATTGTTATACCATTATGATTACCTATAACTTTAACACAAACCATTGTAACTGCTTCAGATTGGGTAGGATTTACTTTACCTGGCATAATTGAAGAGCCTGGCTCGTTAGCAGGCAGAATTAATTCACCATAACCTGCTCTAGGTCCAGATCCTAAAAATCTAATATCGTTCGCAATTTTCATTAAACAAACCGCAGTTGTATTTAGTGTTCCTGAAAAATTTACTATTTCATCGTGAGCTGCTAAAGCTGCAAATTTATTTTTTGTTGGTTTAAATGGAAGTTTAGTTATTTTTTTTATTTCATTAATAATTTTTTTATCAAAACCCTTTTTACTATTAATTCCAGTCCCTACAGCTGTACCTCCTTGAGCCAATGAATAAATTTCACTTAAAGCATTTTTAATTCGTAAAATACAATCTTCTAATTGAGATTGATAACCTGAAAATTCTTGACCCAAAGATAAAGGCGTTGCATCTTGTAAGTGAGTTCTTCCAACTTTAACTATTTTTTTGAATTGAGATGCTTTCTTTTTTAATTCTTTATTTAGTAATTCAAGTGAGGGTAATAATTTATTTTTAGTTTCAATAGCTATTGCTAAATGCATTGCTGTAGGAAATACATCATTAGTAGATTGTGATTTATTTACATGGTCATTAGGATGCACAGGTTTTTTGGTTCCCTTTTTTCCTCCTAAAATCTCAATAGCTCTATTGGCAATTACCTCATTAACATTCATATTTGTTTGAGTGCCAGAACCTGTTTGCCAAACTTTTAAAGGAAAGTGATTATCTAATTTTCCTGATATTACTTCATTAGAAGCTTTAATAATTGCTTTTGAAATTTGAAGTGAAATCTGTTTTTCTTTGCTATGCACTATAGCCGCAGCTTTTTTAATTATAGCAATAGACTTAATTAAAATTGGTCTTACTAAAAATTCACCAATATCAAAATATTTTTTTGATCTTTGAGTAGATGCTCCCCAATATTTATCATTTGGAACATTGATTGAGCCTATACTGTCGAATTCTTTCCTTAATTTCATTGATTAATAAGTAACTATTAAATTATTATAAATATACATTAATTTTATAAAACTTACAGGAGCAATATGTCAAATTTTAGTAAGGTTGGAATTTTTATGAAAACATTTGGTCAAGACGTTAAAAACAAACCCTCATTTAGCACCGATAAGATCAATAAACTTAGGATAGATTTGATTAAAGAGGAATTAAATGAGCTTCAAGAAGCAATGAAAAACAATGATTTATTAGAAGTAGCTGATGCGTTAACAGATATTCTGTACGTTACTTATGGAGCCGGACATGCATTTGGTATTGATTTAGATAAATGTTTTAATGAAGTTCAAAATTCTAATATGAGTAAATTGGATGAAAATGGCAAGCCAATTTATAATGATTCTGGAAAAGTTATGAAAGGGCCTAATTACTTTAAACCTAATCTTTCTAAATTTGTATCTTAAAGCTCTAGTTTTAAATCTATAGCAGGTGCACTATGAGTTATGCTTCCAATAGAAATTCTATCTACACCAGTCGCAGCAATTGATTTAACTGTTTTAAGGTTGATATTGCCTGAAGCTTCAGTCTCATAGTATTTTTTAGCAATCTTAACACCTGTCTTTAAATTTTTAATAGTCATATTATCAAACAAAACAGTATCAAATTTAAGACCCATAACAGCTTTTAGTTGTTTTAAGTTATCAACTTCAACTGTAATTTTTTTCCTTTTTTTATTTTTAATAGCCAAAGAAACTAATTCTTTTAAATCTGATGAAGCGATATGGTTATCTTTGATTAAATATTCATCACTTAAATTAAATCTATGGTTAGTACCTCCACCTAATTTAACTGCATATTTTTGAATAACTCTTAAATTCGGAATTGTTTTACGAGTACAGCAAATTTTAGTTTTTTTATTGGCTAGTTTTACAAACTGATTTGTTTTAGTCGCAATACCTGAGATATGTGATAAAAAATTTAAGGCAACTCTTTCTGCTATAAGTATATTTTTTGCTTTACCTTCAATTGTAGCAATCAAAGAACCTTTTTTAACCTCAGAACCATCTTTTTTTTTAATTATAAATTTGATTTTATTGTCAATTAAGTCAAAGGCTTGTTTTGAAAACAACAAACCTCCTATGATGGCATTTTGATTTGATAAAAGTTTAAATTTACTAATTTTTTTATTTTTAACCAAACTAGAAGTTATATCTCCAGAAGGGTACAGATCTTCATTTAAAGCTCGCTTGACCGTATTACGAATAAAATCTTTACTAAGTTTTATTTTTGACACTTAGTTATCTGCCAATGGCTGCCATTTTTTCAACTGATATCCTAGCTTTATCAATTGTTTCTTTATCCATAATTATTTCACCTGTTTCATTTTCAAGGCAATCTAGTATTTTTGGAAGCGTAATTTTTTTCATGTGAGGGCACATGTTGCATGGCTTTATAAAGTCTACTTTTGGATTTTCTACTTGAATATTATCACTCATCGAACATTCAGTAACCATCATAACTTTTTTAGGTTGATTATCTTTTACATACTTAATCATACCTGATGTTGATCCAGCAAAGTCACTTGCTTTTATAACATCCGGAGGACATTCAGGATGAGCAATAATTTTTATTCCTGGGTTATTTTTTCTAATATCACGTATTTCTTTTTCATTAAATTGATCGTGGACAATACAGATTCCTTTCCAAGATATAATCTCAACATCTGTTTGTGATGCCACATATTTCGCCAAATAATCATCAGGTAAAAATATAACTTTTTTCACTCCAAGAGACTTTACTATTTTTACTGCATTCGCTGATGTGCAACACACATCCGTTTCAGCTTTAACCTCAGCAGATGTATTTACATAAGAAACTACAGGCACACCTGGGTATTTTTCCTTTAATAATCTTACATCTTTTCCGGTTATAGATGACGACAATGAACATCCTGCATCCATGTCAGGTAAAATAACTTTTTTATTAGGACTCATAAGTTTTGCTGTTTCAGCCATAAAATGAACTCCAGCCATTAAAATTATATCCGCTGAAGTCTTTGAGGCCTCGATTGCTAAGGCAAGAGAGTCAGCAGCAAAATCTGCTACACCGTGATAAATTTCTGGCGTTTGATAATTGTGAGCAAGAATTACAGCATTTTTTTCTTTTTTAAGTTTATTAATTTTGTGGATGTAAGGAGCGTGAACAGACCATTCAATTTCAGGCATTACCTTAGAAATCTTTTGATAAATAGGATCTGTTGTTTTTTGCACTTCTTGTGTAAATTCCATGACAGTTTTTACCAATTTGAAAGATAGTTGTCATTCACTTAATATGAGACATTTTGCGGTCGTGCTGAAATTGGTAGACAGGCACGGTTGAGGGCCGTGTGGACTTAGTCCATGAGAGTTCAAGTCTCTCCGACCGCACCAAATTTAGCTACTAACCCAATCAGGTTTTTTTATACTAATAGATGCTTCTTTAGTTTTAAATTCAGTATTTTCTTCAAAATTTTTATCTAGATATCTAATTAGTGCGAAAGGATAGTCTTTATCAATTAATACCTTACCAATTTCAATATCTTTATTAAAAATACTTTCTCCTTCATATAATTTTCCATGAATAAGATTTATTGGAAATAATCTTTTTGAAAGTTTATTTTTTAATTTAATTCTTGCTGTATTCTCTTGTCCAACGTAGCAACCTTTTTTAAAATCTATTCCGTTTAACTCTTCATAATTACATTCAATTCCGAATAATTTATTTTGTAATTTATTTAAATGTTTAGGAACTATTCCAAGATTGTGGCTTAAAGAGTAATACTCCTTCAAATCTGCATCATGTAGATCTAATTTTTTTAGAGATAAATAAAGTTTTTCTAAATTTATAATCAACCTAGCACCCAGCTCTTTATTTCTTGGGTCTAAACAAATTGGATCCTCTCTATATTTTAAAGTAAATCCAGGATTATTTTTAGCTCCATCAAATGTTAAAAATTTATCATATGAAAAGGCTGCAACAACAAATTCATTACTGAGGTTTAAAATTTCAACTTTTGATCTTAATTTATAAACATTTAGTTGTTTATATAGACCATCAACTTGAGATTTTTCACAATCTATAAAAAATCCAGTTTTATGTTTTACAATTATAAATTCGTATAAGAATTTTCCCTGAGGAGTTAATAACGATGTAAAACAACTATTATCATCACTTACTTTATTTATATTATTGCTGATAAGATTTTGAAGAAACTCTATTGAATCTTCACCGTTGACGTAAAGTATTGCTCTATCATCCAAGATGTAAACATTTTTAAGATTCATAATTGATTAATAATAGTTTGTAATATAATAACATTTTTAAGAAATGTTAGATCTTATAATTAAAAATGGACAATGTTACATCGATGGAGACTTAAAAGATGTCAATGTTTCTGTAAAAGATGGAAAAATTCATAGAATTGGTGAAATTTCAGAGCAGGCTAAAGAAATAATAGATGCCAAGGGTCAAACTGTTTTGCCAGGTTGTATAGATACTCAAACCCATTTTAGAGAACCCGGGTCAACTGATACTGAAGATCTTCATTCAGGTAGTAGAGCTGCGATTGCAGGAGGTATTACAAGTGTATTTGAAATGCCAAATACAAATCCTCCAACATCTAATATGAAAGAGTTTCAAAGAAAGTTAGATCTCGCTAAGAATAGAATGTATTGCAACTATGCTTTTTATTTTGGAGCAACAGCAGATAATGCAGATGATCTAGCAAGTTTAGAAGGTTTGGAAGGATGTTGTGGGATTAAACTTTTTGCAGGATCTTCAACAGGTAATTTATTAGTTGCTGAAGAAGATGATATAGATAAGGTTTTTCAAAATGCATCAAAAGTTGTAGCTGTTCATTCAGAGGATGAGGCAATTTTAAAAGTAAACAAAAAATTAATTAAAGAGGGAGATGTTCATTCCCATCCAATATGGAGAAGTGTTGAATGCGCAATAGCATCTACTAGAAGAATTGTAAGAATTGCAGAAAAACATAATAAAAAAGCTCATGTACTTCATATTACAACAAAAGAGGAAATTGATTTTCTATCCCAACATAAAGGAAATATTACATTTGAAATAACCCCTCAACATCTAACAATTTATGCACCAGATTGTTATGATAAACTTGGAACTTACGCTCAGATGAATCCTCCATTAAGGGATAAATCCCATTATGATAGGTTGTGGTATGCAGTAAAAAATAATTTGAACGATACTATAGGATCAGATCATGCACCTCATTTAAAAATAAATAAACAAAAAGAATATCCTAACTCACCATCTGGCATGCCAGGAGTACAAACTCTTATGCCAGTTATGCTTAATCATATAAACAATGGAAAATTATCTTTAAATCAGTTAATGAATCTTGTTTGTGAAAATCCAGTCAAGATTTTTGGAATTAAGAATAAAGGTTTTATAAAAGAGGGATTTGATGCTGATTTTACAATTGTTGATATGAATAAAACAATCGAAATTAAAAATGAAAATATTGAGAGCAAATGTGGCTGGTCTCCTTTTAATGGATTTAAGTTCAAAGGGACTCCAGTTACAACAATAGTTAGCGGCAAAATAAAGATGAATGATGGAAATATTTTGGGTGAACCAGAGGGTTTACCACTCAAATTTTAAAGTTTAAGAGAATTTTTTTTTACTATATTTAAGACAAAATATTCTCAACTCATTTAAGGAGTTTTGAATTTTTATTTTTGACATAAGTCTTCTATTATTTAAATAAAAGGACTCTTTCTTTAAATTAGTATTTTTCTTTATTTTGTATTTTTTATTGTTAAATTTATTTAACCAGCCTATCAAATCATTTAAATAAACCTTTTGACCTATTGAAATATTATAAATTCCAGTCAATTTCTTTCTAATTATTTCTTTTAATATCTGACAAAATTTATCTATTGATAAAAAGTCCTTAAAAACCCTTTCATTATCAAACACAATTCCTTTATTTATATTTTTTTGAAAAACATCAATAAAAGTATGGTGAATTCTTTTTGAGATTTCTGTATCTCCAATAATGTTTGAAACTCTTAAAATAAGAAAATTTTTTTTTAATTTTTTTTTAATTTTTTCCTCGGTTATAAGTTTATTCTTAGAATAATGCGATTTAGGAGATAATTTTGATTTTTCTTTTAAATTAGCTTTGGAAGGATAAACTTTTCTAGTGCTTATAAAGCAATATATAGTTTTTTGGTTATCAATGAATTTTGATATTTTGTAATCATTATCAAATTTTTCATTATACTTTTTTAAAATATAATTTTTATTTATGGAAGAGTTAATAATAAAATCAAAATTGTTTAGCTTATTTTCAAATTTTTTCAAATCTTTAAAACTTATCTTTTTAAGATGAAAAGATTTTTTTAAATATCTATATAAATAATTTCCAATGAAACCTCTTTTGCCAATTATTAATATCTTTTTCATAAAAATTTATTTATTAATTTTGAAATATAAAAATCTAGATTTTTACTTACTTTTAAATTATTAATTATTTTAAAATTTATAAAATATTCATGAGCAAGATTTCTTCTTTGCCACCAAGACTTGCTAAATTTTTTAAATTTTGAGGATATGTTTCCCTCAAATTGTCTGTAAAAAGTTAAATTATCATTAATCACATTATATTTATCAAGATATTTAGAAAACAATAATATTCTTATATCTAACCAGATGTCTGAAAATTTATTACTTATTACTTTATCCAAAAGTTTATCAGAAAATCTTCGCCTTATTGAAATGCAACTAGTTGGATGAATATATCCCCAATAAGTATTAAAGAAGTTTATTTTTTTATTTTGAGGAATTTCTTCATTATTTTTTTTAATAATAGGATAATCAAAAACTATGTTTTCGTTTTTGTTTTTTAAAAAAAAATCTACAACCTTTTCAATTTTATCTTCTCTAAAGTAATCATCACTATCTAATAAAAAAATTATTTCACCTGTGCTTGATCGTATACTTTCTTTAAAAGCATTCATTTGATTAAATGAACCAAATTTTGTTTGAATTTTGTTTTCGATAATCTTTATATTTTTATATTTATTTATTACTTCTAAAGAATTGTCTTGAGAATTGTCATCAAAAAAAATAATTTCAATATTTTTATAAGTTTGATTGTTTAGAGATTCAATACATTCTTTAATAAATTTTGAATTATTATAATTAGCTATTACAACAGATACTTTCATATTTTAAATAAAAAATTTAAACTTACTTAACTGTATAAGCATTAACAAGTATCACGCCTATAACAATTAAAAATAAACCTAATATTGCTTGCCAAGATAGAGTTTGTTTAAAAAATATATAACCTAATAAAGCGATTGTAAAAATTCCTAGCCCACTCCATGTAGCGTAAACGATTGCGATTGGCAATTTATTCACAACGAAAGTTAAAAGATAAAATGCAACAAGATAAAATATAGCAAGTGATAAAGTAGGGATAAGTTTTGTAAAATTTTTTGATACAGGCAATAACATTGTACCGGCCACTTCACAAAATATTGCACCAAATAAAAATATGTAAGTTTTAGCCATTATTTAAAATCTTATGCTTAATTAGATCTGCTTTTATTTCAGTTAAAATAGCGGGATCATCTATAGTAGGTGGCACTTTATATTCAACGTTATCTGCAATTTTTCTTATGGTTCCTCTTAGAATTTTTCCTGATCTTGTTTTTGGCAATCTTTTAATGACAATTACTACTTTAAATGCAGCAACTGGACCGATTTTATCTCTGACCATTTGGATGCATTCTTTGGATATTGTGTCATGATCTTTCTCTACTCCAGTTTTGAGAACTACTAAACCAATTGGCAATTGTCCTTTTAATTTATCTGCAATTCCGAGTACTGCACATTCAGCAACTGATTGATGTTCAGATAAAACTTCTTCAATTGCTCCTGTAGATAATCTGTGACCAGCTACATTTATAATATCGTCAGTTCTAGACATAATCCAAATATAACCATCCTCATCTATGTGACCTGCGTCGTATGTTTGGTAATAACCATCATAATTTGACATATAATTTTCTTTATATCTTTCATCAGCATTCCAAAGAGTAGGAAAAGTTCCAGGAGGCAAAGGTAGCTTAACAACAATATCTCCCATTTCATTTGGTTTAGCTAAAGTTTGATCAGATTTTATAATTTTTACATCATAGCCAGGAACAGCTTTACACGCTGAACCATATTTTGTTTCCATCATCTCAATACCAGTACAATTAGAGCTAATTGCCCAACTTGTTTCAGTTTGCCACCAGTGATCAACCACAGGAACTTTTAATAAAGTTTCAGCCCATTTGATTGTATCTGGATCGGCTCTTTCTCCTGCAAGAAAAAGACTTTCAAATTTACTCAAGTCGTATTTTGAGAAGAATTTTCCTTCGGGATCTTCTTTTTTAATTGCTCTAAAAGCGGTCGGAGCTGTAAACAAAGATTTTACTTTGTAATCTGATATGATTTTCCAAAAAGCTCCTGCATCAGGTGTGCCTACTGGCTTTCCCTCAAATAATACTGTTGTACATCCTTTGAACAAAGGAGCATAAACAATGTAGGAATGGCCAACAATCCATCCAATATCACTTGCTGACCACCATATATCTCCTTCATCTATATTATAAATATTTTTCATGGTCCATTTTAGTGCCACTATATGACCGCCAATATCTCTTACTATACCTTTAGGCGTGCCAGTCGTTCCTGAAGTATAAAGTATATAGGCAAATTCATTTGAATTCATTTCAACACAGTCCACTTCCATCGCGTTTGAAATAACCTCTTCCCAATTAACCTCTTTAGGTGCATTAAGTTTTACTTCATGACCAGGTCTTTGGAATAAAATCATTTTATCAATTTTATGTTTGGCTTGTTTAACAGCCTCATCTACTAACGGTTTATATTCAACTGTTCTTCCAGGTTCAAAACCACATGAAGCGGTAACTAAAACTTTTGCTTTACTATCATCAATTCTACTAGCAAGTTCGTTAGAGGCAAAACCTCCAAAAACTACTGAATGGATTGCTCCAATTCTTGCAGTAGCCAGCATAGCAATTACTGCCTCTGGTATCATGGGCATGTAGATGATTACCCTATCTCCTTTATTAACACCTTGGTCTTTCAGAGCTCCTGCAAATTTTGAAACTTTTAATTTTAATTCTTCATAAGTATATTTTGATTTATTTCCAGTAATTGGACTATCATAAATCAATGCCGTTCTTTTTCCCTTACCTTGATCAATATGGATATCTAAAGCATTGTAACAAGTATTTGTTACCCCATCTTCAAACCATTTATAAAAAGGAGGATTTGATTTATTTAAAATTTTTGTTGGTTTTTTAAACCAAAAAATATCATTAGACGCTTCCTGCCAAAATTTTTCAGGATTTTTTATAGATTCGTCGTATATTTGGTTAAATTTATTGGACATTATAAATTTGATTCGTTGATGCTCTTTTTTTGATTTTTAACTTTTAAATTGTATTTAATTTTAAAAAGTAAGTAAAATCAATGTAAATAAATGACATTTAAGTCTTCTATTAAGTGTTTTAATTTGGTATTTAACGCCCTATCTTGGTTAGGGGTAACCTTAACCTAGTTTATATAAACTAAAATAAAAACTAACGAAGAGGGAGTTTTTTATGAAAAAACTTAAATTGTTTGCTTTAACAGTTGTAGCGCTATTAGGTGTTACAGGTGTTGCAAACGCGGACGCCATGTTAGCTCAAGATGATTTCGTAGGAATTTCATTTTGGGTGATTTCAATGGGAATGTTAGCAGCTACTGCTTTCTTTTTCATGGAAACAGGCAATGTAGCAGCAGGCTGGAGAACTTCAGTTATTGTTGCTGGTCTAGTAACTGGTATTGCATTCATACACTACATGTACATGAGAGAAGTATGGATTAGTACTGGAGACTCGCCAACTGTTTACAGATATATTGACTGGTTAATTACTGTTCCACTACAAATGGTTGAATTTTACTTAATTCTATCAGCTGTAGGTAAAGCAAATTCTGGAATGTTCTGGAGATTGTTACTTGGTTCATTGGTAATGTTAATCGGTGGATATTTAGGTGAAGCTGGATACATCAACTCAACACTTGGTTTCATTATCGGAATGGCAGGTTGGATATACATTCTATATGAAATATTTTCAGGTGAAGCTGGTAAAGCTGCAGCAAAAAGTGGAAACAAAGCACTTGTAACTGCTTTTGGTGCAATGAGAATGATTGTTACAGTAGGTTGGGCAATTTACCCATTAGGTTATGTATTTGGTTACCTAACAGGTGGAGTAGATGCAACATCACTTAACGTTGTTTACAACTTAGCTGACTTTATTAACAAAATTGCATTTGGTCTAGTAATTTGGGCTGCTGCAACTAGTTCAAGCGGAAGAAGAGCTAAGTAGTTTAACTTAGAAAAGTTTAAATTAGGGCAAGTATGTTTATACGTACTTGCCCTTTTTTTTTAGAAGCCTATATATAATTCATGCCAAAAATAATTTACAATACTTTCGATAATCAAACACATTCAATAGATGTTCAAAATGGATTATCTGTTATGGAGGGTGCTGTTCAAAATGATGTTCCTGGTATAGACGCTGATTGTGGTGGTGGGATGGCTTGTGCCACTTGTCATGTTTATGTAGATGAGAATTGGTTTGACAAGCTACCAAAAAAAGAAGATGGAGAGGAGGATATGCTAGATATGGCTTTTGAGCCAAAAAAAAATAGTAGACTAAGTTGTCAACTTATTGTCTCTGATGAGCTTGATGGTTTAATAGTTAACATTCCATCAAAGCAAGCATAAATGAATAAAACTGATGCATTAATAATTGGAGCAGGCCCAACAGGATTGTTTACTGCTCATCAATTAAAATTAATTGGGCTTAATTGTGAAGTTGTTGATAATCTTGATAAAATTGGAGGACAATGTATTGAGCTTTATCCAGATAAACCTATTTATGATATTCCTGCAATTCCAGAATGTACTGGTGAAGAATTAACAAATAATTTATTAAATCAACTCAAACCTTTTGATATCAAGTTTCATTTAAATGACAGGGTTGATGAGGTTAAAAAAGATAATGACAAATGGCTAATCAAAACAAGTAATGGTAAAACTTTTTTAACACCTAATGTAATTATTGCTGGAGGAGTAGGTTCTTTTGAGCCAAGAAAATTTTCACCCAAAGAATGCGAAAGATTTGAAAATAAATCATTATTATATTCAATTAAAGATAAAAAAATATTTAAAGGAAAAACGGTAACAATTTTTGGTGGAGGTGATAGTGCTTTAGATTGGTCAATAGAATTATCAAAAGATAGTAAAATAAATTTAATACATAGAAGAGATGAGTTTAGAGGGGCTCAAGCAACAGTAAATAAGATTCACGAGCTCGTAAAAGAGGGAAAAATAAATCTTTATACAAAATATCAAATGTCATCCGTAAATGGTTCTGATAAATTAGAGAGTATAGTAATAAAAAATGATGAGGGTGAAGCTAAGATACTAGATACAGATTACGTACTTGGTTTCTTTGGCTTAATTATGCAACTAGGTCCAATAGCAAATTGGGGTTTAAATTTAGATAAAAAAACCATCCAAGTTGATACAGAGAAATTTGAAACAAATCAAAAAGGGATATATGCTGTTGGTGACATTTGTACTTATCCAGGAAAATTAAAACTAATCCTATCAGGATTTCATGAAGGTGCTTTGGCTGCCAGAGCATGTTTTAAATTAGCAAGACCAAACGAAAAATATAGATTTGAATTTACCACTTCATCAAAAACGATAAAAAATCGACTTGGTGTTAAAAGTGATTGAATTATTTTCGTCTAATACTCCAAATGGTAAAAAGATCAGTATTATGCTGGAGGAAATTGGGTATGATTATAAAGTAACTAAAGTAGATCTCGATAAAGGTGATCAATTTAAATCAGATTTTAAAAAAATAAGTCCCTTTAGTAAGATTCCTGTAATTATTGATCACAAAAATAATGAAACAATTTTTGAATCAGGTGCAATTTTAATTTACTTAGCTGAAAAGAGTGGAAAATTTTATGATAAAGGTGAAAGACTCAAAATTAATCAGTGGTTGATGGCCCAAATGGGCACTGTGGGACCAATGATAGGGCAACACCATCAGTTTCATCACTATAATTCTGGAAAAAGTAAGTTTGGTGAAGAAAGATATTTTAAAATAACAAAGAGAATTTATGAGGAATTAGATATTCATTTAAAAGATTCAAAATTTTTAGCTGGAGTAAATTACACAATTGCGGATATCGCCACTTGGCCATGGATTGCAAGACATGATTGGCATGATATTGGTCTAAATAATTATAAAAATCTTAAAAGGTGGTTTCTTGATATATCTTATAGAGAAGCAGTGATAAGAGGTTTTCAATTTATGAATAAAGATGAACTAATACCTCAGCCATAGTTTTAATTCATTAATTTATATAAGGAACTTAAAATTCCATGTCCTGATAGCTCTATAGCTAAGACAATTATTATAATTAATATTAATTTTTTGTTCATTTAACAAACAAGTATAACAATAAAATTATCCAAAAAAAAGGATAGTAATAATAAATATATTTCTTTGCAAAAAGAAAAGAGATTGAATTTTTATTAGATTTATTTTTTTTCATTAATAACTACCTTTTTTATTTGATCCTTTATAAAATATTTCTTGTAAATTATCATTCTCTTTTTTTTTTATTTTAAGATCATCTTTACCCATCAGCAAACTAGGTCTTCCAATTTTATCATGAAAATTAAATTTATCTACTCCTCTTGCAAGCTGAACACTATTTTTACCCAATATTTGTTTAACGTTTGTGCTGATATAGCTTTGAATTACAAAACCTATTCTCCTGTCATTACTTTTGTTTAGATCAGAACCATGAACAACTGTAGGATGATGAAGTGACATTTGTCCAGCTTTTAGAACTAGAGGGGTAGTTTTATCTTGAGGTACATTTTTTACAGTTTGACCTCTTGTTAATAAATTACCTTCATTAAATTTTTGATCATGTTCTTTTAAATTATCTTTATGAGATCCTGACCACATTCTCATACAACCATTTTTTTCATTAGAATCTGTTATTGCAACCCAGGCAGTTACCCAATTATGAGGTTCTAAACCAATATATTTTGCATCTTGATGATAACTTACAAATACTTTTTCATTTGGGTTTTTGATAAAAAGAGTTGTTCCACAAACCAGAATATCTTCTCCTATTAAACTTTGAACAGCATCTAATATTTTAGGATTGTGTGTAACGTCATCTAATAAAGGTGAAATTAAATGAGCATTATATCTTCCTGATTTATCTAATTCATCAGGCATTTTTTTTTCTATAAGCTCAATCTCATTTCTGATTTCTTTCGCCTTTTCTTTTGAAAAAATATTTATTGGAGAAACAAAACCATTATCTTCATATTGTTTAAGTTGATTCAAAGAAAGATAAGACATAATATAAAAAAAATTTTACATGAGTGAAACAATTTCTTCAATAAATTAACTCTTGAATTATGTCGGAAGTTTATAAACTTGGAATATCAGTTAATAATAACAAACCAATTAATGAGGTAAGCTCAATAAATGTTTCGGCTAACAAAGGAGTCGTGGGAGATAGACACTTTAAAGAATTCAATGATCCATATAATCAATTAACTCTAATTGAGTCAGAAAATATCGATTATTATAATATAAAATATAGTCTTAATATTCCTTACGTAGATTTTAGAAGAAATATTATTACAAAAGGGATTAAGCTTAATGATTTGGTGGGTAAAAAAATATTAGTTGGTAAGGTTCAGTTAGAAGGTATTGATTTGTGTCGCCCTTGTAGACACCTATCAGAAGTATTAGGACATGAAAATATTATAAAAGAGTTTTTAAGAAAAGGTGGCATTAGGTGTCAGATACTTACTACTTCGAGCATCAAAATTAGTGACAAAATAAGTCTTGTGAACTAATAAAAAAATTAAATTTTCTTTTAAAATTTATATTTAATTTTTGGTTGATTTATTAACATCGAAATCATTAAAATCAAAATTTATATCTTTCGAAGAATTTTCTGGTTCTTCAAATTTTCTTATTTTTTCCAATTCTCTTTGTTTTAATTTTTGCTCTCTTAAATTTTCAAGATGTTCCTTTGCTTTCTGTTCTCTATCAAATTTTTCTTCCCATTCTTTAATCTTAATATATTCAAGTTGTTTTTTTCTATCTTCATCCTCTTTTAAAACTTTTAATTCTCTATTTTTTCGTTTTTGTTCTTTTAATTCTTTTTGAACTTGTTCTTCTTCTCTCACTTTAAGGTCAATATCTTTTCTATTCTGAACTTCTTCCCTAGACTTTAATTCTTTTTCTTTATTTCTTAAATCTTTAGAGATTTGAGTTAATTCTTTATCTTTTTCTACTAATCTCTCATTTTCGATTTTTTGATGATCTTCTTGGGATTTTAATTCCTTTTCTTTCAATTTTAAATCATCTTCTTTTAATCTTAATTTATTATCTTCTTTTTTTAATTTTTCTTCCCATGTTTTTAATTCTTTTTTTTCTTTAATTAGATCATTTTTTTCTTGAAGTTTTTTTAGTTTTATTTCTTTGATCTTTTTTAATTCCTGATTTTTTTTAAAATTTTGAAATACGTTACTAAGGGACTTGGTTGTCAATTTACTAATTTTGGACAAGCCTTTTTTTTCTTTTTTAATTTTTTTTTTCTTTTTTACCATTTTTATAGAAGCTCATTTCACTAGAGAATAAATTCTATTTCAACAGATTTTTTTAAAATTTTTATTATTACTTGGCTAAATTGGGTACAACCCTTAAGGGATAAATAGTATTAATTAATCGTCAGCATGAACTTTTTCATTCTTTTCATGTTTTTCTTGGGCTGCGATAGTATATTTAGCGATTGGTCTAGCCATTAGCCTTTTTAAACCAATTGGTTCAGCTGTATCTAAGCAGTATCCATAAGTGGCATCTTTAATTCTTATTAAAGCCTTATTAATTTCTGAAATCAATTTTATTTGTCTATTAATTGATTTCATCTCTACATTTTTATCGGTATATGAACTAGCTTGATCTACTATATCTGCAGAAATACTGTTATCATCCATACTTCCATTATATAAAGCTTCATTATTAGCTTTTACTAATTCTTTTTTCCATTCTTGTAATTTCATTCTGAAATATACTTTATGTTTTTCACACATATATTTTTCAGTGTCTTTAGGAATATAAGTTTTTGAAACTTTTATTAGAGTTTTCTTTGTTTCTTTTATTTTAATTTTTTTTTTAGTTTTTGTTTTAATAACTTTTTTTTTGTTTTTTGTAGTTTTTCGCATGGCTATAAATTGATAGCCGCGGAGTATATTCAGCAAATTAGGGGTGTCAAGTAAGCTTAATTATTGTAAATATTTACTTATGAATGTTTTAAATAGAAATATTAATAATATTTTTTTTATTTTTATTTTATCTCATTTAGTAATTTGGACTATAGTTCCATCTCTAACAAATAAAAATTTACCTTTAGATACTATAGAGGCTCTTGCTTGGGGAAGTAACCTAGACTGGGGATTTAATAAACACCCTCCAATGAGTGCTTTTTTTACTGAGGTTTTTTTTCAAATTTTTGGCTCTCAGGATTGGGCTTATTACTTATTAAGTCAGACCTTTGTTATAATTGCTTTTTATTATGTGTTTAAATTAGCCAATGAAGTTTTGGGTAATATAAAATTGAGCTTAATTTCAGTTTTATTATTAGAGTCTATTTATTTTTATAATTTTACCACACCAGAATTTAACGTAAATGTTTGCCAATTACCTTTTTGGTCTTTAGTTGTTTATTATTCGTGGAAAATTTACGAAACAAAAAAAATCAAATTAATTGATTGTTTTTTAGTTGGTTTATTCGCCACACTAGGTTTTTTATCTAAATATTTATTTATTTACTTGCTGATATCTATTGATTTACTTTTTATTTGGTTAATTTTTATAAAAAAAACTAAAAAATTTGATTTTAAATATTTAATAACGATTGAAATATTTATTGTTTTATTAGTTCCACATTTCATTTGGCTTTACAATAATGAGTTTGTGACGATTTTATATGGTTTAAAAAGGACTGGTTTGGAGGAATCAGGTGTTTTAGATCATCTGAAATACCCAATTGTCTTTTTATTTAAACAAATAGGAATATTAATTCCATTTTTTTTCTTAACTTTTTTATTAGTAAAAAAAATCAAATTTAAGATTAATTTTAAAGATAAAAAATTACTATTTTTAATTTCTATAAATATCCTACCGATCGTTTTAATGTTTATAACATCTTTAATTACAGGATCAAAAATTAGAACAATGTGGATGACACCATTTTATTTATTTTTTGGAGTTTTATTTATTTATGTGTTGCAATCTCAAATAAATATTAAAAAGTTAAATTCATTTTTGTATGGTTTTTTATTTTTATTTTTTTTATCTCCAATTTTGTATTCACTTATCTCTTTTGGCAACACAGATAAAAGAACTGATTATCCTGGAAAAGAAATTGCAACTAAAGCTCAAATTATTTGGGATAAGGATTTTGAAAAGGAAATTGAATTTGTAACTGGAAATGAATGGAAAGCTGGAAACCTTTCTTATCATTTAAAATCAAGACCAGTATGGGAAGGATTTACAAATAATAAAATATTAGATAATTCTTCACAATTTATTTGCTTGGATGATATTTGTTTGGGAAGATACTAAATGATAAAAGTCAAAATTCTAATTCCTGTTTTCAATGACTGGCAGTCAGTCTCTAAACTTATTGATGAAATTGATAATTTATCAATAAATTCAGAATATCAAATTTCAATTATTGTAGTTAATGATGCCTCAAATCATGATCGACAAGATGAAGATAAAATCATAAATAATATTCACTCTATCAAGGTTTTAAACATGAAAGTAAATCAAGGCCATGCAAGATGTATCGCCACAGGACTTAAGTATATATATGAGAAAGAAGAATTTGATTATGTAATACCAATGGATGGAGATGGAGAAGATAGACCCGAGGAAGTAAAAGATTTTTTAAATCAGATAAAAAATTCTTATGACAAGCCTATTGTAGGAGAAAGAATAAAAAGATCTGAAAATTTTTTATTTAAAGCCTGTTATCAGACACATAAATTAATAACACTAACTTTTACAGGAAAATCTATTAAATTTGGCAATTTTACCTGTTTACCCAAAACCACAGTTGAAAAAATGGTTAATGACAAAGCTACTTGGAATAGTTTTTCTGGTGCTTTAACAAAAGTTGAAAATGATTTAATTTCTATACCTTCAAGTAGGGGAAAAAGGTTTTTTGGACCATCAAAAATGAGCTTTTACAGTTTAATTAAACATTCTCTATCTATTATTAGCGTTTTTAGAAAAACATTTCTAATTCGTTCTGCTTTATTTATAATTTTATATATTCTATTTATTAAGAGTAATGCTTCTGTAATAACTGCAATACCACTGATATTTTTACTAATTGGCGTTTATTCTATTTCAAATTTAGCCTTAAGAGAAAATATGGAAGAATTTGATAATTCTTTGAAAAATATTTTAGATATCTCTAAAATTAAATAGCTTTTATTTTAGGTAGAGAATAAAAATCAGCCGTATCTATTTTAGAGGAATATTGTCTTCGCATATTCCACTTTTTTTGGACCCCTGCACTTGCAAGACTTAAAGTTGATCTTCCATATCTATAATTAGTATTATCAATTGACCTCATTAAACTATTTATTTTTTCATCTTTTACAGATGAAAATAAATTTTTTCTTCCATCATCATTACGTAATCCTGTAAGCATGATACCTGCTTTTTGATATTGGTATCCGTTCTTAAAAATTTTTTCTAGTATTGAAATTGCAGTTTTTACAGTTTCAATACTATTATTTGTTGCAATAGGAAAATCAATTGTCTTTGCATTTGAATAGTAACCATAGTTTCTTTGAAAAGGACTTGTTCTAATGAAAACTGTTATTGCTTTTGCAACTAGTGACTCAGACCTTATTTTTTCAGAAGCATTTAAGCAATAATTTGCAATTGCTTCTTTTAACTCTTGAAAAGTTTCAATTCTTTTTCCAAATGATCTTGAGACAACACAACTTTTTCTTTTAGTTTGCTTTGTTTCTAAATTGATACAAGGAATGCCTCTAAGTTCCATTGCAGTTCTCGAACTTAAAACATTGGAACTTTTTTTAATCCAAGTATTAGATTTATTCTTAAGTTGCTTAGCATTATAAATTCCATTTTTTTGATAAAATTTTGTAAGCTGTCTTCCAACACCCCATACATCATTAATATCTATTTTTTCTAATATAGGATCAATATTTTCAATTCCAATTAAACTAGTAACACCTGAAATTTTTTTCTTTGCAATATGATTTGCAACTTTGCTTAATGTTTTTGTTTTAGCAATACCAATACTAGTTGGAATACCAGTCCATTGTAAAACTGTTTCTCTAATTTCCTTTCCAACCTTTTCAACTTCATTATCAGGAAAATTTGATAAATCTAAAAATGCCTCATCAATTGAATAAACTTCTATTTCAGAGTTAAATCTTTTAAGAGTTCTCATTACCCTTCTAGATAAGTCTCCATATAATGAATAATTTGATGAAAAAACTTCAACTTTATTTTTAATAATAATATTTTTTGCTTTAAAGTAAGGCTCTCCCATCTTAATTCCTAGAGCTTTTGCCTCATTAGACCTTGATATAATACAACCATCATTATTTGATAAAACTACAACAGGTTTTTTTCTTATTTTCGGGTTGAATAATCTTTCACAAGAAACATAGAAAGAATTACAGTCAACTAGAGCTAATTTTTTAGTACGTTGAATGGATGACATAGGTTACAACCCCCCAAATAAAAACATCTTCTTCTTCATTAATTAAAATTCTTTCAGAGAAATCTTTAGATCCAGAGGTCAGAAATTTTTTGTCTCTTTCCTGCACTAAAGTTTTAACAACAAGCTCATCATGAACATTTGCAATAACTGTTGAAAAATTTTTAGGTTTTAAGCTTTTAT
Organism: uncultured Pelagibacteraceae bacterium; assembly: GCA_902596045.1. Taxonomy (GTDB): domain Bacteria; phylum Pseudomonadota; class Alphaproteobacteria; order Pelagibacterales; family Pelagibacteraceae; genus Pelagibacter. The sequence continues at coordinate 26,720 of CACJSJ010000003.1, forward strand.
CGACAACCAATAAGTCTCCGTCATTAATCCCAACATCTACCATCGATTTTCCTTGTACCCTGATAATGAAAGTTGCTGGAACATTCTTAATTAAATGCATGTTCAGATCGATATCTTCTTCGATATAATCGGTTGCAGGCGAGGGGAAACCAGCACCAGCTTTATGCAGATAATAGGGAATGGTTAGTTTCATGTTCTTGTTTTGTTCTTATTTATAGACCATTTCTACAATGCACGCAAGAGGTTGTATTTTGAGTCCGTAATTGAATCAAAAGTGAATCAAAACGTGAACACCAAAACCACATTTTGTATGGTTGTGGATAACTTCAACCAAGGATAGTTTAAAATATAAAATGATAGAAATACTTATAGTCCTGGAACTTGCATTTCTAACTTATAAAATCTTACAGGATTAATATGAAAAAAATTTTATTAATTTTAGTTTCAATATTAGCCCTAAACTCTCAAACTATGGCATACGAAGAAGCAGATTACGAGGTAGTAAAAGAAAATCAAAAATATGAAATAAGAAAATATTCTGATCGTTTAGTCATTGAAACAAATTCTATAAAAGGTAATGGTTTTAGAAAATTATTTAATTACATTTCAGGAAATAATGAAAAAAATCAAGAAATAAAGATGACAGTTCCGGTTACCCAAGAAATTAAAAATGGAAATATGACAATGCAATTTTATTTGCCATCAAAGTTTAACAAAGATAATGCGCCAAAACCCTCTAATTCAGAAATAAAAGTTTTAACTATAGAGGGCGGATATTATGCTGCAATTAAATATTCAGGCAGATCCTCAGACAAAAATTTTTTAAAAAATAAAGACATTTTAGAAAAAGAGCTTAAACAAGATAATATAATAATTTTAAGTCCACCAATTAGAGCATCTTATAATTCACCATTCACACTGCCAATACTTAAAAGAAATGAAGTAATGTATAAAGTAAATTTATAAAATAGGTAAATAAAAATGAAAAAACTTAATTGTCATTGCGGAGCCATTGAAGCAGAAATTAATTTAGATGGTGATTTAGCTAAAGTAATAAAATGTAATTGTTCTATTTGCAAAAGAAAAGGAGCAATAATGTCGATGGTTAAAAATGAAGATTTTAAAATTGTTAAAGGAGAAGATAAATTGAAACTTTATCAATTTCATTCAAAAGTAGCCAAACATTACTTTTGTTCTGAGTGTGGAATTTATACCCATCACCATCCAAGGATTAATCCAGCAATGACAGGGTTTAATGTTGGATGTATCGATGAAATAAATACATTTGATTTAAAAGAAATCCCTGTTAATGATGGTCAAAACCACCCTTTAGATAAGAAGTAATTTCATGCAACAATTAAATTTGTGTTTTACTAAGGTTAAAAAAAATTGTTTAAAATTTATTAAATCTCAAGAAACAAAAACCGACAAATTTAAGAACAAAGAAAGAATGATAAAATCTTTCTTAATTCCATTATGTTTTTGGATAAGTAAAAAAGCTGATAAGAAAAGACCTTATTTTGTTGGTTTAGCAGGCGGGCAAGGAACTGGAAAAACAACGTCAAGTTCTCTCATAAAGATAATATTAACGAAGTATTTTAAGCTTAAAGTTTTTAAAATTTCTATTGATGATTTTTATAAAACAAGAAATGAAAGAATAAGTTTATCAAAAAAAGTCCACCCTATGCTTTTGACTAGAGGAGTTCCAGGAACACATGATATAGATATGATGTTAAAATTTTTTAAAAAAGTAAAAAGCAAAAAATTTAAAAGACTTAAATTACCAACTTTTAATAAAGCTATTGATGACAGGTTTAATAAAAAAAGATGGTATGATTTAAAAGAAAAACCAGATGTAATTATATTTGAAGGATGGTGTGTTGGAGCGAAAGCAGAAAAAAACAACACATTAAATAAAACAATCAATTTAATGGAAAAAAATAAAGATAAAAAAAAGATTTGGAGAAAATACGTAAACCAACAATTGAAATCAAAATACAAAAACTTATATTCTCAACTGAATTGTCTAATTTATCTTAGAGCAAAAAACTTTAATTTGCTTCAAAAGTGGAGATTAAAACAAGAAAGAAAACTTTTATTAAACAGTAAAAAAAATTCAAAACTTAAGATTATGAATAAAGAGGATGTTTTAAGCTTTATGCAAACTTACCAAAGAGTAACCCAAAATATGTTTAAGAATATGCCCAAATATGCTTCAATTATACTAAATTTAAATAGTAACCATCAGATTAAAACTGCAGTATATAAAAAAAGATGAAAAAAATTTCATTAATTATATTGGGAACCTTTCTAGTAATTTCAAACTCAAACGCTGAAAGTTTTAATGCAGCTTTATCAAAAGCATTTAAAAATAATTCTGAATTAAATGCAGAAAGAGAAAATATAAATATTTCTGAACAAGAGTATAAAATTTCTCAAGGTAATTATCTACCGACAGTAACTTTATCAGGATCTAAAAGCTCGGAAGACACAAATAAACTTACAAATCAATCTGGTGGTGATGCTACTATAAATGATGTTGACCCTTTAACTAAATCTATTTCAATCACCCAAACTTTAATTGATTTTGGAAGAGGAGCAGAATTATCAAAAAGCAAAATTGGCTTAGAAGTAGCAAAAGCTAAATTATTAAAAAAAGAACAAGATATTTTGTATAAAACGACTGAAGCTTACACTGGTTTAATTTTAGCAAATGAAAAGTTAAAGATTAATAAAGATAACGTTGAACTCCTAAGCAGACAAGTTGAGACCGATCAAATTAGAGTTGAAAGAGGTCAAATAACTTTATCGGACGTATCTCAATCAGAATCTTCTCTTGCTGAAGCTCAAGCTAAATTGATCCAGGCTGAAAATGAACTTTTAACAAGTAAATTAAATTATGAAAATATTATTGGCAGTTTAAAAGATCCAAAATCATTAGATAAAAAATCAATAAAAGAATATTCTTTACCACAAAATCTTAAGTCTGCTATTGAACTTTCTATAAAAAATAATCCTAATTTAATTATTGCCAAATTAGAATATGATCAAGCCCAAAAAGATAAAACCATTGCAAAATCAGATCTAGCACCAAGTGCAAATTTATCTTTAGAAAGATCTTATACAGATGACTTAAGCGCAACATATGATGAGAGAGAAAAAGATACTCTTAAAGCAACAGTCACTTGGCCATTTTATTCAGGTGGTAAAAATTTAGCTTCGATAAATAAAAGCTCAAGTTTAGAGACAAGGTCTCGATTAATTTTAGATAGTATTACAAAACAAAATCAAACAAATGTTGCTAGTGCCTGGTCTAGTTATCAATCAAACAAGAGTTTATTAAATTCAGTTCAGGCACAAGTAAGAGCCGCAGAAATTGCAAACGAAGGAATTTCTGCTGAATATAATAGTGGTGCAGGTAGAACAACTTTAGAAGTAATTCAATCCAATTCACTACTTCTTAATGCACAAATTTCACTTGCAAATTCTGAGAGAAACTTCATTCTTTCCCAATTTAATCTTCTAAAATCTATTGGTTTACTTCATAGCGAATACCTAAAAATTAAGTAAATATTCAAAATTTTAAGGCAAAATAAATAAATCTTGCTAATGAGAACAAAATGTGTACATTTGTTCTAATGATTCGAGACTTAAAAAAATTAAAAAAAGAGGCAAAAAATGACTAAAAATAACCTTAAAGTAGTTAAATCTACTAAAGATCAAGAAATGGATATCAAAGAAAAGAACAAAGCATTAGATGCTGCAATCAGCCAGATAACTGACAACTTCGGAAAAGGTTCAGTAATGAAGCTTGGTGAAAAAAGAGCAATGGATATTGAGTCAATATCTACAGGATCTCTAAGTTTAGATTTAGCCCTAGGAATAGGTGGACTACCTAAAGGAAGAATTGTTGAAGTTTATGGTCCAGAGTCATCTGGAAAAACAACATTAGCATTACAAGTTGTTGCTGAAGCCCAAAAGGCTGGTGGCATTTGTGCATTCGTTGATGCAGAGCATGCTTTAGATCCAGTGTATGCAAAAAAATTAGGTGTGAACACTGAAGAGCTTTTAATCTCACAACCAGATGCTGGGGAGCAGGCTTTAGAAATAGCTGATACACTAGTAAAATCAGGCTCTATTTCAGTAATCGTAATTGACTCTGTTGCAGCGTTAACTCCAAGAGCTGAAATTGAAGGTGAGATGGGCGATCATCATGTAGGTCTTCAATCAAGATTAATGAGTCAGGCTTTAAGAAAATTAACTGGTTCAATTTCAAATACAAATACGATGATGATTTTCATTAACCAAATTAGAATGAAAATTGGAGTTATGTTTGGAAGTCCTGAAACAACATCAGGTGGAAATGCACTTAAATTTTATTCATCTGTAAGAATGGACATCAGAAGGATTGGTGCCATCAAAGATAAAGATGAAATTATTGGTAACTCTACAAGAGTTAAAGTAGTTAAAAATAAAGTTGCGCCACCATTTAAAGTCGTTGAGTTTGACTTGATGTATGGAAAAGGAATTAGCAAAATGGGTGAGTTAGTCGACCTAGGTGCTAAAGCTGATATTATTGAAAAATCGGGAGCATGGTATGCTTACAAAGGAGAAAAAATAGGTCAAGGTAGAGAAAATGCCAAAGTCTATTTAGCTCAAAATCCAAAAGTTGCCGCAGAGATTGAAATGGCAATAAGAGAAAAGGCAGGTGTGATTTCAAAAAAAATTGAGGGAAATCCGTTAAGTCCTGAAAAGATTGAAAAAGAGAAGAAAGTAGCTGAAAAAGAAGAATCCGAAAAAGAAGCTACTCCTCCTAAAAAGAACTAGAATTTAAAGTCATCTTTAAATTATAAAGGCGCTTATTTTAAGCGCCTTTACCCCTATCGTTATCTAGACATAGAATAAAAAAGCTGTATTTTAAAAATATGGCTCAAAAATCATTAAATCAAATAAGAGAAACTTTCTTAAAATATTTTGAGAAAAATGATCATAAGATTATTGAGTCTAGTAATTTAGTTCCAAATAATGACCCAACATTGATGTTTGCTAATTCTGGCATGGTTCAGTTCAAGAATGTATTTACAGGTTTAGAAAAAAGAGATTATCAAAGAGCTACTACTTCACAAAAATGTGTTAGAGCAGGCGGAAAGCATAATGATTTAGAAAATGTTGGTTATACTCCAAGACACCATACTTTTTTTGAAATGTTAGGAAATTTTTCTTTTGGTGATTATTTTAAAGAAAGAGGAATTGAACTTGCATGGAATTTGATCACTAAAGATTTTGGTATAGATAAAAATAGACTTTATGTAACAGTTTTTCATAAGGATGATGAAGCTTACAATTTTTGGAAGAAAATAGCGGGTTTAAGTGATGATAGAATTATAAGAATTTCGACATCAGACAACTTTTGGTCGATGGGTGAGACTGGTCCTTGTGGCCCCTGTTCTGAAATCTTTTTTGATCATGGTGATCATTTAACAGGTGGTTTACCTGGGACTAAAGATGAAGATGGAGATCGTTTTATTGAAATTTGGAACTTAGTATTTATGCAATATGAACAAATTTCAAAAGATAAAAGAATAGATCTTCCTAAACCATCAGTAGATACTGGAATGGGATTAGAGAGAATAGCTGCACTATTGCAAGGCACTCATGATAATTATCAAACTGATCACTTTAAGAAACTGATAAGTTCAATATCAGAAATTACAAAAGTAAATCAATCAGAAAATAATATTTCTAGCTTTAGAGTTATTGCAGATCATTTAAGGGCGAGCTCATTTCTTTTAGCAGAAGGTGTTTTGCCATCTAATGAAGGTCGTGGATATGTTTTAAGAAGAATAATGAGAAGAGGAATGAGGCACTCTCATTTGTTGGGATCAAAGGAACCAATTTTTTATAAAATTTTTGATTCTTTAAAAAAAGAAATGTCAGGAAATTATCCAGAACTTGAAAGATCAGAGACTCTGATTAAAGACACATTAAAGATGGAAGAGGAAAAGTTTTTAGTTTTACTTGATAGAGGTATCAAAATTTTAAATGATGAAATATCTAAGATAGATAAAGTTTTACCAGGAGAGGTAGCTTTTAAATTATATGACACATATGGTTTCCCATTAGATCTCACTGAAGACATTTTAAAAAATAAATCATTAAAAGTTGATCATGTAAAATTTGATGAGTTGATGAAAAAAAGTAGAGAACTTGCAAAAAAGAATTGGAAAGGATCTGGAGATAGTTCAGAAGAAGCAATATGGTTTTCTATAAAAGATAAAATTGGACCAACAGAATTTTTAGGTTACGAGTCTAACCAATCTGAAGGAGTTATATTAAATTTAATTAAAAAAAATCAAGAAGTAAAAACTTTATCTACAGGAGAAGAGGGTATGATTATCACAAATCAAACTCCTTTTTATGGAGAGTCTGGAGGACAAGTTGGAGACAAAGGCACAATAGTATCCGGAAACTCTGTTTTTGAAGTCGAAGATACACAAAAAAAACTTGGAGATTTATTCGTCCATTTTGGATCAGTTAAAACTGGTGAAATTAAAATTAATGATGTGGTTGAAATGAAAATTGATGTTGAGAGAAGAGATAATCTAAAAGCTTATCATTCTGCTACTCATTTACTTCATGAATCTTTAAGAAGAACTTTAGGAAAACATGTTATGCAAAAAGGATCATTAGTTGCACCAGATCGTTTAAGGTTTGACTTTAGTCATATGAAACCAATAACTAACGAAGAGTTAGAAACAATAGATAAATTAGTTAATGAATACGTTAAAAACGGCTCAGAAGTTACTACAAGAATTATGACACCAAAAGCAGCTATAGAAAAAGGAGCATTAGCTTTTTTTGGTGAAAAATATGGAGAAGAAGTTCGTGTTGTTTCAATGGGTAAAGAAAAAGATGCATATTTTTCAACAGAATTATGTGGTGGAACACACGTAAAAAACACTGGAGATATTGGAAAATTTAAAACTATAAGCCAATCTTCTATTGCTGCAGGTGTTAGAAGAGTTGAAGCATTAAGAGATAAACAGCTTGAAGATTTTATTAAAAATAAAGAAAAGTTATCAACATTATCAATTCAAAAAGATGAGGAAATTATTAAAGAATTGTCTTCTCAAATAATCAAATTTGGTGGCAAACCAAATATTGATAATAAAGATTTAAAAGAAATTATTAAAAATCTTACAAGACAACTTGAACAATTAAATATTAGTTCAGTCCTTCAAGATAAAACCAAAAATATTATTAATGACCAAAAAATAAATGATGTAAAAGTTAGATTTCAAAAAGTACAAGATTTACCCCCTAAAGATTTAAGAAAATTAGTTGATAGTGGAAAAAAAGAATTAGGTGATGGAATTATAATAGTCTTTGCAAGCAGTGAAGACAAGGTTGGTTTGGGGGTTGGTGTCACTGATAAACTAGTTGATAAATATGATGCTGTAAAATTTGCTAAATTAGGCTCCGAAATTATTGGTGGAAAAGGAGGAGGTGGAAGAAAAGATTTTGCTCAAGCAGGCGGACAAGATAAAAGCAAGATTGATGAAGCTTTTGAAAAAATTAAAAAATTAATTTAATTTTTTTATTAAATTTTTGTCTATTACATCTAAAAACTGATTAGTTGTTAGATACTTACTTGATGGCCCAATTAATATTGCAAGGTCTTTAGTCATTGATCCACTCTCAACACATTCTATACAAACTTGTTCAATCGTGTTTGCAAATTTAATAAGTTGCTCATTCCCATCTAATTTACCTCTATGAGCTAACCCTCTAGTCCAAGCAAATATTGATGCTATTGGATTAGTTGATGTTTCTTTACCTTCTTGATGCATTCTATAATGTCTTGTTACAGTTCCGTGCGCCGCTTCTGCTTCCATAATTTTTCCATCAGGAGTTAGTAAAGTACTAGTCATTAACCCTAGAGATCCATAACCTTGAGCCATGGTGTCAGACTGAACATCTCCATCATAATTTTTACAAGCCCATATATATTTTCCACTCCATTTCATTGCACAAGCAACCATGTCGTCAATTAGTCTATGCTCATACGTAATTTTAGATTTCTTAAATCTTTCTTTAAATTCTTTATTAAACACTTCTTCAAATATATCTTTAAATCTCCCATCATATTTTTTTAAAATAGTATTTTTTGTTGAAAGATAAACTGGCCATTTTTTTATTATACCATAATTAAAACAAGATCTTGCAAAGTCTTCGATTGATTTATCTAAATTGTACATTGAGAGTGCTATACCAGGACCAGTGAAATTAAATACTTCATATTTGATCTCATCTTTGCCATCTTCAGAAGTCCATTTAACTTCCATTTTACCTTTTCCAGGAACTTTAAAATCAGTTGCTCTATACTGATCACCAAAAGCATGTCTTCCAATAACTACAGGATCAGTCCATGAAGGAACTAATTTTGGAATGTTAGAACAAATTATAGGCTCTCTAAAAACTGTTCCTCCAATAATATTTCTTATGGTTCCATTAGGAGATCTCCACATTTTCTTTAAATTAAATTCTTTTACTCTAGCTTCATCTGGAGTAATTGTTGCACATTTAATACCAACACCAATTTTCTTGATTGCATTTGCAGATTCTATTGTAATTTGATCATCAGTATTATCTCTACTTTTCATCCCAAGATCGTAATATTCGATGCCAAGATTAAGATAGGGCAAAATCAATTTGTTTTTAATGAAGTCCCAAATAATTCTAGTCATTTCATCTCCGTCTAATTCTACAACGGGATTTTTTACTGTAATTTTGCTCATTTATATGAAATATATCTTATTAATTGAATTTCGTAGTTTTATATACATATTAATCAAAAATTATCAATTTAGAAGAACATGTTTAGTAAAATTTTTCCAAAACTTCATTCTGAAGGTTATAAATTTTTAGTTATAGCGGTTGTACTAACAATCATTTTTTATAGCTTTAGCAACTTTTTAGGATTAGTCGGTTTAGTTCTGACTATTTGGGTTTATTATTTTTTCAGAGATCCAGAAAGAGTTATTATTGAAGATGATAATTATTTAGTAAGTCCTGCAGACGGTGAAGTTATTAAAGTTGAAGAAGTTAATGGTCCTAAAGAATTAGGATTAGAAAATAAAAAATTTAATAAAATTAGTATCTTTATGAATGTTTTTGATTGTCATGTAAATAGAACTCCATGTGCAGGATTAGTAGAGGAAATATTATATAAACCAGGAAAATTTTTAAATGCATCACTAGATAAAGCAAGTGAAGACAATGAGAGAAATTATTATAAAATTAAAGATCCTCATGGAAATGAGATTGTAATTGTTCAAATAGCCGGTCTTATTGCCAGAAGAATTGTTTGTGAAACAAATAAAAATCAAGATCTAAAACAAGGCGAAAGAATTGGTATGATAAGATTTGGAAGTAGAGCGGATGTTTATTATGAAAATTATAAGCCGTTAGTAAAAATTGGTCAAAGATCTACTTCAGGAGAAACTTTGTTAGCTAAAAAATAGTTTATGGAACAACCAAAAAGTAAATTTAAAATCGTCTCAGATAAGAAAACAAGAATGATATTGCCAAACGCTATTACATTAATAGGTGTTTGCATAGGTTTAAGCTCAATTAAATTTGCAATAGATGGGAAGTTTGCAATTGCAATTATTGCAATAATGTTTGCAGGTTTAATGGATGCTCTAGATGGTCGAATAGCTAGATTAATTAAAGGAACATCCAAAATGGGTAAAGAGCTAGACTCTCTTGGGGATGTAATTAGTTTTGGAGTTGCACCAGCGCTTATAATGTATTTTTGGAATTTACAGTATTTAGATAAATTAGGCTGGTTTGTTTGTTTAACATATGTAGTTTGTGTAGCTTTAAGACTAGCAAGATTTAATGTAAATACTGAAGAAGAAATTTCATGGAGAGATAATTTTTTTGAAGGATTACCATCACCTGCAGGAGGAATATTGGTTCTAATGCCTTTAATCATTAGTTTTAGTGGTTTAGAAAAATTTTTATTTAAAATCAATTATGATTTATTAGTACCTACATTATTTATTATAATTTCAATATTACTTATAAGCACCATCCCAACTTATTCATTTAAAAAAATAGTCATACCGAGAACAATGACAAAGTTTTTACTATTTGGTTTAGTTTTATTTTTTGGTGCATTATTGGTTTATACATTTAAGATTTTGGCGGTAAGCTCTTTCATTTATATTTGTTTAATACCAATAAGCTATTTTCATTATAAAAAAATAAAAAAGGAAAAAAATATTTCTTCAGACAAAGACGAAGAATTAGAAGATGTCTTGTAAATGAAAAAAGATGTAATTGTTTCTTTAGCAGACGCAAATTATTTTCCTCTATTAGTCGAATTGATAGACTCTATTAGACAATTCAAACAAAGTGAAAATGTTGCAATTTGTATTTTAGATGCAGGTTTAGAAACTCATCAAAAAGAAAAACTGTTACAAAAAGTTGAGGAAGTAAAACCAGCAGAATGGGACATAGAAGTTCCAGGCTATAAAGTTAAAGACAAAGAATGGTTAAAAAGCCAGGTATCAAGAGCATTTTTACCAAAGTACTTTCCTAATTATAATAGGTATTTATGGATTGATTGTGATGCCTGGGTTAACGATTGGCAATCGGTTGAACTTTATTTTAAAGCCTGTGATAATGGAAAACTTGGAATCACTCAAACAATTGGTCCAGGCTATAAAATTACAACTAAAGCTAGCTGGTTATTTGGCAAGCTTGCAATAATTAAATCACAAAATTTTAAACATGCTATAAAATCTAACATTGGATATTCAAAAGCACGTAAACTTGCGTTTTCACCTCATATTAATATCGGAGTTTTTTCAATGGAAGCAAACTCACCAGGATGGTCTTCTTGGCAAAAAAATTTATTCCAAACATTAAAGGCTGGCAATATTTTTGGATCTGAAGGATTAGCTATTAATATGTCAGTATATATTGATGAACTAAAAACAGAATTTTTACCTCTTAATTGCAATTGGATAACAAGTAATTTGTTACCAAAATTTGATGAAGATAATAATACATTTGTAGAACCGTTTTTACCAAATTATAAAATAGGCATTATGCATCTCGCTGCAGGTATTTGGAAAGATGGCAAAGACATGAGAAGAAATAAAGACATCAAAATACAAATAGAAAATCTTGAAGGAAAGTTTTTACAAAAAAGTTTAAGATTTAATAATTAATTGAAAAAAAATAAAATTTCTAAAAATTGGGTAAACAAACAAAGACGTGATACGTACGTTCGTCAATCTAAAGTAGATGGATATAGGGCTAGATCTGCGTATAAATTAATTGAAATCGATCAAAAGTTTAAGATTTTTAAAGGTGGATTGCTCGTGATCGATATTGGTGCTGCACCAGGTAGTTGGTCTCAATATGCTTCAAAAGTTGTAAAGAATGGAAAAATTATCTCCATAGATTTAAAAGAGATGGAGTCAATTCCAAATACCATTCAAATAAAAGGCGATTTTACAGATAATATAATTCAGCAAAAAATTAGAGATAAATTATCAAGTAACGTTGATGTAGTGATGTCTGATATGGCTGTTAATACAACTGGTATAAAAGACATTGATGCAATTCAAACTGGTGAACTTTGTAAAGAGTCTATGCAATTTTCAAAAGAAATAATTAAAAAACAAGGTTTTTTTATTTCAAAAATTTTTATGGGAAGAACATTTAATGAAATTGTCGCACTAGGAAAAAAAATTTTTAAAGAAGTAAAGGTTTTTAAACCTAAATCCAGCCGTAAAGACTCTAAAGAAAGTTTTATAATCTGTAAAAATCTTAGATAGTCCCTTTAAATTTAAAAGGAATCGTATATAAATGATCATGGTTCCTATAAAAGAAGCACTTACCTTTGATGATGTTACATTAGTTCCAAAATATTCTAAAATATTACCATCTGAAGTTGATACAAGCATTAAACTAACAAACAATCTAAAGCTTAAAATACCTTTGATGTCATCAGCCATGGACACAGTAACAGAAAGTAAGATGGCTATTGCGGTTGCTGAGGCAGGTGGAATTGGAGTTATTCATAGAAACTTAGAAATAAAAAAACAAATAGAAGAAATTAGAAAAGTAAAAAAACAAAAACTGCTTGTTGGAGCAGCCGTTGGTGCTGGCCCAAAAGAATTAAAGAGAGCTAAAGAGATTTTAGATGAGGGTGTAAATTTAATTGTAGTTGATACTGCACATGGACATACAAAAAAAGTTTCAGAGATCATTAAATATATAAAAAGAATTAAGGATAAAAAAATAGCTTTATGTGCCGGAAATATAGCAACACCAGAGGCAGCTAAGTTTTTGCTAAAATTAGGTGTAGACATCATTAAGGTTGGTATCGGTCCCGGATCTATTTGTACTACAAGATTGGTTGCTGGAATTGGGGTTCCACAATTAAGCGCAATTCTTTCAGTTAGAAAAGGTATTAAAAATAAAAATATAAAAATTATTGCTGATGGCGGAGTGAAATATTCAGGAGATTTAGCAAAAGCTTTTGCTGCTGGAGCAGATGCTGTAATGATAGGTTCTTTATTTGCTGGAACAGATGAAGCCCCAGGAAAAATAATGAAAATAAATGGAAAACTTTTTAAAAGTTTTAGAGGAATGGGTTCTGTTGGTGCGATGAATAAAGGATCTGCTGATAGATATTTTCAAAAAAAACAAAAAGATAGATCAAAATATGTCCCTGAGGGAGTAGAAGGTTTTTCAAAATATAAAGGTGAGGTTAAAAATATTATATACAAATTGATAGGGGGACTTCGTTCATCAATGGGTTATTTAGGATCTAAACAAATTAAATATTTAAGAAATAAACCACAATTTGTTAAAATTACAAAAGCTGGATTTTATGAAAGTATGGTTCATAATGTGGATATTGTAAAAAGTGATACGAAATATTAATGATTAAATTTTTAAAAGTATTCTTGTTAATTTTATTTATAATTAACTTTTCTAATATTTCATTGAGCAAAGAAAATTTTTATACAGAAGGGGTAAAATTATTTAATACTAAAAAATATGATGAGGCAAAGTTTTTATTTGAAAGAAGCATTGTATTAGATCCAAAAGACTCTAAGTCGTATTTGTATTTAGCTAAAATTTACAAAGAAAAAGATAATAAGAAAAAAGAAGAAAAAAATTTAGAATCAACATTATTAATTGACCCAGCTAATGAAGAAGCAATTTTGATGTTAATGGAAATCGCTCTCGAAAAAACTAATTATTCTAAAGTAAAAAAGTTATCAGAGAGATTTACAAAAGTTTGTAAAAACTTATGCAAAGAAAATGAACAAATATTAAAAGACCTAGAAAATTTAGAACCAAAAAATGAGTCTTGATTTAAACCTAGACAAAATCTTAATAATAGATTTTGGTTCACAGTTTACTCAATTAATAGTCAGAAGAATAAGAGAACTTGGAGTATTCTCTGAATTAATCAGTCATAAAAAAATAAAAAGCTCTCAAATCAAATCTAATGTTAAAGGAATTATTTTATCTGGTGGACCCTTAAATGTTTATCAATTAAATAACAATTTATTTGATAATAAAATTTTAAAACTTGGAATACCAATTCTTGGAATTTGCTTTGGGCATCAAATTTTATCAAAATTTAATGATGGAAAAGTTAAACAATCAAAACATAGAGAATTTGGCTTAACAAATATTCATAAAAAAAATAACAGCCTATTAATAAAAAATTTTTTTAATAAAAAAACAAAAAAAGTTTGGATGAGCCATGCAGATCAAGTAACCAAACTTCCAAAAAATTTTAGAGTTATTGCTTCGAGTGAAAACTCGAAATTTGCTATAGTCGAAAACAAAATAAAAAATTTTTTTGGTGTACAATTTCATCCTGAAGTTACCCACACTGAAAATGGAAAAAAAATAATTAGTAATTTTATTTTTTTTATTTGTAAAATTAAACGAAATTGGTCTTCAAAAGATCAGAAAAAGAAATTAATTAAAGAGGTAAAGCAACAAGTAGGAACCGATAAGGTTATTTGTGCGCTTTCAGGAGGTGTAGATAGTAGTGTAGTAGCGCAACTTTTAAACAAAGCAATCGGAAAAAAACTTTATTGTATTTTTGTAAATACTGGATTGTTGAGAAAACACGAAGAAACTCAAGTTGTAAAAACTTTTAAAAGAAAATTAAAGATTAATTTAATATATGTAAACGCAGAAAAAGAATTCTTAAGAAAATTAAAAAATGTTTCAGATCCTGAAAAAAAGAGAAAAATAATTGGAAATCTTTTTATTAAAATTTTTGAAAGATATTCAAAAAAAATAAGAAATGTTAAATTTTTAGCTCAAGGAACACTTTATCCTGACTTAATTGAAAGTAAATCAGTAACTGGAAGTCAAACTTCAAAAATAAAATCTCATCACAATGTTGGGGGTCTTCCAAAAAAAATGAAATTAAAGTTAGTAGAGCCATTAAAATTTTTATTTAAAGATGAAGTTAGAAAACTTGGTTTAGAATTAAACTTAAGTAAAGAAATTATTTCTCGTCATCCATTTCCAGGTCCAGGCTTAGCAATTAGAATGCCAGGAATTATTACCTCTGAAAAAATAAAAATTTTAAAAGAAGCAGATTATTATTTTATTAAAGCATTAAAAGAATATGGTCTTTATAGTAAAATTTGGCAGGCTTATGCAGCTTTACTTCCAGTAAAAACTGTAGGAGTAATGGGTGATAATCGAACTTATGAATATTTGTGTTTACTAAGAGCGATAACTTCTGAGGATGGTATGACTGCAGATTTTTTTGAATTTAAAAAATCATTTTCTCAAATGATTTCAAATAAAATTGTAAATAGCATTAGGGGAATTAATAGAGTAGTCTATGATATTACTTCAAAACCTCCGAGTACTATTGAATTAGAATAAAATGAACAAGAAAGTAAAAAAGTTTCTCAACAAAAAAAATAGAGCTAAAGTTATATGTCTTACTGCCTATTCAAAAAATGTAGCATCAATTTTAGATAAACATTGTGATCTAGTATTAGTAGGAGACTCACTTGGTTCAGTTCTTTATGATTATAAATCTACAAAAGAAGTAACTTTAGATACAATGATTAATCATTCAAAAAGTGTAAGGATTGGTGTAAAGAAATCTTTGATGGTAGTTGATATGCCATACAATACATATCGAAATTCAAAAGAAGCTTTAAAGAATGCACGTTTAGTGATGAAAAAAACCAAATGTGATGCTGTTAAATTAGAAGGAGGAAAAAAAATTATTCCTATTGTCAAGTCTCTAGTGAAAAACAAAATACCTGTTATGGGTCACTTAGGTATTTTACCTCAAACTGAAAAAAAATTTACCTATAAAGGTAAAAAATTAATAGAAAGAAACAGAATTTTAAAAGATGCTAAACTATTAGAAGAAGCAGGCATTTTTTCAGTAGTATTAGAATGTATTGAAACTAAACTAGCCAAAAAAATTACCGAACAATTAAATATTATAACTGTTGGTATTGGTTCATCCGCTAATTGTGATGGACAAGTTTTAGTGATTGACGACTTAATTGGCTTAAGTCAAAGTAAATTTAGATTTGTAAAGAAATATGCTAATGTAAATCAAATGATTAATTTGGCAGTTAAAAGATATAAATCTGAAGTTTTAAAAAAACAATTCCCTAAAGCTAAACACTCATTTAAAAATTAAACAAATTAACCCATTGTAAAAGGATCGGTCATTGGTTTGTCTGATGAATTATACCATGTGGTCTTAATTCTTGTGTATTCTTTAATAGATTCAATGCCTGCCTCTTTTCCATATCCACTATCTTTAATTCCTCCAAAAGGAGCCATGGGAGAAATTAATCTGTAAGTATTAATAAAAACTATTCCAGCTCTTATAGCTTTAGATACTCTTAAGCCACGAGCAAAATTAGAAGTATAAACCCCGGAGGATAATCCATATTTATTATCATTCATTTTGTCTATCACCTCTTCCTCTTTTTCAAATTTCATTACAGATAATATTGGCCCAAATAATTCATTTTCTGCAACAGGAAGATTGTGATTTTCGCACTCAATTATTGTTGCAGGAAAATAATAACCTTTATTAGAAACTGAAGATCTTTTTCCGCCACATTTAACCTTTCCCCCTTGTTCAATTGTAACTTTAATGTTTTTTTCTATATTTTCTAACTGTTTGAAACTATTTAAAGGACCCATTTGTGTATCTTTTTCCATGGGGCCTCCCAACTTAATCTTTTCAGCTTTATTTATAAGTTTTTTTAAAAACTCATCATAAATTTTTGATTGCAAATAAAGTCTTGATCCTGCAATACAACTTTGTCCACTAGCTCCAAATATTCCAGCAGTAATTCCATTTAATGCGTTTTCTTGTTCAGCATCATCAAATACAACAACCGGGCTCTTTCCACCAAGTTCTAAGCTTACTTGTGATAAATTTTCTGCAGAATTTTTTACAATATGTTTTGCAGTTTCAGGTCCGCCTGTGAAAGCTATTCTTTCTACTAAGGAGTGAGTAGTTAATGCTTTACCACACGGTTCACCAAGTCCAGTAATTATATTAATTACTCCTTTTGGTATTCCAGTTTTTTCAATTAATTTTGCAAATTCTAAAAGAGTAACTGGAGCAAGCTCTGAAGCTTTAATTACAACTGTGTTACCCATTGCAAGAGCTGGTGCGAGTTTCACCGCTGTTAAGAGCATTTGAGAGTTCCAAGGAATAATTGCTGCAACAACACCAATAGGAATTCTTGTTGTCGTAACTTGCATATCAGGTTTATCTATTGGAACGACTGTACCTTCTACTTTGTCAGCCAAACCTGCAAAATAATCATAATATTCTGCTATGTAATTTGCCTGAGTTTTTGTTTCTCTATAAAGTTTACCTGTATCTATAGTTTCTATTTTTCCAAGGTGCTCCGCATTAGCTCTTAGTTGATCAGCAATTAATTTTAGATACTTTGCTCTTTCTCTTGGATGAATTTTTGACCAATTATTTTCAAAAGCTTTTTGAGCTGATTGAACAGCTTTATCCACATCTTTTTCATTTGCCTCAGGAACAGTTGCCCAAACTTCATTATTTTCAGGATTTAATGTTTCAATTTTTTTTCCAGAAGATGAATCTACCCACTCACCATTAATATACATTTTAAAATCTTGAATTTTTGACATCTAATTATTAATAAAATTTTTAATTTTCATATTAACATCATCTACACATTCTATACTACAAAGATGTTTTCCATTTTGAATTTCAATATAAGTAGAATTAACAAGGTCTTTAACCAATTCTTTAGACATTGCTGGAGTTGAACCAACATCATTTGAACCAGTCATTACTAAAGTTTTTCTATCTATCTTTTTTATAGCTTCAAAATCGTCATAATGATTAGCAAATAAATCATAAGCTTTAAGAAAATTTTTATGATCCTCTGGTTTTTTATTTAAGATACCCATAAATAAATCATAAGTGTTTGGATTTTTTTCTAGATATTTATCAGTAAACCATCTTTTTAGAGCCTGTTTAGATATTGGTTTGTTTAATTTTGCTTGATTATATCTCTCTAATACAAGTGATCTTTCCTCATCTGATCTTTTATAAGTAGTTCCGATTAATATAAGTTTTTCAATTTTTTTCTGAAAATGAGATGAAAAATCTAAAGCAATCAAAGAACCTAAAGAAAAACCTATAAGATTTACTTTTTCTATTTTTAAATGATCTAAAAGTTCCAAAAGTTGGTTAGAAAAATCTTTAAGAGTTAACTTATTTTTATTCCATGGCGTCTTTCCATGTCCTAATAAATCATAAGTTAAAGTTGAATATTCATTGAAATAATTTATTTGATGACCCCACATTTGATGATCAAGACCAACTCCATGAATAAATACAAGAGGGACAGTACCTTTTTTATTAAATAAATAACAATTTTGATTTGGATCAAAATTTAGAGACATTAAATTATTTGGGATCTAATCCCATTTCTTTCATATCTTGATAACGATCTCCAGTTCTTGCATGCGCTCTACCACTTGATGCACCTCCAATAGCTATTACAATTTCATCATCAAATGGTGCGTCATGTATAGTAAATTCATGAGTTAAATAATATGGTCTTAAACCAGAATCTGTTTTATGCATCATAGGAATAGATATTTTAGATCCCGCAGGTCCTCTTGTATTAGTAAAACTTAAATAAGAAGTACCACCAACAGCATCTCTAAATTTATTTCCAAATCTTAAAGTATGAATAAAGGCTGAAGCATGTTCTATTTCACCATTCAAACCCACAGTTCCAGCTTTCCCATAAGCTAAAATTTTTTCAGGCGATCCAATTTCTTTAATTAATTCTGGAACCAATAAGTCACCAAGTTTTGGAGCTAAACCTAAAATGATTGGTTTTAAATCTTCTACAAATCCTTGTCCTGCCCATGGATTTTTGAAAACAGCAGCTACAGAAACTAATAAGACAGGTTCTTTTGCTGTCTTTTGACCTTCAATGAAAGTCTTATCAACAAATTTTGTAAACTTTCTGAGCTTTAAATCCATTAACTTGCTTTTTCTATATCAGAAGAGTCTAAATTTATTTTTGGAATTACCTCGTCATTAAATAATTTGATACTTCTCATACAAGCTTTATGATCAATACCAGGAAAGTTAGACCAAACTTGAAGATTCTGTAGATTTAATTCAGATTTCAATTCATTAATTTTATTAACAACATATTCAGGAGTACCAAATAATAAATTCCTTTTATGAAGAAAATTATAATTTAATAAATCTAATTTATGTTTTGTTTCAGGCAGTTCTTCACCAGGATCCATATGATTGCCTAAGCCCCTCCAATGACAAACCCATTTCATATAATTAATAATATGTTCACCAGCCATTTTTTCTGCTTCTTCCATAGTTTCAGCAACAAACATATCTCTCACTAGAGATATACCTTCTCCTAATGGAACATCTCTATTTTCAGCTTTTGATTTTGCGTCTCTATATATCTCAAATCTTTTCTTAAGAGCTTTAACAGTTGGTATCCACATAATTGTATTTAAACCATTTTGTGCAGCCCACTCAATTGATCTAGCACCATCAACAACTTGCCATATAGGAGGATGGGGTGATTGTTTGGGTTTTGGAACAATACTTATTTTTTTTATTTCATTTGTTTTTGTGTCCAAAAACTTTTCGCTCGGGGGACTCATGTCATGTTGCCAAACAAAGTTTGGTGATGGATAAGTGTAAAATTCTCCTTTATGACTAAAAAATTCTTCAGTCCAAGCTTTTTTCATTATTGTTAAAGATTCTTCAAATAATCTAAAGTTTTTAGCTTGATCTTTTAGATCAGCTTCTTTATTCATATTAATTGCTTCTCTTCCATAAATTCCTCTTCCAATACCAACATCGACTCTACCACCAGATAATTGATCAAGTAATGCTATGTCTTCAGCTAGGCGAATTGGGTTGTGGAATGTAATTACATTGCAAGCTTGGCCAATTCTAATTTGTTTAGTTCTAGCTGCCGCATCAACACCCATCATCAATGGGTTTGTGCAGGATTCCATTCCTTCATGATTAAAGTGATGTTCAGTATACCAAATAGAATCCCAGTTGTTTTCGTCACAATAAGTTGTGATCTCTTTAGTTTCATCTAACAATTGATTGTAGGGTTTATGATCCCAGTTTGTGGTATTGCAAAAATATCCAAATTTCATTCGAACCTCCTTAAATAATTAAATCTAAGACGATTGATCCCACTTTCGTATTTTGTAAATATCGACGAGTTATGTATCGCTCAAACAATACTGTAATTTAACTAGACTATTTAATCAATATATATTTAATCAAGTTCTAAATGAAATTAACTAAGATAGAACCAAAATATCTAAAAAAGCATAATCCCAGGGTAGGGTTAATTACATTGGCTAGTGATTTTAGAATCGAGAAAGATTTTAATAATGTAATTTATGGTAAGGACATAGATTTATACTGTAATAGAATTAAATGTTACAATCCTTTAACAAACGAAACATTAAAAAAAATGGCAGACGATATTCCAAAAGTTACAGAAGATATTTTGCCAGATCAACAATTGGATTGCGTTGCTTATGGATGTACCTCAGGGACAATTGCTGCAGGATACCAATCAATTTTTGAGAAAGTAAACTCAGCAAAACCAAACACTAAAGTTACAACACCAATAACATCAGCAATAAATGCGTTAAAAAGTTTAAAGATAAAAAGATTATCAATTTTTACTCCTTATACAGATGAGATAAATCAATCGGTAATTAATTATTTTAAAAAAGAAAATATAGAAATTGATGAACTTTCTTATTTTGATATAGCATCTGATCTAAACATCGGTAAAGTTGATCCACAACATGTATTTGATACACTTACAAAAATAGATTTAACTAAAAGTGATGCTCTATTTGTTTCTTGCACTGCATTACCAGTACTCTCAGTAATTTCTGAATTAGAAAAAAAAATTAACAAAGTTGTTTTATCAAGTAACCAAACTTTAATTTGGGATACTCTTAAAGAAATTAATTATAATAATAAAGTTGAAGGTTTTGGTGAATTATTTAATAATTAAATTATGAATTTTACTAATGAAGAATACAAATCAAGATTAAAAAAAGTTCAAGCTTCAATGCAAAAAAAAGGTATTGAACTTTTAATTTCACAAGACCCATCTAACATGAATTACTTAACTGGTTATGATGCTTGGTCATTTTATTATGCTCAATGTGTAATAGTACATGTTAATGCTGATGAACCGATTTGTTTTGTTAGAAATCAAGATGCAGGTGGTGCATACATTAAAACATATCTTAAAGATGAAAATATAATTAAGTATCATGAGAAATATATTCATACTTGGCCATTACATCCTTATGATGCACTTGTAGATCTTATTAAAGAGAAAAAATGGGACAAACTTTCAGTAGGTCTAGAAATGGATACCCATTATTTCACAGCTTATTGCTATGAAAAAATAAAACAAGGTTTGCCTAACGCCAAAGTTTTAGATTGTGAAAGATTAGTTAATTGGGTGAGAGTTGTTAAATCAGATGCTGAAATAAAATTTATGAAAGCAGCAGCTCAAATTACTGAACTAGGAATGAAGAAAGCTTTTGATGCTATTAGTCCTGGAGTAAGACAGTGTGATGCAGTTTCAGAAATTTATACTACATTAATAAAAGGAACGCCTGAATTTGGTGGTGATTATTCGTCTATAGTCCCAATGATACCAACAGGAAAAGGCACATCAGCTTCACACTTAACTTGGTCAGAGGATAAATTTGCTGAGGGGGAAGCCACAATTATTGAGTTATCAGGAGTTAATAAAAAATATCATTGTCCAATGGCTAGAACAGTTTTACTTGGTAAACCAGATCAAAAGAAAATCGAGACAATGAATAAAACAATTGAAGCACTTCAAGCTGGTATTGATCAAGTAAAACCAGGCAATACTGCCGATGATGTTGCTCAAGCTTTCTGGAAAATATTAGATAAATATGGAATTGAAAAAACTTCAAGGACTGGATATTCGATTGGTATTGGTTATCCACCAGATTGGGGAGAACATACTTTAAATATATCTAAAGGTGATATGACAGTATTACAACCTAATGTTACTTTTCATATGATTGCAGTAATGCAATTTGGAAATTGGGGAGTAGAAGCCTCTGAAGCAATTAGAGTTACAGATAAAGGATCTGAATTATTTTGTAATTTTTCTAAAGAACTTCATATTAAAAGCTAGTTATTAAGGGTTGATATTTATTGCCACAAATGTTTTAAATTCATGAAATTATTTCAATGAACAAAGAATTCGTCAAATTTGATAAAGTAGATAAAAGTTACGATGGTAAGATACTGGTCGTAAAAGATCTTCAACTAGATATTGAAGAGGGTGAGTTTGTAACGATGTTAGGACCATCTGGTTCTGGTAAAACAACATGTTTGATGATGTTAGCAGGATTTGAAACACCAACTCATGGTGAAATTTATTTAAATGGAAGAGCAATATCAAGTATTCCTCCTCACAAAAGAGGTATTGGGATGGTATTTCAAAACTACGCTTTATTTCCACACATGACTGTTTATGAAAATTTAGCTTTTCCTTTAAGAGTAAGAAAAATTCCAAAAGATGAGGCAGATAAAAAAATTGATAAAGCTTTATCGATGGTATCATTACAAGGTTTTGCTGACAGGATGCCAGGACAGTTATCTGGAGGACAACAACAAAGAGTAGCAGTTGCAAGATCTTTAGTATTTGATCCACAGTTAGTTTTAATGGATGAACCTTTAGGCGCCTTAGATAAAAATTTAAGAGAAAGTATGCAGTATGAAATCAAACATATTCATGAAAGTATTGGAGTAACAGTTGTCTATGTTACTCATGACCAAAGTGAAGCTCTTACAATGTCAAATAGAATCGCAGTATTTAATGATGGAAAAGTACAACAACTTTCAAGTCCTGACGAACTTTATGAGAAACCAGTAAATTCTTTTGTTGCAGAATTTATTGGAGAAAACAATACCTTCGCGGGTGAAGTTTCAGATATCTCAGGTGGAAAATGTAAAGTTAAAATAGCCAACACAGAAATATTAGCAAATCCTATATCTGTAAAAGGTAAAGGAGAAAAAACAAAAATTTCTTTAAGACCCGAAAGAGCTTTGATAAATCCAAGTGATAAAATGGATAACATTCACTCAGGAAAAATTGAAGAAGTGATATATCATGGAGATCATACAAGAGTTCGAATTGACGTCTTGGGTAACAATCAATTTATTCTGAAAGTTCCCAATAGTTCAGCTAATATGGATATCAAACTTGGAAAAGATATTAAGATTGGCTGGAATAGTGACGACGCTAGAGCTTTAGACCCAAAATAGACTTAAATAACAATCCAAAATATCTTAAAATCAGCAGTTGACTCTCATTATCGATCTTGTTGTAATCTATTTTTATAAAAACGTTTAAACGGAGGAAAAATGAAGACAATTAGTAAATTATTACTAGCCATTTCTTTTGCTATCTCTGTAACTACTTCAGCATTTGCAGTAACTGCAGTGTCTTGGGGTGGAGCTTACACAGAGTCTCAAAAGTTAGGTTATGGTGATCCTACTGGTAAAAAACTTGGTATAACAATTAACTGGGTTGATTATTCAGGTGGATTATCTGAGATCAAAGCACAAAAAGAGGCTGGCAAAATTACGTGGGATATAATCGACGTATTTGCTATGGATACTATCAATGGATGTGATGAAGGATTATTTGTTGAATTCGATTTTGACAAAGACTTCCCACCTGCACCAGATGGAACTCCTGCAAGTAAAGATTTCTTTACTTCAATGCCAAGTAAATGTGCTGTAGGAAATATTTTATATTCTTGGAACTACGCTTATAACAAAAATAATGTTAAAGGCACTCCAAAGACTATCAAAGATTTCTTTAACACTAAAAAATTCCCTGGAAAAAGAGCTATCTACACAAGTGCTTTAACTAACTTAGAAATCGCTTTGGCAGCAGATGGAATCAAACCAGGAAAAGGTGGAGCAAAAATCTACAAAGCTTTAAACACTGAAAAAGGTGTTGAAAGAGCTATGAATAAGATCAAAGCATTATGTACAGATCCAAAAGGTGGATGTGTATTTTGGTCTGCAGGTGCTCAACCGCCAGAACTATTAGTTTCAGGTGAAGTTGTAATGGCTACAGGTTGGAATGGTAGATTCTTCAATGCAGAAGTTGGAGAAGGTGCGCCAATCGTACAAGTATGGGATGGACAAGGTCTTGACTACGAGTATTTCGTACAAGTTAAGGGTGGACCAAACGATGCTAATGGTATGGCTAAGAAAGCTTTAGCTATGATGACTAGTACAGAAATGTTAGCTGGAAGTGCAAAATATATTGCATATGCTCCTTGGAGAAAATCTTCTATAGCGATTATGGAAGCAGGAGAGCCTTGGTATAAAGATGGTAAGACTAATATGGTACCACAAATGCCAACTGCACCAGCAAACACTAAAAACTACTTCTTAGTAGATCCAATTTTCTGGGCTGATAACGGTACAGAGCTTGGTGAAAAATGGGAAGCTATGAAAGCTGGTCTATAATTTAAGTTTTATTAAACTTAATTATATATTATAATTTAAGGGCGGTTATTTGATAACCGCCCTTTTTATTTATGAGCTCAGAAACACAACAAATTTTAACAACAGATGGAATTCCTTTAGAGGTAAGTCTAAAGAAAGCTGAAAGAAGAAATAAAATAAAAGCTTTTTTACTTGTTGCTCCTTTATTATTATTTTTAATTATTACTTACGTGTTCCCAATTGGAGACATGCTTCTGAGAAGTGTTGATGATAAAATGGTAACTGAAATGCTTCCTAAAACATTTAAAGCAATGGAAAAGTGGGATGGAAAAGAATTACCAGAGGAAGAAGTTTTTGCAGCTTTTCATGAAGATTTTATAAAATTAGTAGAAGAAAAACGTGAGGGCAAATTATCTACTCAGCTCAATTATACAAAAAATGGATTTAAAAGTATTATCAAAAAACTAAGAAGAAAATCAAAAAACTTTGAAGAAGGAAATTACAAAGAACAAATAATGGCAGTTCACAAAAGATGGGCTAATGTTGAATATTGGAATGCAATTAAACGAAGAGCCCCAGCTATTACGGGTCAAAAATATCTAAAAGGTATGGATATGTATAAAAATGAAACTGGAAAAATAGTTAGTGTTTCTGAAGATAGAAGAATTCATAGGATTTTATGGCTTCGAACATTAGAAATCGCATTCTTTGTAACACTGTTTTGTTTTTTGATGGCTTATCCAATAGCTCATTTGTTAGCTACTCTACCCATGAAGTATAGTAACTTACTAATGATCTGTGTCCTGCTTCCGTTTTGGACATCGTTACTTGTAAGAACTGCCAGTTGGATGATTTTGTTACAACAACAGGGGGTCGTTAACGATTTCTTTGTTGGAATAGGTTTGGTTGCTGATGATGCAAGACCTGAAATGATGTACAATAAAACAGGAACATACGTTGCAATGACACAGATTTTGTTGCCTTTTATGGTTTTACCTCTTTATAGCGTTATGAAAACTATTTCACCAAGCTTAATGAGAGCAGGAAAATCACTGGGTGGAACGCCAATTGTTGCTTTTTGGAAGGTTTATTTTCCTCTAACAATTCCGGGTATTGGAGCTGGATGCTTATTATGTTTTATATTAGCAATTGGTTATTATATTACACCAGCCTTGGTTGGAGGAGCATCAGGCACTTTAATTAGTAACCAAATCGCTTTTCATATGAAGAGTACACTTGACTGGAGTTTTGCATCAGCCATGGGTCTAATGTTGCTTACTGGAGTTTTGGCAATTTATTGGGTGTATAATAAACTAGTTGGAATAGATAATATTAAATTAGGATAAATAGAATGGCTTTACCAAAACATACAGAATTACATTACAGAATTTGGCACTATTTTTATTTATTTATCTGTGGATCAGTTTTCTTTTTTTTAATTGCACCTTTGTTTGTAATTTTTCCATTATCTTTTAATGCAGAAGAATTTTTAAGTTTTTCTGATGGTATGAAAAGTTTGGATCCAGATGCTTTCTCATTAAGATGGTACAAGGATATGGTTTATGGAACAAAAAACCCATGGGGCTTAGCTGCTAAAAATAGTTTTATAATTGCAATCTTTGCAACAATTGGTTCAGTTTTACTCGGTACTGTTGCAGCATTAGGTTTAAGTAGTAGGCATATGCCATACAAAGGAATTATCATGGCAGTATTAATCTCTCCTATGATTGTTCCTTTAATCATTTCAGGTGTAGCAATATTCTTTTTTATGGCTAAAGCTGGTTTAGCTGCCACTCATACTGGAATTGTTTTAGCGCACATAATTTTAGGAACACCATTTGTTGTTATCACCGTGACAGCTACTTTGTCTGGTTTTGATCACAGTGTAACAAGAGCTGCAGCAAGTCTTGGAAGCAATCCTGTAAATACTTTTATGAAAATTACTTTACCATTAATATTGCCTGGTGTGATCTCAGGTGGATTATTTGCATTTGTAACATCATTTGATGAAGTAGTTGTTGTTTTATTTTTAGCTGGTCTTGAAAATACTACTATCCCAATTCAAATGTGGACAGGTTTAAGAGAACAGTTAAGTCCAACTATTCTTGCAGTTGCAACTTGTCTAATTATTTTGTCTACACTAATATTAGTTACCGCTGAACTCTTAAGAAGAAGATCTGAGAGACTCAGAGGAATAAACAGATAATATAATCATTTAATGAAAATTAAGAATGTAGTGGTGATTGGCTCTGGAACAATGGGAAGTGGTATTGCTGCTCATTTATGTAACGCAAATGTGCCTGTAACTTTACTTGATTTAAAAACAGAGATTAGTGAGAGGGCTAGAGAAAAAATTCATAAATCAAGACCACCATTATTAATTGATAAATCAAAAATTAGTAACATTAAAGTTGGAAATATTTCTGATGACTTTGATGTAGTTAAAGAGGCTGATTGGATTGTTGAGGCGGTAGTAGAAAGAATTGATATTAAACATCAAATTTATGAAAAGATATTTAAAGCAAGAAAAAACGGTGCAATAGTCTCATCAAACACATCTTCTATTCCAATTAAAGTTTTATCTCAACACTTAACAGACACTGAAAAAAAAGATTTCTGTATCACGCACTTTTTTAATCCTGTTAGATATATGGGCCTGTTAGAAATTGTTAAAAATGAAAATAATGATCTTAATAAGATTAATCAGTTAAAAGAATTTTGTGAAATTGAATTAGGTAAAGGAGCAATAGTTTGTAATGATACACCGGGTTTTTTAGGAAATAGAGTTGGAGTTTATGCTATGCAAATAGCAATGACGGAAGCTTTTAAAATGAAACTTTCAGTCGAAGAAGCAGATGCAATTTTTGGAAGACCAATGGGCATTCCAAAAACAGGAGTATTTGGATTATATGACCTAATCGGTATAGATTTAATGGCCGATGTACTGAAAAGTTTTATTAAAGAGCTACCAGAGACAGATGAATTTCATGAAGTCGCAAAAGAAATTCCATTAGTAAAAAAATTAATTGAGACAGGTTACACTGGAAGAAAAGGTAAAGGTGGATTCTATCGAATAAATAAAACTGGAACTAATAAAGTCATGGAAGCTATTAACCTTGAGTCTGGAGATTATACACCTGCTAAAAAGATAGATGTTAAGTCAGATAAAGTAGATCTTAAGGGATTAATTAATCGAAAAGATAAATATGGTGAATATGCTTGGTCAGTTTTATCTAAAATAATCAAATATGCCTCCTCATTAGTTCCAGGAATCACAAAGGAATTTAATGACATCGATGAAGCAATGAGACTTGGTTTTAACTGGGCAAAAGGTCCATTTGAAATGCTCGAAGAAATAGGTGTTAAAAACTTTTTTGATAAAGTTGATGAATTTAAAGGAAATAGTTTTTTAGAAAATTTATCAAAAAATAAAAATGAAGATTTTTATGGAGAGAGACAAAAATATACTAATATAGAAACCTTAGGTAAGGTTAAAAAAACAGCTTCAAGTTTAGATGGAAATGACTCTGCAAAAATTTATAGATTTAATGATTATAATATCGTTGAATTTACTACTAAAGCTAATGCTTTAGATTATGACTCAATGGATGCTTTAAAAAAAGCAACTGACAAACCTTTAATAATAATAAATGAGAGTATGCAGTTTTCTGCAGGAGTAAACTTAACTTACACGATGCAATTTGCAGACAAAAAAGATTTTAAATCAATTAGAAAATTTATTAAATATTTTCAAGAAACATGTAAACATTTAAAATATTCAAAATATCCAGTTGTCTCAGCTCCATCAGGGTTAACGTTAGGTGGTGGATTCGAAGTAATGGTACAAAGTAATTTTGTTGCATCTCATACAAACATAGTTGTTGGATTAGTTGAAACTATTGTTGGCTTAATTCCAGCAGGAGGTGGATGTAAAGAAATGTTAGCAAGATGGCTTGATACTGACGAGGCAAAAAAAGATCCTCATTATGCACCTCTGAAAGTTTTTGATATTATTGGATATGGAAAGACAGCCACATCACCAGTTGAAGCTGAACCAATGAAATATTTAAGACCTAGTGATAAAAAAATAATGAATAGAAATAGTTTATTAGAAGTTTCAAAAAAAATTCTTTTAGATAACAAAGATTTTAAAGCACCAAATGAATTACAATTCAAACTTCCTGGAAAAGCAGTTAGAGGTGAAATGGATAAAATTTTGGATAAACTTTATAATGATAAGGTAATTTTAGAGCATGGAGTTATAGTTGCAAAAGAATTAGCGCACGTATTAAGTGGTGGTGATACTACGATAGATAAAACTTTATCCGAGGATGATTTATTTCAATTAGAATTAGATGCTTTTATGAAATTAATTGAGACTAAAAAAACCCAAGAAAGAATTAAGCATACATTAGCAACTGGTAAACCTTTAGTTAATTAACATTCGAAGAGTATTAATATAATCGGGCCTCAAGACATATTGAGATTTATCAAGATATTTAATTTTTTTTAAAGCTTCCAATCCATAAATTACTTTTCCAATTGGAGTATATTCAGTCTCATATAATGGTTCATCTCTCAATATTATAAAGAACTGACTATCCTCAGTATTATACTTTTGTGTTCTAGCCAGTGCTACACTTCCTTTTTTAAAATTAAATGGAACATCTACTTCAGAATTAATATTTCCTAATCCAGATTTACCTGTTCCAATTTTTCCATAATTTAGATTTCCTTTTTTACCAAACTCTAAATCTCCAGCCTGTACAAGTGTATCTTTTATTACCCTGTGAAAAGCAACATCATCGTATGCTTTAGATTTAATTAAAGTCTTAAATCTTTCTACAGCATTAGGAGATACATTTGGATAAAGTTCGATAATAACATTTCCACATGGAACATTTAATATGGCAATATTTTTTGGGTTATCAAAAGTGATTTTTAGAGGATTGTAATCTTTAACAAATAAACATTTATCTTTTATTAAAAGAAAAGAAGTAAGAGAAAATATACCAAGCGACAGTAAAAAAATGAATGTTATTTTTTCAGATAATGAAGCCTTAATTTTTTTAATCATAATTTAAAATTTGAAATTTTTATCAATTTTCAAAATATTTTCTTTTATGAATTCTACTTTTTTTTTAAGTATAGGATCATTGTTAATTTTTAATTCCACATTATCTTTATCTGATATAATATGAGAATAAACTTCAGCCATATCCTCAGAAGCAGTTGATTTTGAGTATTCTGTAAAAAAGCCATTAAATTCTTTGTAAACATATAATCCTGTTTTATTAGAGCAGGTAGAACATGCTGTATATTTAAAGTTATCGTCATTTAGTTTTGACCATTCTTTCTCATCAAAATAATCTTTATATCCATCGTTTATTATATGAAACACTTCATGATGTAGAACTCGTTCAAAATATTTACTATCAAATTTAATGTCTATTATTAAAGTCTTCATTTTATGGTCTGGAATTCCTGCAGTTAAAATTCCAGAAATCGATAATTTTTCACAAAGAACAATATATTTAAGATTTATTTTTTTTAAAAATACTTGATCATATTTATTCAAGTTTTTCTGAATTATTTTATATTTTTTGTCTAATCTTTTTTTTTCTGAATTGTAACAATTTATATTATTATCAATGCCAATCGTGAATGGTTGTTTGGCATATAAATATCTAAGTTTATTTGAAGTATTGATTTCATATATTTCAAGGTTAGGAATTTTTATAAGATTATAAATTGTATCTGCTTTAGCCTGAATAAAAACAAATAAAGATAATATAAGTATTTTAATTAATTTCATAAATATACATATAGAAGATATTCCAATTTAATAGAATGTGATACAATTTTGCTGTGAAAAAAAAAAGAAATAAAGATCCAATTCAACCAATAAGTGGAACTATAGTTCCAAGATTTGCAGGCCCATCTACATTTGCAAGATTACCAGAGTTAAGAGATGTTAAGAGTTGTGATGTTGCGATTGTAGGAATACCTTTTGATGCAGGAACAAGTTATAGGCCAGGCGCAAGGTTTGGGCCTCAAAGTATTAGACAAGCTTCTAGACACTTAAGAACAAATTACCATCCAAGCTATGACGTGGAGCCTTTTAAAGTTCAACAGGTTGCTGATGCAGGTGATATTACTTGTAATCCATTTAATATAGAAGAGGCTATCAAACAAATAGAAGTAGGTGCTGAAGAACTATTAAATAAAGTAGGTGGAATTATTAGTCTTGGAGGAGACCATACAATTGCTTTCCCATTATTAAAAGCAATTAACAAAATAAATGATGGTCCAGTTGCTTTAGTACATTTTGATGCTCATTTAGACACTTGGGATACTTATTTTGGCGCACCATATACACACGGAACCCCTTTTAGAAGAGCAAGAGAAGAAGGTTTATTTTTAGATGATGCTTCGATGCATGTTGGTATTAGAGGCCCACTTTACAGTAGAGATGACATTAAAAATGATGAAAGTTTTGGTTTTAAGATAATTCACTGTGATGAATTTCAAACAGAAGGTACGGATAAAATAGCAGAAAGAATTAAAAAAAGAGTAGGTGATAATCCTTTGTATTTATCAATAGATATTGATGTGTTAGATCCAGCTTTTGCTCCAGGCACAGGCACACCAGAAATTGCCGGAATGACCACAAGAGAGATGGTAAACGTTTTAAGAGGACTGTCTGGTTTAAATCTTATTTCAGCAGATGTGGTTGAGGTTTCACCTGCTTACGATCATGCTGAGGTTACTTCATTAGCCGCAGCAACAATTGTTTACGAACTTACAAATTTATTTGCAAAATCATAAAGAAAGGATAGTTATTAGAAATGTTAGATAAAAAAAATTTCTATATTAATGGACAGTGGGTATCCCCTAAAAAACCTAATGACATTAAAGTAATTGATCCTTCAACAGAGGAAGAGTGTGCGGTAATTTCTTTAGGAGGAGTTGAGGATGTTAATAATGCTGTAAGTGCAGCAACTAAAGCTTTTGAAACTTGGGCATTTTCTACAAAAGAAGAAAGATTAAAATATCTTGAAGCTCTATATGATCTTTATAAAAAAAGATGGGCAGATATGGCGAAAGCTATATCATTAGAAATGGGAGCGCCAATAGATTTTTCAACTCAGCTACAAGCTGGAACTGGCGCTAGTCATATAAAATCGTACATTAAAGTTTTAAAGGAATATACTTTTGAAAAAATTTTAGGAGATCATGCTCCTAATAATAATATTTTACATGAGCCAAAAGGTGTTTGCGCATTAATTACACCTTGGAATTGGCCAATGAACCAAACTTGTTTAAAAGTAATTCCAGCAATTGCTGCTGGTTGTACAATGGTTTTAAAGCCTTCAGAAATAGCACCATTATCTTCAATGATTTTAGCAGAAATGATTGATGAAATTAAATTACCAAAAGGTGTTTTTAATTTAGTGAATGGAGATGGAGCAGTCACAGGAAATGCTTTAACTAGTCATCCAGATGTAAATATGATTTCATTTACTGGATCAACTAGAGCAGGAGCTTTAATTTCACAAAATGCAGCTAATGATTTTAAAAGAGTAAGTTTGGAATTAGGGGGAAAAGGTGCAAATATAATTTTTAAAGATGCTGATGCAGAAGCAGTTGAAAGAGGTGCTTTAAGATGTTTCAGAAATACAGGTCAATCATGCAATGCACCTACTAGAATGTTAGTTGAAAAATCTATTTATGACGAGACAGTTGAAAGAGTTAAAAACTTTGCTAATTCAATGAAAGTTGATGTTGCAAAAAAAGAAGGAGATCATATTGGTCCCGTAGTGTCAAAAACTCAATTTGATAAAATTCAATCTTTAATTCAAGTTGGAATTGATGAAGGTGCAAAATTAGTTGCTGGAGGAACAGGTAAACCTGATGGTTTGGATAAAGGATATTTTGTAAAACCAACAGCATTTGCAGATGTGAATAATCAAATGCAGATTGCAAGAACTGAAATTTTTGGACCTGTATTATCAATTATACCATTTGAGACAGAAGAAGAAGCAATAGCTATTGCAAATGATACTCCTTATGGATTGTTAAACTTTATTCAAACTCAAGATCATGAAAAAGCAAATCGTGTTGCTAGAAAATTAAGATCTGGAATGGTTGATATCAATGGTGCAGGATTAGCACCAGATGCACCTTTTGGTGGATATAAACATTCAGGTATAGGTCGTGAAGCTGGCAAATTAGGCTTAGAGGAATTCTTAGAAGTAAAAGCTGTTAGTGGTTGGAACGATTAATTCGTAATAGATTTATTTTTAATTCCATCTAAGAGATGAATGCATTTCTTAAGTTCGTCTAAAACTATAAACTCATCAATTTTGTGAGCTTGTTCAATTGATCCTGGACCACAAACAACAGTACTAATACCAATTTCTTGATACAACCCAGCTTCTGTTCCAAAGGAAACAACTTGTCTTGAATTATCACCAGTTAAACTCGAGATAAATTCGCAAGCATCTGATTTATCATCTCTATCAAATCCAATTATTTCGCCTATAATTTTTTTTTCAATCGAAGCATTTGGAAAAACTTTTTTCATTTCAGGTAATAAAACCTCATTTGCAAATTTATCTATTTCCTGATTTAAAAATACACCATCTTCTTTTACAACAGGTCTTGTTTCCCAATTAATATGACATTTATCTGCAATTACATTGTGGGCTATACCACCAAAAATTCCACCAATTGAGAGTGTAGAGTGAGGCGGATCAAAAATAGAGTCTTTAGGTTCTCTCTCTTTAAGTTTTTCTCTTAATTCAATTAATTTATTTATATATCTTGATGCATACTCAACAGCGCTTACACCTCTATGAGGTGCAGAGCTATGTCCTGCTAAACCTTTAAAGTAAGTTGTGTATTCGTAACATCCTTTATGAGCATCAATAATTTTCATATTAGTTGGTTCTCCAACTATACAAATACCGTCTTTAATATTTCTTCTTTTTAATTCTTCAATTAATATAGGAGCTCCTATACATGCCGTTTCTTCATCAAATGTAAAAGAAAAATGAATATCTCTATCCAAATTAGATTTAGAATAGATAGGGGCATAAGCTAAAGTACAAGCAATAAATCCTTTCATATCACATGAGCCTCTTCCAAATAATTTGTCTTCTCTAATTGTTGCTGTAAAAGGATCTGAACTCCAACCTTTTGAGACTGGAACAACGTCTGTGTGTCCTGATAAAATTATTGGTTTTTTATTATTTGAATTTTTAGCTTTAAGAGTTGCAAATAGATTTACTCTTTTTTTTTCATCATCATAAGTTCTAAAAGAAGTAGCACCTAATTTTTTTAATATATTATCACAGTAATCTATTAATGCAGTATTATCTTCTCCAGATATAGTTTTAAAACCAATCAAGTCTGTTAAAATTTTAACAGAATTATCAAACAAAACATTTAAATTATTTTCTGTACTCATATTATTCATGCATTATATATTAATTATATGAAAGAACAAATTACCTTTGATGATTTTGATAAAATAGATATTAGAGTTGGGACAGTAATCTCTGTAAAAAAAAATGAAAAAGCTAGAAAGCCTTCATTGGTAGTTGAAGTTGATTTTGGTGAAGAAATAGGAATTAAACAATCATCAGCTCAAATCACTCATTATTATAATGAAGAAAACCTTAAAGGAAAACAAGTAATTGGTGTTTGTAATTTTGCTGAAAAAAATATTGCTGGAGTTGTCTCTCAAGTATTAATTTTAGGATCAATTGATAAAGATGGTAAAGTAATTTTAGTACATCCTTCGCAAAAATCTGAAAATGGTCTTCCCATAGCCTAAATAGATGAGTTCAGAACTGCTTTTGTTAATTGGAATTTCATTCTCTTTAGGTTTTACACCAGGTCCAAATAATGCAGTAGCCTCTTATTCAGCTTTTAATTTTGGTTTTAAAAAAACAATTCCTTTAATAATGGGAGTTGGTTTTGGATATACTGTATTAGTAATTTTAATAAACTTCGTACTAATTTCTGTATTTAAAGAATACCCAATTATTCAAGAGATAATAAGAATCTTAGGGACAATATTTTTAATTTATTTAGCTTATAAAATAGCCACAGCTGATGTTTCTAATGACGAAAGTAAGCGTAATCCAGTAACTTTTTATGACACATTTATATTTCAATTTATAAACCCAAAAGGCGTGATGGCAGCCATTACATTAATTTCAAAGTTTGTAGATCAAGATAATTATTTTCAAACATCATTAATGGTTATTTTTGTATGTTCTTTTACAGCTTTTTTATCAATTACAGCTTGGACTTTATTAGGTAAATTTTTAAGAAAATTTGCCGCAAATAATAGTTTTATTAAACGTTTTAATTATGGTATGTCCGTGTTGATTTTAGTCTGTATAATCGGATTTTACATTTAACATGAAACCAGGAAATAAAAACTCTTTTAATTCAAAAAGTAAAATAAATATTAACAATCAAGAGTACACTTTTTATTCTATTCCAGAGGCTGAAAAAAATGGTTTAGACGGAGTTTCTAAACTTCCAAAATCATTAAAAGTATTATTAGAAAATTTATTGAGATATGAAGATGATTTAACTGTAAATAAAAATCAAATTTCAGCAATTAAAGATTGGTTGAAGACAAAAAAATCAAATACTGAAATTGCTTACAGACCAGCAAGAGTATTACTTCAAGACTATACTGGAATACCAGCAGTAGCAGACTTAGCCGCTATGAGAGAGGCAGTTAAAGAAAAAGACAAAGACCCAAATACAATTAATCCGTTATCTGCGGTAGATTTAGTAATCGATCACTCTGTTCAAGTAGATCAGTCAGCAAAAGCAGATTCTTTTGATAAAAATGTTGAAATAGAATTTAAAAGAAATGGGGAACGTTATTCTTTTTTAAAATGGGGTCAAAATGCATTTAATAACTTTAGAATTGTTCCTCCAGGTACTGGAATTTGTCATCAAGTAAATCTAGAGTATTTATCCAAAGTTGTTTGGTCAGAAGAAGTAAAGGGTGAGAAGTATATATTTCCAGACACATTAGTTGGTACAGATAGTCATACTACAATGGTAAATGGTTTATCAGTTTTAGGTTGGGGCGTAGGAGGCATCGAAGCAGAAGCTGGGATGCTAGGCCAGCCCATCTCAATGTTAATACCTGAAGTTATTGGATTTGAAGTTAAAAATAAAATGCCTGAAGGCACTACTGCTACAGATCTCGTCTTAACAGTTGTTAAGATGTTAAGAGATAAGGGAGTGGTAGGAAAATTTGTAGAATTTTATGGAGAAGGTTTAAAAAATCTTACTTTAGCAGATAGAGCAACTATAGCTAATATGGCACCTGAGTATGGAGCTACCTGTGGTTTTTTCCCAATAGATGAAGAGACTTTAAAATATTTAGAATTTTCTGGTAGAGACAAACAAACTGTGAAAGTAGTTGAGGAGTATGCAAAAGCCCAAGGCTTATGGGCAAGCACCAACATTGAATTTACAGATAAATTAACATTAGATATGTCCTCTATAGTTCCAACTATTTCTGGTCCTAAAAGACCACAAGATAAAGTTTTACTTTCAGAGGCGTCTCAAAGTTTTAGAAATAGTTTTGCTGAGATTACAAATAAAAAAGAATTTAAATCATCAAAAGTTGCAAATACGGATTATGAAATTAAAGATGGAAGTATATTAATTGCAGCAATAACATCTTGTACAAATACATCTAACCCAAATGTTTTGATTGGAGCTGGATTACTCGCAAAAAAAGCTATTGAATATGGATTAGAAGTTAAACCATGGGTAAAAACTTCATTAGCACCAGGATCCCAAGTTGTTACTGATTATTTAGAAAAAGCAAAACTTAATACTTACCTAGATAAGTTAGGATTCAATCTAGTTGGATATGGTTGCACGACATGTATTGGTAATTCAGGACCTTTATCAGATAATATAGTTGAGGCTATTCAAAAAGAAAATTTATATGGGGTTTCTGTATTATCTGGAAATAGAAACTTTGAGGGAAGAATTTCTCCACATATAAAAGCAAACTATTTAGCTTCTCCACCCCTGGTAGTTGCTTATGCATTAGCAGGACATATGTCTTTTGATTTATATAAAGACTCATTTGGTAAAGATAAAGATGGTAAAGAAATATATTTAAAAGATATCTGGCCATCAAATCAAGAAATAGAAGAAACTCTTAAATCTTCTTTAAATGCTGAGATGTTTATAAAAAGATATTCGAATGTCTCACAAGGCCCAAAACAGTGGCAAGAAATTAAAACAGAAAAAAGTAGTATTTATAACTGGGATGAGAATTCAACGTATGTAAAAAAACCACCTTTTTTTGAAAATTTATCTGATGAACCGGAAGGATTTAAACCCATAAAAGACGCAAGACCTTTACTTATTTTAGGAGATATGATTACTACAGATCATATTTCACCAGCAGGGAATATTCAAAAAGAAAGTCCGACTGGAGAATATTTTATGAAACATCAAATTTTACCAAAAGATTATAATTCATATGGATCAAGAAGAGGTAATCATCAAGTTATGATGAGAGGAACTTTTGCAAATATAAGAATACGAAATGAAATGGCTCCTGGCACAGAAGGCGGGTTCACAAAATTATATCCTGAAGAGAAAGTAATGCCAGTGTATGATGCGGTCGTTGAATATAAGAAAAGAGGAACTGACTTAGTAGTAATAGGCGGAAAAGAATATGGAACAGGATCATCTAGAGATTGGGCTGCAAAAGGAACAAAATTACTTGGGATTAAAGCCGTTATTGCTGAAAGTTTTGAGAGAATTCATAGATCTAACTTAATAGGAATGGGGATTTTGCCACTACAATTTAAAGATAATATGAATAGAACTAATTTAAATTTAAAAGGTTCAGAGTTGATCAGTGTTTTAAACATCGAAAAAGGATTCAACCCTTCTGATATAGTAAAATTGGAAATTAAATATTTATCAGGCGATATAAAAACAATTGATACTCTTTGCAGAATTGATACTAAAAATGAACTCGAGTATTATAAGAACGGTGGCATACTACAATATGTTTTAAGAAATATGATTTAGTTATGGATGAAGATATAGCAATAATTGATAGCAATACACGCAACGAAAAAATAAAAAAATTTTTTATAAGTTATAAAAAACTTTTAATTTCTATTTTAGTGCTACTTATTACTTTGCTAATTTCCTATTTTATATTTGAAGAATTCAACGAAAAAAAAAAATTAAAAATTTCTGATCAATATAATAAAATTGTCACTGAACATTCAAAAGATAATAAACAGATTACTAGTAATGCTCTAGTTGAACTGGTTAATAAAAAAGATCCAACTTATTCGCCGTTATCTCTTTATTTTATTATAGACAATCAATTGATTACAGAAAAATCAAAAGTTAACAAATTATTTGATGTTGTTATTGAGGATGTATCTTTGCAAAAAGAAATCAAAAATTTGATAATTTATAAAAAAGCCCTTTATAATGCAGATGATATTGGAGAAAATGAGCTTTTAAAAATATTAAATCCCATAATTAACTCCGAGAGTGTTTGGAAATCTCATGCTTTATATCTGATCGCAGAGTATTTTTTTCATAAAGGTGAAAAACAAAAATCAATAGAATTTTTTAATCAAATAATATCATTAGAAAATGCTAATCAGGAGTTAAAAATAGAGTCACAAAAAAGGTTA
The DNA here is from genome assembly GCA_902596045.1 of uncultured Pelagibacteraceae bacterium. GTDB lineage: Bacteria > Pseudomonadota > Alphaproteobacteria > Pelagibacterales > Pelagibacteraceae > Pelagibacter. The sequence goes on from CACJSJ010000003.1 coordinate 64,607, forward strand.
AACAGAGATTTAAGTGAATAAGATAATAATATTTTTTATATCTATTATATTTATTACAGGGTGTTCATTAAATAAAAATTCCAAATTTTGGACAAAAACAAAAAATATTCCCGAGGAAAAGAATGAAAACTATAAAGAAATTTTTGTTGAGGAAGATGCTTTAGAAAAAGAACTAAACGTAAATATATCAATCAATCTTGAAAACAATATAAATAATAACTTAAAAATAAGAAACTATTTTAATAATGACGGAAGATTAGATTATGATGGAGAACTAAAAAAATCCTCAAGATATAAATTCTCAAAAATTAAAAATTTTCATCAATTTGAACCAGCGATTTCATTTAATAATAAAAACTTAATATTTTTTGATAGCAAAGGCTCAATTTTAAAATTTAATGAAAACTCAAAGCTTATTTGGAAAAAAAATTTTTACTCTAAATCAGAAAAAAAATTAAAACCTATCTTGCAATTTGCAAATGATAAAAATATTCTAATTGTAGGGGATAATATTGCAAAATATTATGCGCTTAATTTGAATAACGGAGAACTCCTTTGGTCAAAAAATAACTTAGCGCCTTTTAACTCACAAATTAAGATATACAAAGATAAGTTTTTTATAATTGATTTTTCTAATACTCTAAGATGTTTTTCTATTAAAACTGGAAAAGAAATATGGAATATTAAAACAGAAAATTCACTTATAAGGTCTCAAAAAAAACTTTCTATGGTTATAGTAGATGACTTACTATACTTTAATAATTCAATAGGGGATATAAGTGCTGTTAATATAAAGAAGGGTGAATTATCTTGGCAATTACCCACGCAAAGTAATCAAATTTATGAGTCAGCTTTTTCTTTAGAAACTTCAGATATTATAACTGATGGTAACAGTATATTTTTTTCCAATAACAAAAATCAATTTTTTTCTATTGATCTTGAAACAGGAAGTTATAATTGGGAAAATAAAGTAAATTCAAATGTGAGACCTAGTGTAGTTGGAAATTACTTATTAACAGTTTCATTAGAAGGTTATTTAATTGTAATTGAAAAAAAAAGCGGAAATATAATTAAAATTACAGATATTTTCAAAAATTTTAAAAAAAAGAAAAGAGATAAAATAAAACCCATTGGCTTTGTTATAGGTCTTAAGAATATTTATCTGACCACTGATAATGGCAGAATGCTAATAATCGATACTAAAACAGGGAAAACTAATTCAATTTTGAAAATAGATAATGATAAAATATCAAGACCATTTATTTTAAACAAAGATTTATTTGTTATTAAAGATAACGCAATAATCAAGCTAGAATAATGTTTCTCAAGTTGCTGGAAAAATTAGGTCGCAAAAAAGTTGTTTTAGATAGGGGACCTTCTCATCCAAAATATGAGGAGGCTAAACCTTGGATGAATAGGTATTATGTCTTAATGAGACATCGCCCAAAATGGTTTCCATTTAATATATTATTACACGAAATGTTAGCAGATGATCACGGAGAAGGGGTTCATAATCATACATTTCCTTACATTACAATTATATTGCGCGGCGGATATTGGGAAACACTTAAAAATGGAAAATTCTGGAGACCTGCAGGATATATTGGTTTTAGATCGGCAAATAATTTACATAGAGTTGACCTTAAGCCGGGTACAAAACCTTTAACATTATTCATATCAGGTCCATTTGGATTAAGAAAAGGTCCAAGATCTGAGTATGGAATAGATTTTAAAACAAAAAAATGAATTTAAAAAAACTCTTCATTAATCATTGTGAGGATCAGCAATATGAAATTAATCAAAATCAATTAGATATAATAAATTATCTTAGAATTTATTATTCAGAAAATTTTACTCAATCTTTTTTTTCTAAGTTTTTTAAAAAGAAAAAAAATAAACTTGGCTTTTATCTTGTAGGAGATGTCGGTGTTGGAAAAACAATGATTTTAAATTTTTTTTTTAATGAATTAGAAGAAAAAAAATTAAGACTTCATTTTAATGAATTCATGATTAAGTTTCATGATTTTGTTTTTCAAAACAAAGACAAAGAAAACGCAATTGAACTTTTTGTAAAAAATTTAGAAAAGGATGCTCAAATCATCTATTTTGATGAATTTCAAGTAACTAACATTGTTGATGCAATGATATTAGGAAAATTGTTTAAAATAATTTTTGAAGCAAAAATTAAAGTTATTTTTTCTTCAAATATAAAAATAAATGATCTTTATAAAGATGGTTTACAGAGAGATCAATTTATACCATTTATAAAAATTTTAGAAAATAACAGCTACGAAAAAGAATTATCAATTAAAGAAGATTATAGATCAAGTAATAACATTAGCTTAGAGCGATTTTTATATCCTATTGATAAATCATCTAATTTTAAATTTAATAAATTTTTTAGAAAAATTACTAAAAATAAAAACAAAACTTTAAAAACATTAGAAATAAAAGGACGTAAAATTGTTTTAGAGAACTTTTATGACAAAGTAGCTAAGTTTGAATTTGAAGAATTGTGTAATAAAAATTTAGGATCTGAAGATTATATAAAGATTGCCGAATCTTGTGAATTTATTTTTATTAAAAATTTACCTGATTTTAATGATGATAATTCAAATCAACAACAAAGATTTATAACTCTAATAGATATTATTTATGAAAAAAAGATTCCATTAATGATTACATCTAAAGTTGATTTAAATTTAATAAAATCATCAAAAAATATTGCTGAATCTTTTAAAAGAACTGTTAGTCGTTTATATGAACTAACTTCTATAAGTTATATTTAGGTTTTATCTTTTATAGGGATCATAGGCCCATTGCAAAATTGCTTGTCTCTGTCTTTTTCTGCAACTAAGATCACCTTTTTCACAATTTTTTTCAATTGCTAGTACATGCCTTCTAAAATTTTTCCATCTCTTTATTTGAATTTCATCCATATGAGGAATTCTTCTTCCATTAGTAAACCTGCAATACCATTGAAACCATCCTAAGGGATCTTCCTTAAAGATCCATCCTTTTTCGATCCAGTGTTCTCTTGAAAGCCCAGAGACAACTCTAAATCTATTTAAATTAACATCAAAATTTTTACTTAATTTCACATTTTTGAACCACGATTTAGGGAACTCCTTTACATCTAATCCAAAGTATGAACCTCCAAAAACTCCCAATTCCAGCATTCTTTTTGGAGTTAATTCAGGTTTAAAGATTTTATAAAAGTCTAAATTATCAACTTTTTTTTTTATAACCTTTTTCATTTATGTGTTTTTTTACTGGTTTATAAGTTTTTGATACATAGCTTGATCAGTATCACCCTCGCAACCAATTAATAATATATTTGAGTCTCTATTTAATTTTAAGTTTTCTTTTATTTTTTCATCCTCACAAATTGTGATCAAACTGATTACCCCCGGGGCTGAATTTTCACCAGCAATAATTTTTTCATTACTAAAGCTAGCGTTCCCGAGCAACTTCATTGTTTTTGCAATATCATCATCTGGTAAACTAATGCAGTACTTAACTGAATTTTTTAAGATTTCCCATGGGACTAATGATACTTCTCCACATGACATTCCTCCCATTAAACTCTCTCTTTCAATATCAATTTTTTCAATTTTTCCTGTTTTAATACTTTCCATTACACATGCAGCACTATCAGGCTCTACAACAATAATTTCTGGAATATTTTTTAAATATCTTGCAATACCAGCAACCATAGCGCCTGCCATTCCACCGACTCCAGCTTGTAATATAATATGGGTGATTTGATCATTTCTTATTTGATCAACTATTTCTTTCATCATTACAGTGTAACCAGCCATGGTATATTTTGGTACTGTCATATAGTCTTTCCAAGCAACGTCTTGAACAATTTGCCAATCATTATTTGTAGATTGTTTAATACATTCGATTAAAGATTTCTCATAATTACCTTTAACTTTTATTACATCAGCTCCAAGATCAGCCATAGCCTTTCCTCTTGCATCGCTTACAAATTCACTAATAAAAATTTTGCATTTTATATCAAGTCTTTTAGCTCCCCAAGCAACAGATCTGCCATGATTGCCAGCTGTTGCTGTTGCAACTACAATATCTTTATTTCCTTTGCTTACTTTCTCTACTGCATAAGCTCCTCCCAGTGCTTTAAATGATTTAAGATCAAATCTTTTACTTTCGTCTTTATAAAAAATTTTATTTAATTTTAATTCCTTTGTAAGCTTATTTAATTCCAATAAAGGTGTTTTTGAATAGCCTTTCCAATTGGAGATACCTGAATAAGCTTCATCTATTTCTTTTATAGATAAAGATTTTAAAATTTCAGTTTTATCAAAAGAATAATTTTTATTTTGAATAAATTCAGTGTGTTTCCACAAATGACCGTTAGATAAAATTGTCATAATCTAACAGTCTAATGTATTATTTCTTTCCCATCTAGTAATAGTTTTTGTTTTGTCGAAAGTTTCTTTTTGTTTGAATTCATTAATTTCAGAAGTTCTAAGTTTAATATAGCTATTAATTGTATCTTTACCAAAAGCATCATTCATGTCTTTATTATTTTTTAATTTTTCAAGCGACTGATCTAATTCATCAGGAAGTTTAGGAAGGTTTGGATATTTCTTATAGTCTTCATACATATTACAATTTAGTGGTTTACCTGGATCAATCTTATTTTTTAAACCATCTAACCCAGCAGCTAATACACTTGCTTGCAATAAATAAGGATTGGCAGAACCATCCATTAATCTTAATTCAAATCTACCTGGGTCAGGAATTCTAATCATATGAGTTCTATTATTACCTGTGTAAGAAATACTGCTAGGAGACCATGATGCTCCTGATTTAGTTGGAGGGGCATTTATTCTACGATAACTGTTAATTGTGGGATTAAAAAAAGCTGATAGTGATGATGCATTTTTAATTACACCACCAAGAAAATTATAAGCCATTTTACTCAAGCCCAGATCATCTGATTTATCCAAAAACTTATTCTTTTTACCATCCCAAACAGAGATATGTGCATGACACCCATTTCCTGTTAAATTTTCAAATGGCTTGGGCATAAATGTAGCTCTTAATCCATGTTTCTCTGCAATTGTCTTGACCATAAATTTGAAAAAAGCATGTCTATCTGCAGTTACCAAACAATCATCATAATCCCAATTCATTTCGAATTGACCGTTAGCATCTTCATGGTCATTCTGATATGGACCCCATCCCATTTCAATCATACAGTCACAAATTTCTTTAATTAAATCATACCTTCTCATTAAAGCTGCTTGATCATAACATGGTTTTGACTGAGTATCTCTTAAGTCGGCTATTGAATCTCCATCTGCTGAAATAAGAAAATATTCACATTCAACACCAGATTTCATAGTAAGATTTTGTTTTTTAAGTTTTTTAATTTGGTTTTTAAGCATTATTCTTGGTGAAGCTTCAACTGGTTTGCCATTCATCCATAAATCAGATGCTAACCAACCAACTTCTTTGTTCCAAGGTAATTGAATAAGACTATCTGGATCTGGAATACCAAACATATCAGAATCAGCTGGAGACATATCTAACCACGCAGCAAATCCAGCAAACCCAGCTCCTGCTTCTTGCATTTCTTTAATAGCTCTTGCTGGAACTAATTTAGATCTCAATACTCCAAATAAATCTACAAAACTTATTAAAAAATATTTAATTTTTTTTTCTTTAGCAATTTTAGATAAATTTTTTACCATGAATCACGTTAACATAGTTATTTAAAAAAAGAAAAAATTGTTTCTTTGTAATATATAATATTAACAACGATAATTATAATCACAGCTAATATAACTCCATATTTTGCTTTAGGGAATGCAACCCCACGCATTTTAGTAGGTCTTAATTCTTTGTTATCTTTATTAGACATTATTGTTAAAAAAAAGGGCGCTACAAGTTTAAGTAGCGCCCAAATTCTATTTTTTAATTACCAGTCGGTAATATTGCTTTTATGGTCATTAGCTCCATATCTTTTTCTTGATAATCTTTCAAGTTCTTCACTTTCAGATCTTGCAGTCAAGACATGCCAACCTAACCATAAAACGATACCAATGATAACTAGTGTCGTTTCCATTGATCCAGCACCAGGGTAAACAGCACCTACAACTTCTTCTGCAGGTTTGTTCAGGTGATCGATCCAGTTTGTAACAGTAGCCATATATTATCTCCTTTACCTGGTTGCGGATGAAACTGCTCTTTCATCTTTTTTAGCAGATTCCATCATTTCATAGTCAAGTCCAGCTATTTCTACATCACGTGGGATTCTTAATTTACCCATACCGTGAAGTACTTTAGCTATTACATAACCTGGTAGCATTCCTAGAACACCAAACATTATTATTGCTCCTAAGAATTGTCCCAATGGATTGATTGTTGCATAAGTTGTTCCATCCCACATAGCACCTACACTGTAACCAGATGATGGGTAACCATTTAAGACAAAACCACAAATTACTAGACCTACAAATCCAGCATAACCGTGTACTGCTACTGCACCAACCGCATCATCAATTTTGAACTTACGCTCAACCCAGTAATGTAGTTTGTATGCAATCACAACACCAATCATACCAATGATCATTGCTTGAATTGGATGATATAAATCATTTCCAGCTGAAGCACAGATAACACCTGCTAGTCCACTAGAGTATGTCCAGAAAGGATCACCTTTAGCAATCCAATAACCGGCTAATAATCCACCTGATAGTGACATCAAGAAGTTAAAAGTAATACCACTAAGTGTAGTAGGGGTTACATATATGTTTGTAGCTGTCCAATAAGTTACACCTTCCATCCCATATTCGGGTCCAAGGTCAAAAATTGGTATATTACATGCTGCATAAAATCCCCAGAATCCAGTATAAATTAAAAATAATCCAACTGTAACTAGCCAAGGATTTCTTGGTCCTATGTTTCTTGGTTCTCCACTTGATGTAAATTTACCAATTCTTGGTCCTAAAACACATAGAACACCTAAAGCAAATCCACCCGCAATTGCGTGAATTACGCCCGATGCATAAGCATCATGATATCCTAAAATTTTAAGCATCCATCCATCAAAGTGCCATCCCCAAGCAGCATCAATTGTCCAAAAAACAGATCCTATTGCAATTGCTAAAATTCCAAATGCAAAAGTTGTAATTCTTTCAATGATTGCCCCTGAAACGATAGAAGCAGCTGTCCACGAGAATAGTAAGAACGCAGCCCAGAATACACCACTAATGTGGTCTCCCAAGTTAATCGCCATATACTCTGTGTTAGCCAAGTACCATTTAGCACTAAAAGTACTTTCATCTGTTATCAATGCAGTACTTTCATTCATTATTGAAGGAGCTATTCCCGGTCCTGTTGGGAAAGCCCAGTAAATCCACCAACCAAAGAAAAACCAAGTTACTGTTACCAATGGTATCAGCATTGTATTTTTCATAAGAGTATGTTGATGGTGTTTGTATCGAGAAGCTCCAACTTCATACATACAGAAACCAACGTGAATTAAAAACATCAGCACTACTGTTACCCAGTAGTAAAATTCTGTAAATATGGTTGTAAGAGCACCTAACTGATCAGTCATATTCCCTCTCCATATTAGTTTCCAAAACCCTATAAAATTTAAGAAGGTGTGACAAATGAAACAATACTTAAAAACCTAGTGTGAACACTAGTTTTTTAAAAAATAATCAACTTGCGATTGTGTAATTAAAATTTTAAGTATGCTTTTTTTAAATCAACTAATGGATGTTTTGGAGACATTTGAAACTTAACTAAAAGCTCTCTTGCAATCATATCTCTATCTTGTTGATTGTTTGGAAGTTTAATTGATTTTGGAATTGTTACCCAACCATTAGCATTTCTACAAAATACTGCTGGTCTATCTTCTTCATAACCCATATGCACATCTTCTAACCAATTAAGATCATCCCACCCCATGGCTTCGATATACTTTTTTAAAAAAGGTGTTATCTTTTTGTAATCTGGAAGTAAATTGACGTCATATCTATAACCAATATGCTGACCAATTAGTTTTTCTCTAGCAGTTTCCTTAAAAGTACCAAGTTTCATTTTCTTCTCTTTTTTTGGTTTACTTATAATATTTTTTTTATTCTTTTTCTTAGCCATAATCATCTTTATATTTTGTGATAGTTATCAACTCCAACAGTGTAATTAGTTCCTGCCAATGGTACTTTTGCTAAAGCAGATGACTCAGTAGTTAAAGCAGCTAAATCTTCAGGTTCTAAAGAATGAATGTTAGTTTTTCCACAAGCTCTTGCTAAAAGTTGAGCTTCTAACGTCATTGAGTGCAAATAATTGTATACTCTTAATGCAGCATCATCTGGATTTAATCTTGCTCTTAATTTGGGATCTTGAGTTGCAACACCAACAGGACATCTACCAGTGTGGCAGTGATAGCATTCTCCAGCTTTAACACCCATTTCTTTTTCAAAATTTGCTTCTGGAATATCTTTGTTGCAATTTAAAGCTATCATTGATCCAGTACCTATTGCAATTGCATCAGCACCTAAAGCCAAAGCTTTTGCCATATCTGCACCATCTCTAACTCCACCGGCATAAATTAAAGTAACTTTTCCAGTCTTACCGACATCATCGATTGCTCTTCTAGCTTCTCTGATTGCTGCAATACCTGGTATACCAGTATTTGCTGCAGCGATGTGTGGACCTGCTCCAGTAGAACCTTCCATTCCATCAAGATAAATAGAATCAGGATCACATTTTGCAGCCATACGAACATCATCATAAACTTTTGAAGCTCCAAGCTTTAATTGAATTGGTACTTTATTTTTTGTTAATTGTCTCAACTCCTCAACTTTAAGGGCTAGATCATCTGGACCTAACCAGTCAGGGTGTCTAGCTGGAGATCTCTGATCAATACCAGATGGTAAAGATCTCATTTCAGCAACTTGGTCAGTTACTTTTTGACCCATTAAATGTCCACCCATTCCAACTTTTTGACCTTGGCCAATAAAAACTTCAATTCCATCTGCTAGTTGAGCATGGTGAGGATTAAATCCATATCTAGATTGAATACATTGGTAATACCATTTTTCAGAATATCTTCTTTCATCAGGTATCATTCCACCTTCTCCTGAACATGTTGCACTACCCGCCATTGTTGCTCCTCTCGCTAAAGCTGTTTTAGCTTCATAAGAAAGCGCTCCAAAACTCATACCGGTAATATAAACAGGAATATCTAATTCAATTGGATTTTCACATCTTGGACCAATTACAGTTTTTGTTTCACATTTTTCTCTGTAACCTTCGATCACAAATCTAGTTAGTGTTCCTGGTAAAAAAACAAGATCATCAAATGTAGGAATTTTTTTCATTAGCGCCATACCACGCATTCTGTATCTTCCTAATTGTGCTTTTATGTGAATATCATCTATAACGTCAGGAGTGAAGATAGCGTTATGACCTAATAAACTTTTATTTCTTTTGCCTTCTTCATGTGCATGAACATCTGCTTTTCCTCCAACACCTTTTCCATTTTTTTTAACTTTTTTACTTTTTTTCTTAGGCATTAAATTGCTCCCTTCTTTTCTGTAGGCTCTAAATTATCATAATTCCAAAGTTTTTTACCAGCTACAATTTTTTTCATTTTACTTAAATCAAAACTTTCACCAATCTCAGCCACTTTTAATTTTCTTTTTAACCAATCTTGATCATTTTTTGTAAGTTCCGCATCAATTGCATCACTACCATAAGATCCAATTTCTCCACCTACGAAAATTGTCCCATCATACATAGAGTCACCTAAATTTATCCCAACATCACCTAGAATAATTATTCTTCCTCTTTGCATCATAAATCCTGTAAAAGCACCAGCATCTCCACCAATAATTATAGTTCCACCTTTCATATCAATACCAGTTCTAGCACCAACACTGCCTTTGCAAATTAAATCCCCACCTCTGATAGCAGCACCAAAACAAGAACCTGCATTTTTTTCAATAACAACTTTTCCAGCCATTAAGTTTTCAGCACAAGACCAACCAACTCTGCCGTTAATTCTTACGATTGGACCGTCACAAGAACCCATACCAAAATATCCCAAGCTTCCTTCAAAAATTAAGTTCAATTTATTTAAAATTCCAACACCTAAACTATGTTTTCCTTGAGGATTCTTTATGACAATGGTTCCATATCCTTGACTCATTAAATTATCTATTTCTTTATTTGCTTCAGGAGCAGTCATATTTTTTACATCAAGATCAGTTCTTTTATTGAAGTCTACATCGTATGTACCAAAATAGTAAAAGTTTTCTGCTTCATCAGGATTAAAAAATTTTTGCTGAGTTCTTCCTGTTAAGACCTCAGTATGCATACCCATTGATTGAGATTTAGATTTTTTCTCTGTAGTCTTTAAATTTGCCATACTTTTACCTCCCCATCAAATGGATCATATGTATCAATTTCTTGTGGAAGAACTGATCTGATTGCTATTTCTTCAGAACCCATTGCAACTAATTCATCTGACTCATAAAGAACCAACGGTTTTGCAGCCATAGTATCTTTTGCCATTCCTAAAGAGTCTTTAGTTGCTACAAAATATGTAAATACTCCATCAAGTCCTGTTAAAGATTCTTTCATACCTTCCTCAAGACTTGCTCCTTCTCTCATTTTTTGAGCAATATATACAGCGATTAGTTCAGAGTCACATTCTGACATAAATCTCATTCCTTTATTTTCTAAAGCTCTTCTATTATTCCAATAGTTTGTTAATTGCCCGTTATGAACAACTGATACATCACTAAAAGGATATCCCCAAAATGGATGGGCTGATTTAATATCCACACCTGACTCGGTTGCCATCCGAGCATGACCAATTGCATGAGTACCAACAAGTTTATCCAAACTATATCTATCACATACCATTTTTGCGTTTCCAAGATCCTTAATTACCTCTAAAGATTTTCCCATAGATAAAATTTCTACACCTGGAATACTTTCAATTCTTTGAGAAAAATCTAATAAATCTTTTGTATTATAGTCGATTTCATATCTAAGTGAGTACGGAAGAACTCTTTCTTCTTTAACTATTTTTGCACCCATTTCATCAAGAGTTTCATCAACTACTTTTTTTCTTTCATCATAAACAGAAACATCTTCCATGACTGAGGAGCTACCTTCACCAACGTTCTCACCAACTTTAAAACGCATAATAAAGTTTTTACCATCAGTATCACCATATAAAGCGTAACCTGTTGAGTCCTCACCTCTATGCTTTAATGCTTGAAGCATACCTTGAAGTTCACTTCCAACATTGGAAGATTTTCCTCTATGTATTAAACCTGCAATTCCACACATAAATTTACCCTTTCTAAAATAATCTAAGACCTATGGTAAGCAATCCAAATAGGTATCCAGATCCCATTGAGTTGTTGCACCTAAAAATTTTTCCCACTCATCATTTTTATACCAATGAAATATTTTGTACATTTCATCAGGCATAGCAGATTGAATAACTTTATCTTCAGCTAAACTATCTAAAGCTTGGCCGAGACTTAAAGGTAATTTTTTAACATCTTTACCTGCTTTTTGAGCTTCATAAATATTTCTTGATTCAGGTTTACCTGGATCAATATTATTAGTTAAACCATCATCCATAGCTTTAAATAGTGCTGAGCCCATCAAATAAGGATTGTGCATAGAGTCAACAGATCTATATTCAAATCTTCCTGGAGCAGAAACCCTTAAGCCACAAGTTCTATTTTGATATCCCCAATCAGCGTAGACTGGTGCCCAAAATCCTTGGTCCCATAATCTTCTGTAAGAATTAACTGTTGAAGATCCAATTGCAGTCAAAGCAGGAAGATGTTTCATTATTCCACCAATTGATTTTAATCCTACTTTACCAGGTAACTGAACATCTTTTGTATCTGGCATAAACGTATTTGTTCCACCCTCTACATAACTGAATACTTCATCCATGGCAGGAATAGATTTATGTCCTAATTTATTTACTTTATCTTTTCCACCAGTCCATAATGACATGTTAGTGTGACAACCACTTGCTGAAACTCCCATAAATGGTTTTGTCATAAAACATGCTATTAAATTGAACTCTCTTGCAACTTGAGCACAGATTTGTCTATAAGTGGATAATCTATCAGCATTTCTTAATACATCATCAAACATCCAGTTTAATTCTAGTTGTCCTGGAGCATCTTCATGATCACCTTGAATCATGTCAAAGCCCATAGCTCTAGCGTATTCCATAACTTTCATAAATACGGGTCTTAAAGACTCGAATTGATCAATATGATAACAATATGGTTTAGAGAACCCTTTACCAGTTGGAGTTCCATCTTCATTTTTTGTCAGCCACATCATTTCAGGCTCTGTTCCAACTCTTAGTTGATAACCATGTTTTTTCTTAAATTCTTCAGCAATAATTCTTAAATTACCTCTACAATCAGAAGTTAAATGACCACCAGGATTTTCTCTTTCTTCTCTATTTCTAAAACATGTTACAAATACTCTTGCAACTTTTTTGTCCCACGGCAATTGACAAAAAGTTTCTGGATCAGGAATACCTACAAGCTCTTTAGCCTCTGGTCCATAACCAATATAATTATTATGTCGATCTAAAAATAAGTTTGCAGTTGCACCGTAAACTAATTGAAATCCTTTTTCACAAGTTCTTTCCCAGTGATCTGAAGGAATACCTTTACCAACAACTCTTCCTGTAACTGATATAAATTGAAAAAAAATATATTCTACTCCAAGTTCATTAATTTTTGCTCTAACTTGTTTTACTAATTTATCTCTACCAGGTTTTTTTACATGTTTTTCTAGATCTGTCATATTCCCCCTTTAAGAATTTTAAGATTAAAAAGTAACTGAAAAAAAAACGTCTGTCTACTTAGATCAACTAGCTCCAAGGAAACGGACTGTTCGAAGTAGGGTGAAGTTCACCCTTCTCGTATCGGTTGAATCTAAATGGTTTCAACAAATCACTCTCTTGTCCTAAAATTTCTTTTGCAACTAACTCACCAACACCAATCATTTTGTAACCATGATTAGCATCAGCAATCATATAAACATTTTCTAAAAATCTATCAAAAATTGGAAACGAGTCAGGCGTCATACATCCCAAACCACCTGAAGGACCTTTTCTATATAAATCAGACTTTCCTTCAAATCTTTTTTGACAATGAGCTAAAGCAGAACACCACATATCATTAAATGCTTCGGTTGTTTGAAATTCTGGTGAATCAATTCCGTAAGGATCCACATTTACCTCATCAAAATGTTTATCTACGATGTATGGTGAAGTACCGCCTTGAACACCTAAACCCTCAATATCTGGCTTATAATAAATACCCCAAATTTTGTCAGTAATTAATTTTTTTGTTTTGTCAGAATATAACGGAGCAGTAGAGTCAACATGAATTACAGGTGGAGCTTTACCATTATTCATTTTTAAAAAATCTGGCTCCACACCTATTACACCTTCTTGCAACATCCAATACGTCCACATATCTGTTGTATGCATTTTACCGTCTTTACCCTTTATATTTGCAGTTTTTGGAAGCTCAAGCATATTCCAAAAATCTCTAGCCCATGGTCCTGCACCAATAACTACTTGTTCACAATCTATAGTGCCTTTATCAGTTTCTACACCTGTAACTGCTTTACTATTACTACCTCTTTTAAATCCATTTACTTTAACACCTTTAATTACCTGAACACCATTTGAAGTAGATTTATTTTCAAGTGCTTTAATAGAATCTTTATTAAACGCGTAGCCACCTTTTTTTTCATGAAGCACTGAAGTAATACCTTGAGCTTGCCAATCGTCAAACATCCCTTTCATATAATTCATGCAATCTTTTTCACCTTCGATAAATTCTGAGTCGTAGCCAATTGCTTTTTGTTGCTCAAAAATTGTTGCAACATCTTCGTGCATTACTTCCGGCGATATTTGCAAATAACCTACGGCATTGTATTTAAATGCTTTAGGGTCGCTTTCCCAAACTGAAACTGAATGAGCCATTAACTCTCTCATTGCTGGCTGAAAATAATTATTTCTTATTACACCACAAGCTATTCCACTTGCACCTGCAGCAGTATCTTTTTTTTCTAATACTACTATGTCTCCAGGATTTTTGTATGTTTCAGATAATTTCCAAGCCGTACTTAAACCGTGAATTCCCCCACCAATTATTACTACTTTTGCTTTAGACGGCAATTTTGACATAATTTAATAATTTAAGTGAATCTGTAACAAAAGGTAAAATTCTTTTAAAGTTTATTTTTTACTACTATAAACTATATATATAAATAATACGTTAATTGTATTAATTTAAGAATAATTATACTAATTTAAGAATTTAACAAAAAATTATAATATCCCTTATGAGTTTTAAATATTACAAACCTGCAAGATCTAGATTACAAAGAAGCGAACTGGCTGTTCCTGGCTCTTCACCTGAAATGTTTGAAAAAGCTTTAAATTCTAAAGCAGATTATATTTTCCTAGATTTAGAAGATGCAGTTTCTCCAATGGATAAAGTTACAGCTCGCCAAAATGTTATCAAAGCATTGAAAGATATTAACTGGAGAGAAAAAGGAAAAACTATATCAGTAAGAATTAATAGTCCTGATACTCATTATATGTATAGAGATTTGGTTGACATAGTTGAACAGGTGGGAGAAAGATTAGATACAATTCTTTTACCTAAGGCTGGAACTGCAAGTGATGTTTACATGATTGATTGTTTATTAACACAAATAGAAACAAATAAAAAATTTAAAAATAAAATAGGTATTGAATGCTTAATTGAAACAGCATTAGGCATGTCTAATATAAAAGAGATTGCTAAATCTAGCGAAAGATTAGAAGCTTTGCATTTTGGCGTTGCCGATTATGCTGCAAGTTTAAGGGCTCGAACTGTGGTAATAGGTGGACTCAATCCTGATTATCCTGGTGATCAATGGCATCATGGACTGTCTCAACTAGTTATGACTTGCAGAGCTTATGGTTTAAGAGCGATTGATGGTCCTTTTGGTGATTTTAATGATCCTGATGCTTATATTGATGCAGCAAAAAGAGGAGCTGCAATTGGTATAGAGGGTAAATGGGCAATTCATCCATCACAAATTGAACTCGCAAATAAAGTTTTTTCTCCACCATCATCAGAAGTTACTAAAGCAAAAAGAATTTTAGAGGAACTTGATAAGGCTGCAAAAGCTGGAAAAGGCGCTGCTCAATTAGATGGTAGAATGATAGACGCTGCTTCAGCAAGAATGGCTGAGAACATTGTTAATATTGATAAACAAATAAATAAAAAATAAATATGGATATACACGAATATCAAGCAAAGGAAATATTGTCTAGTTTTGGTGTTTCAGTTCCAAGAGGTGGAATTGTTTATAGTCCTGAGACAGCAGAAAATAAAGCGAGAGAAATTGGTGGTTCAAAATGGGTAGTAAAAGCACAAATACATTCAGGCGCAAGAGGTAAAGCAGGTGGGGTAATTGTTTGCAATACACCTTTAGAAGTTGCTCAAGCAACAGACAAACTTTTAGGAAAAAAATTAGTCACAAATCAAACTGGCCCTGAAGGAAAAATAGTTAATAGAATTTATATTGAGGAAGCGACTGACATTGATAAAGAATTATATTTAGGATTAGTTTTTGATAGAAGTTCAGAAAGTATAATGGTTGTAGCCTCTACAGAAGGAGGGATGAGTGTTGAAGAAATTGCTAAAGAAAAACCAGATTCAATTATTAGATCTAAAATTGAAGTTGCAGTTGGTATACAAAGTTTTCAAGCAAGAGAATTGGCATTTGGACTAGGTATTGAACCAGAATTAATAAGAAGAGCCTCAGAAACTATTGTTGGATGTGCTAAAGCTTTTAGTGAGTTAGATGCCACTATGGTTGAAGTAAATCCGTTGGTAATTTCAAAACAAAAACAAATCTTAGCACTAGATTGTAAAATGAGTTTCGATAATAACGCAATGTTCAGGAGAGATAAAGTATCTGAACTAAGAGATAAGACCCAAGAAGATGAGAAAGAAGTTTATGCATCTGATAGAGGTCTAAATTATGTAAGCTTAGATGGAAATATTGGAAATATTATTAATGGTGCTGGATTAGCAATGGCATCTATGGATATGATTAAATTAGCGGGAGGAGAACCAGCTAATTTTCTAGATGTGGGTGGAGGAGCAACACCTGAAAAAATAGTAAAAGCTTTTAAGTTAATCACGATGGATAAGAAAGTAAAAGTAATTTTAGTTAATATTTTTGCTGGAATAAACAGATGCGACTGGGTTGCAGAAGGAATAGTTCAAGCATTAGAAAGAATAGAAATCAAGGTTCCATTAGTAATAAGATTAGCAGGAACAAATGTTGAAAAAGGAAATAAGATTCTTAGGGATAGCAAATTAAATTATATTGAAGCAAACACTTTAGAGGATGCTGCAAACAAAGCAGTAGCAGCATTAAAAAAATAAAATGGCAGTAATAATTGAAAAAAATACAAAAATTTTAGTTCAAGGCTTCACGGGAAAAATGGGAACTTTTCATGCAGAAGAAATGATAAAATATGGATCCAATGTTGTTGGTGGGGTTACGCCTGGTAAAGGAGGTATGAAACATTTGGATAGACCTGTTTTTAACACAGTTAAAGACGCAGTAAGACACACTGGAGCAACAGCATCAATATTATTTGTGCCACCAGCTTTTGCAGCAGACTCAGCGATGGAAGCAGCAGATGCAGGTATAAAAACTTGTGTAGCTATAGTTGATGGGATTCCATCTCACGACATGATTAGAATAAAAAGATATATGAGAAGATATTCTAGAGGTGGAAAAATGACATTGGTTGGACCTAATTGTGCTGGAATAATAAGTCCAGGGAAATCAATGTTAGGAATTATGCCAGGCCATATTTACAAAGAAGGAAGAGTTGGAATTATAAGCAGATCTGGGACTTTAGGTTATGAAGCTGCAGAACAAATGAAAAACTTAGGTATTGGTATTTCGACTAGTGTAGGAATTGGAGGTGATCCAATTAATGGAAGTTCATTTAGAGACATAATCGAAAAATTTGAGACAGATGATGAAACTGATGCAATTTTAATGATTGGTGAAATTGGTGGACCACAAGAAGTTGCAGCAGGAGAGTTTGCAAAAGAAAATATGAAAAAACCAGTCATAGGATACATCGCAGGTTTAACAGCACCAAAGGGAAGGGTAATGGGTCATGCAGGTGCAATAGTATCTGCCTACGGAGAAAGCGCTGTAGAAAAAGTTGAACTTTTAAAAGAGTGTGGAGTAACAATATCAAAAAATCCATCAGTAATGGGAGAAACTGTTAAGTCAGTTTTAAATGTTAAAAAAATATAAGAAAATAAGATATCGTTAGATTCAAAGGAAAATTTGAATGTTAAAAAGAGATCTTTACTACGAGAGGATACCCACAAAATCTTTAAGAGATGACGTAAGATATTTAGGTAATATTTTAGGAAGGGTTATAAAAGAACAAGAGGGGGAAAAGTTTTTTGAGATAGTTGAAAAAATAAGAAAATTATCCAAAGCAAATAAAATAAATCCCAATACTAATCAAACAAATCGAAAAGTAATCAGAGCCATAAAAAACCTAAGTCCAAAAAATACATTCAAATTAACTCGTGCTTTTAAACATTTTATGAATTTTATTAATTTGGCAGAATTAATTGATGTATCAAGAATTTTAAATGAGTATGAAAATAGTAAAAAGAAATTATCTAATAATAATCTATTTATTGAAGAAATATTTGAGGACCTTTTTAATAATAAAGATATTTCAGAAAATAAAATTTATGATACTGCAAAAAATTTAAATATAGGAATAGTTTTAACTGCTCATCCGACTGAGGTGAAAAGAAGAACTTTAATTCAAAAATACCATAAGATAATTGAAATTCTTGAAGAGAGAGACCTTTTAAAAAATTTTCCTTCAAAAGTAAAAATACTGGATAAAAAACTTTTTGATGAATTAACAATAATTTGGAATACAGATGATCTAAAAAGAGTTAAACCATCACCGTTTGATGAAGCAAGATGGGGCCTTGCTATAATTGAAGATAGTCTTTGGGATACTATCCCAAAAGTTTATAGAAGATTAAATTCAATTTTTGTTCAGAATATGGATAAAGGATTACCTAAAAATTTTAATCCTATTGAGTTTGGATCATGGATGGGTGGTGATAGAGACGGCAACCCAAATGTTACTGCGGACGTTACTAGAAAGGTAATTTTATTATCAAGATGGGAAGCTGCCAAATTATATGAAAAGTCGCTTACAAAAATTATCAGATCTTATTCAATGGAAAAATGTTCTAATAAAATGAAAAATAAAGTAGGCAATTCTTATGAACCCTATAGAGTTTTTTTGAGACCTCTTAGAGATAAAATGAGGACAACCCACAGAGCCATTGAACAACACTTAGTAAATAATAAACCCTTAAATCAAAAAAAATTATTAAGTTCTCGTGA
>CACJSJ010000004.1 GCA_902596045.1 uncultured Pelagibacteraceae bacterium
TAAATTTATCTGATTGTATAACTTCATATAAATTTAAGTTTTCAGCAAAACATTTTTTTGCATAGCTTTGAACCATTTTGTAAGATTTTTCTCTGCTCAAACCTGATTTTGTAAGTTCTAGCATAAGTTCTTGAGAAAAAATTAATCCTTTTGTGATATTTAAATTTTCAAGCATTTTTTTTGGGTAAACAATCATATTATCCAAAATATTTGTTAATCTAATCAAAGCAAAGTCTGTAGTGATATTAGCATCAGGTCCAATATTTCTTTCAACACTAGAATGAGAAATATCTCTCTCATGCCATAAAGCTATATTTTCAAGAGCAGGTACCACAGCACTTCGAACCATTCTTGCAAGACCTGTAAGATTTTCACTTAAAATTGGATTTTTTTTATGGGGCATTGCAGAAGAGCCTTTTTGATTTTTAGAGAAATATTCTTGTAATTCATAAACCTCTGTTCTCTGTAAATGTCTTATTTCAATAGCAACTCTTTCAATTGAGCCAGCAATAATTCCTAAGACAGAAAAATAGAAAGCATGACGGTCTCTTGGAATTATTTGTGTTGAGATAGGCTCAACTTTTAAACCAAGTTTTTTTGCAACATGTTTTTCAACATTCGGATTAATATTTGCGAATGTGCCGACAGCCCCTGAAATAGCACAAGTAGAAACTTCATTAATTGCATCCACTAATCTTTTTTTATTTCTTTTAAACTCCTCATAAAAAGAAGCTAATTTTAAACCAAAAGTGACAGGCTCAGCATGAATGCCATGGCTTCTACCCATACAAGGTGTAAATTTATATTTTCTTGCTTGTTTTTTTAGTACTTTTAAAATTTGATCTAAATCTTTAAGAATAATATTTCCTGATTGAACTAGCTGAATATTAAAACTTGTATCTACTACGTCTGATGAGGTCATACCTTGATGAAGGTATCTAGCTTTTATCCCTGCCTTTTCAGTAACTGAAGTCAAGAAAGCTATAACATCATGTTTAACTTGGCTTTCAATTTGATTAATTCTTTTTACATTTATTCTTGCTTTTTTTCTAACTATTGATGAAACACCTCTTGGTATTTGACCAAGTTTTTCCATTGCTTGTGCAGCTGCTATTTCTACATCTAACCAAATTTTATATTTATTTTCTTCTGACCAAATATCAGTAAGTTCTTTTCGAGAATATCTTTTTATCATTAATTATAAATAAGGGGGCTTTGAATAACCTTTAGCAGATTCTGTAAAGATTTCATAACCATTTTCAGTTATTCCTAATGTATGTTCAAATTGTGCTGATAAAGATTTATCTTTTGTAACAGCAGTCCAACCATCATTAAGCAGTTTTGTATGATAATCACCTGAATTAATCATAGGCTCAATGGTAAATGTCATTCCAGGCTTTAAATCTATTCCTGAATTTTTATTACCATAATGTAAAATATTTGGGGGTTCATGAAATATTGTACTTATTCCATGTCCACAAAAATCTCTTACAACTGAAAACCCTTTATCCTCAACATAAGATTGAATTTCATATCCAATATCTCCAAGTTTTATTCCAGGTTTTAAAATTTTAATTGCTTTCATCATGGACTGATAGGTGACATCTATTAAATTATTTAATTTAACTGGAGTTTTTCCAATACAAAACATTCTGCTAGTATCTCCATAATGTTCATCTATTATTGCGG
The DNA here is from genome assembly GCA_902596045.1 of uncultured Pelagibacteraceae bacterium. Classification (GTDB taxonomy): domain Bacteria; phylum Pseudomonadota; class Alphaproteobacteria; order Pelagibacterales; family Pelagibacteraceae; genus Pelagibacter. The sequence goes on from CACJSJ010000004.1 coordinate 1,690, forward strand.
TAACATCAACATTTACAGCATCTCCTTCACGTAAAATTCTATCGGAAGGAATACCATGACACACAACATGGTTTATAGATGTACATAAAGATTTTGAATATCCTCTATAATAAAGTGGGGCAGAGTACCCACCATTATCCCTTATAAACTCATAACCTAATTTATCTATATGATCTGTAGAAATACCTTCTTTAATGTTATCTGTTAACATATCTAAAGTTTGTGCAGCCAACTTTCCAGCTACTCTCATTTTTTCAAATTTCTCTTTATAATCAATCATTTATAATTTTAAGTTTTTTATCTATAAAAATTTTCTTTGCACTTATATTACATCTATAAGCTAAAAAATTAACACCTGCTTTTTTTGCTAGTATATAATTCTTATAATATTCAGTATCAATATCTTTAGCAATTTTAAATTTTTCCATATTTTGAATTTGAACAAGGAATAATAAGTAAGACTTGTAACCTTTCTTTATGGCATCAATAAGGGTAAGTAAGTGTTTAGAACCTCTCGAAGTTACAGCATCAGGAAATTCAGCAGTATTTTTGTCTCTAAAAAGAGTAACATTTTTAACTTCTACAAAACTTTTTTTATTATTCTTTTCAATGAGAAAATCAAATCTAGTTTCTTTATTAAAAAAAACTTCTGGCTTAATCGTGTCATTATTTTTGAGTTCTTTAATAAGATTTCCCTTTAAAGCGTGTTGAACTATTTTATTAGCCATATGAGTGTTAACTCCAACAAGATTTTTTCTAGTTTTTATAATCTCGAGTCCATATTTAAGTTTTCTTTTAGGGTCATTATTTGGAAGTAAATAAACTTCGTTTCCTTCATTTAGCAATCCTTTCATTGATCCAGTGTTAGGACAATGAGCCGTAACAATTTGTTTATCCAGCTTAATGTCTGCAAAAAATCTTTTATATCTTTTGATTAGTTTGCCTTTTATTAAAGACTTGGTAAATTCCATATTCAAATTATATATACAAAATGGTCAAAAACACAAAAGTAAATGCTGCAATACTAATTATTGGAAATGAAATTCTTTCAGGAAGAACACAAGATACAAATACCAGTACTTTAGCTACTTGGTTAAATTCTATCGGGGTTATAGTAAATGAAGTAAGGGTTATACCAGATATTGAAAAGACAATTGTTGAGACACTCAATGTTTTAAGAAAAGAAAATGATTATGTTTTCACTACTGGAGGTATTGGACCTACCCATGATGATATAACAGCACAATCAGTTTCAAAAGCATTTGGAATAAAATATGAAATTCATAAAGAAGCTTTCAAGATTTTAGAGGCATATTATAAACCGGGTGAATTTAATGAAGGACGTCAAAAAATGGTGTGGATGCCAGAAAATGCAAAACTAATTTTAAATCCAACAAGTGGTGCTCCAGGATTTAGTGTTGAAAATGTATTTTGTCTTCCAGGTGTTCCATCGATTTTAAAATCAATGTTGGGTGGTTTAAAAAATAGAATAGTGGGAGGGCAGCCAATTTTAAGTCACACTATCAGTTTAAGGACAGTTGAAAGTGAAATAGCAAACTCACTGACTAAAGTACAAGATCAAAATAAAGATGTAGAAATAGGAAGTTATCCATTTTTCCACGCTGGTAAACTTGGAGTATCAATTGTTCTTAGGTCAGAAAATCAAAGTAAAATTGATAATTGCAATTCACAAATACTAAAGTTTATCAAAGAAAAAAAAATAGAAGTAGTAGATCGTTAAATGCTATATTTTGCCTATGGTAGTAATCTTAATCATTTTCAAATGAAAAGAAGATGTAAAGATAGTTTTTTTTTAAAAAAAATGAATTTAAAAGGTTTTAGATTAACATTTAGGAGCAAATATAGAGCAGCAGATATAGAACCAAAAAGAAATTCAATAGTTCCTGGTGGGTTATTTGAAATTTCAAAAAGTGATGAAAAAAAACTTGATGTTTATGAAGATTATCCAGTTTTATATAAAAAATATTATTTTTTATATTATGGGAAAAAAGTTATGACTTATACCATGGTAAAAAAATCTACTTTTAAATATCCAACAGAAAAATATTTAAATGTGGTAAAACGTGGATATAAAGATTGCAATCTAGAAAAAAAATATCTAAAAAAAGCTTTAATCCCTCTCTATGATAAAAAATTTACAATGTCTTAGAGCATTTGCTGCAATTAATGTTGTATATTTTCATACTTTATTAGCAAGCGAAAGCTATGGTAAATCAGTAAGTATATTTTCAATAATTGGAACCTGGGGTCAAAACGGAGTAGATATTTTTTTTGTATTATCTGGATTTGTAATGATTCATACTCAAATACAAAACCCAAAAAAAATTCATGAATTTTATTTTTCTAGATTAAATAGAATAGTCCCTATATATTGGTTAATAACGTTATTTATAGTATTAATTTATTTTTTATTACCCGATATATTTAGAAATTTAACTTTAGATATTAAAAAAATTATCTCATCATTATTTTTTACCTCACAAATAGTAACAGGTGAATTTCCTATAATAATTGTTGGATGGACCCTCGAATGGGAAATGTTATTTTATTTTATATTTGGTTTAAGTCTTTTTTTAAAAGATATAAGGAAAATAATTGTCTTAATTTTTTTGTTTATGCTTTTAATTTTTACTTTTTCTAAAACACTTTTAATTTTTGAATTTTTTCTTGGAGTATTAATTGGATATACTTTTAATAAAGTAAAGTTTAGCGAGATAAATGGACTAATAATCCTAATTATCGGCATAATTTTATTGTTACTATCTATTAAATCAGGTTTTGATCCTCAAAAATACTTACTAGTTGCTGGTTTTAAGTTAGATCGTTTCTTTATTTGGGGTATTCCATCTGCATTTATAGTATTGGGTGCTGTTTATTATAGACAAATAAGTAATTCATTTTTAGTTTATCTAGGTAATGCATCATACAGTATTTATTTAGTACAGGTTCTGACTGTTCCTTTTTTTTATAAATTTATTACTTATTTTAATATAGATATGAATAGTAATTTATTAACAATACTTTGTTTATTTTTAAGTGTATCATTTGGATGTTTTTTTTATTCTTTAATTGAAAAAAACCTTAAAATCAAAAATAAAAGATAAAACAAAAAATTTATTATATGAAAAAAAAAAACATATTAATATTCATACCCGCCTACAACGTGGAAAAAAAAATTTATTCTGTTGTTTCAAGAATACCTAGTGATATTTTTGAAAAAAATACAATTCATTTATTAATAATTAATGATTTTTCATCAGATAAAACCAATTTAGAAATTGAACGTATAAAAAATGATTATAATTACAAAATAAATGTATTTAACTCTGACAAAAACTTAGGTTATGGAGGTGTTCAAAAATATGCATTTAATTATGCTATAAGTAACTCTTACGATTACATAATTATGCTTCATGGTGATGGACAATATTTGCCAGAAAAACTTCCAGATTTTATTAAAGAATTTAATGATGATAATTTAGATGGAGTTTTTGGTTCAAGAATGAAATCTTACTCTGGAGCACTGAAGGGTGGTATGCCCCTATATAAATTTCTAGGAAATATTGGATTAACTTTCATCCAAAATTTAATTTTAGGGTCAAAAATGAGTGAATTTCATTCAGGATACAGATCATATAAAGTTGACAGTTTAAAGTTAATAGAATTCGACAAGATGGCTGATTATTATCATTTTGATACGGAAATTATTATCGAATTCCTTAAAAAAAAACTTAATATTTTGGAGATACACATACCTACTTTTTATGGAGATGAAGTTTCTCATTTAAAGTCTGTTCCTTATGGATTAAAAGTATTATTGAGTACAATAAAGTCAAAATTCAAATAAAATTTAATGAAAATATTTATAACAGGTATAGCGGGATTTTTAGGGGCAAATTTAGCTGAATATTACATCAAAAAAAATTTTAAAGTTTCAGGATGTGATAATTTGATTGGCGGCACATTAGATAATATTGACAGAAATAAAGTTAACTTTTTTAAAGCTGATTGTGAAAATCTTAATGAAATGACAAAAATAATACGTGATGTAGATGTAGTTGTTCATACCGCCGCCTATCCACATGAAGGTCTTTCATCATTTTCTCCATACCTAATATGCAAAAGTAACTACATAGGATCTATATCTGTTTTTACAGCAGCGATTCAAAATAAAGTTAAAAGAATTGTTTATTGTTCTTCAATGGCTAGATATGGTGATGTTAATCCTCCCTTCTTTGAAGAACAAAAAGTTAATCCGGTAGATCCTTATGGGGTTTCAAAATTAGCAGCAGAAAATACATTAAAAATTTTAGCAAACACTCATAATATAGAATATAATATTGCAGTTCCTCATAACATAATAGGTCCCAAGCAAAAGTATGATGATCCATTTAGAAATGTAGTATCAATAATGACCAATCTAATATTACAAAAAAGAAAACCAATTATTTATGGTGATGGAGAGCAAACAAGAAATTTCTCTGATATTGATGATTGTCTTTATTGCTTAGATAAATTGATTACTAGCAAAGAAATATTATCAGAAACATTTAACATAGGTCCTGATGAGGAAAGTATAAGCATTAATGAGTTGTACAAAATGCTTTGTAATAAATTACAATTTAACGAACCAGCACAATATGTTGAGGATAGACCAAATGAAGTTAAACATGCAGTATGTTCATCAGATAAAGCTAGAAAATATTTGAACTATAAGACTTCTGTTAATTTAAGCGATGCTGTCGATAAGGTTATAAACTATATTAAGATTAAAGGTCCTAAAAAATTTGAATACAATTATAATTTGGAAATAGATAACAAATTAACACCTAAGACTTGGAAAAATAAAGAATTTTAAGAATTTTATTTATTACTCTTGTTCAATTTCAAATAAATGAATTATATTATATGAATTTAACATCTAGAGAATTACTCTATTTTTTTGCAAAGCATTTAGTTAGTCCGCAAATGGATATTAAATGATAGTTTTTTTTAGAAAAATAATCTTCCAATTCATTTAAAGGGAAATATCCGCTATTATCCTCAATAAGTATTATTTCAGGATCAATAATTTCTAAATTAGATGATTTAATAACCTCAAAGTCTTTACCTTCTATATCAATATTTAAAACATTAACTTTTCCAACTTTATTAAAAATATCATTAATATGAAAATTTTTTACATTAATTATTTCATATTTACTTTTTCCTTTTGACTCAAAATATTCTGCGTGCTTTAAAGAAGTGGTGTCTATTAAGGAAAATGGAGATTTTCTTTTAAATTTATAAACTTTTATAAATTCTTCATGTGAATTACTTACAGCCCCACAAATTGTTTTAACTCTATTTCCTCTAGAAAATCTAAACCATCTTAATCTTTTTTCATCTAGGTCGACACAATATCCACTAAAACCTTTCTGGTGTAATAAGTGTGTATTTGAAACCCATCTTGGATGAAAGGCACCTATATCTAAATATTTGCCTTTTTTTATTTTTTTATAATCTAAATATTTTAGCAAAATTAAATCTTCACCAGATTGAGAGTACGAAATTTTGAAATGTCTAAATCCACCTAAATAAGAAATAAACTCAGATAATCTTTTTGGAAAAATAAAGTAAAATATATTTATTAAAAATTTAAACATTTTTATTAAGTTTGAGTTTGTAATTTATAGTTTAATATTAAGCTTATAAATCTATATCAATTATACAAAGTAATGAAAATCAATTATAAATATTAGCATAAAAACTCATGAAATTCATTAGTGCCCTTTTGGTGAAATTGATAGACACAAAGGACTTAAAATATTTATCTGTTACTTAACCAAATTGCTTCGAAGGGTTTCAATACTAAAAGGTTATTTTTTATTTCAATTTTAGATCCAATTAAATTATTCCAATTATGGTAAATTCTATTTAGGTTTACTGTTTGAAATTTTGATGACAAATTTGTAATACAAATTATGGTTTGTTTTTTATTAACACTTGTTCTTTTGAAAGAAAAAATTTTGGAGCCTAAGTTTACATTGTGTCTAGAAGCATTTGGATGAAATGCTTTTTGTTTTCCTTTGACACTTAGTAAAGTTGAAATTTTCTGATAAAATATACTTTGTTTAGAATTTTTATCCTCAAGTTTTTTTATTATATTTTTATAATTCCATTTATATCTATTCACATCTCTATTATTTCCAGTTATTATATATTTAGCTTCATCATTAGATTTTCCAAACAAAGAATTAAAATATACAGCAGGGATTCCTTCAAAAGAAATCATAATTGAATGAGCAGAAATATATCGTTCTAAAAAAAATTTTCCTTTTGGATCATAATCTGACTTTTTAAGTGCATCGAAAACAGTTATATTTGCCTCATAGACTTTTTTGGATTTATTTTTAACTTTTCTATATGAAAATTTTGATCCATTTTTTTTTAATCTTTTAAGAAAATTGTTTAATATTTTTTTATTAAATATTCCTTCAGTAGGCCTAATACCAATTCCATCATGAGATGATATAAAATTTAAATAACAATTTCCTTTTTTTGTAATTGGAAGTTTTTTACTCCATTGATTCAAATAAGAACTATTTTCAAATAGAAAAGCATGAATTAACAACGGCGGGAGAGAGAAATTATAAATCCAATGAGCCTCATCACTTTTACCAAAATAACTTAAATTTTCTTTTTCGGGTAAATTTGTTTCTGTAACAATTGTAGTTTCTACATTTAAATAACTGCAAATTATTCTTAAAAGTTTTATTATTTCATGTGTTTGTTTTAAATTTATGCATTTTGTACCACTCTCTTTCCAAAGATATGCAATTGCATCCAACCTAAAAACAGTTATGCCATTATTAATAAGATTAATAATAATTTTTATAAATCTTAGTAATATAGATGGATTTTTGAAATTTAGATCTAATTGATCTGCACTAAACGTTCTCCAAAGATATTCTTTTTTATTAAAAATATTTATTCTTTTTAATAATCTATGATCTCTTGGTCTTATTACTTTTGAAGTATCAAATTTAGAGTCTACGCTTAAAAAATAATCTTTGCCTGGTTTTTTATTTTTTAAATAGTTTTTAAACCATAAACCTCTTGCCGATGAATGATTTATTACCACATCTGCCATAATATCATTTGATTTTGAGATTTTTTTTATATCAGACCAATTACCAAGTTTGTTTTCAATTTTATAATGATCTTTTACAGCAAACCCACTATCACTACTTGAGGGATAAAAAGGTAAAAAATGAATTGTATTAAAATATTTTTTTAATTTTTTTTTAAAAAAAATCTGAAATACTTTAATTGAGCTTTTTTTATTTAAATATACACTGTCTCCATAACAGATTATTAGAGAAGTTTTTTCTGTAATATTTTTTTTTTTCTTTAAATTTTTTTTATTAAAATTCTTGATTATCTTAATTATTTCATTCTTAAAAATATTAATATTTTCGCTTGATAAAGATACTTTATAAATATTATCTAGTTTTGATCTTATCTTTTTCTGATCTTTTTGAGTTAACATTAATAATATTTTTTATTATCATCATTAACTACTTTTTCAAGTCTTCCAAGAAAATCAGGTATAGCGCTTTTCACTCTACTCCATGTTGGTATAAATGGGGTATCCATAGGATTAAGAATAAAAGCCTCTCCAGCTTTCATTATGTTCATTGCAAATAATTCAACTGCTTTTTCTTCGGTATGAGAGTCAAATTCCAAGCCATTCATATCGGCATCGCTCCTATATATATCAATTAAATCTAAAGCTGATCTATAATAAGTTGCTTTTAATGATCTAAACTTTTCTCTACTAAACGTATTACCTTGAGTTGCTAATTTTTTTATAAAAGTTTTGATGATATCGATAGACATCCTCGATAGTCCTTTGGTTTCATCATCAATTGACAATATCTGGTGTTTGTGATCATAAGTATCAGCTAAATCAACTTGGCAAATATTTTGAGGAGAAAAACTTCGTTGCATTTCAGATAAAATTCCAACTTCAATTCCCCAGTCTGAAGATATTCTTAATTCAGGTAGAACATTTCGCCTAAACGAAAACTCACCAGCAAGAGGATATTTAAACGACTTCATAAATTCTAAATAATCACTATTGCCAATAGTTTTTTCTAATGCGGTTAGTAGTGGAAAAACCAACAACCTGGCCACTCTTCCATTCATTTTTTCATCCGCTACTCTTGGATAATAACCTTTACAAAACTCAAAGTTAAATAGGGGATTTACAACTGGATAGAAGAGCTTGGCAAGCATTCTTCTATCATATGTTTTAATATCACAGTCATGTAAAGCAACTGAACGAGCACTATCTCTTGCAATACACATTCCTATACAATACCAAACATTTCGACCCTTACCCAACTCACTTGGTGCAAGATTATTTTTTTTTAATTCTTGATCAAGTTTTTTTAATCCAGGTCCTTCATTCCACAAAAGAGAGAAGGGAGTTTTTAATTTTTTAAAAAATTTCCAAGCCTTTTTTGCTTGCGCTTCATTAGCTTTATCTAAACCAACAATAATATGATCTAAATATTTAGTTTTACTTATCTCATCTACAATTTTTGGCAAAGCTGATCCCTCTAGCTCAGAATAAAGACAAGGTAAAATCAACTCCATCTTTCTTTCTTTAGAGAATTTTAGTAAATCTTTTTCAATTTCACTCGTAGATTTAGTTCCGAAGTCATGTAAAGTTGATATTATTCCATTTTGAGAAAAATCACCCATTTTGAATTTTAGACATTATAATTTAATTTATCTAGAGCTTTTTTGATCACATCAGCCCAGCCTTCAGGGGATGGCTTATTTGAAAATATAAGATTATCAATATTTATTTGATCTAGTTTAAACTTGTCGTTAAAAACTAAGCAGGGGACATCACAACTTCTCAACATATCTAAGTCATTATAATTATCCCCAACGGCAATCGTTTTTATGTTTTTATTATTTTTTTTGAAAAATCTAACAAAGACCTGAAGTGCTTTGGCCTTATTTACTTTATCAGTTAAATTAATTACCCTCCCACCTTCCTGTAATGCTAAACCTTTTTTTTTTACAATTGTAGATAATTGTTTCATTTCACTTTTGGTTCCCTCAAATATAAAGGGAATAGAATATTTACGATCTAAAGCCATATTAAGTTTTTCATCTTCCAAACCAAAAATTAAGCTTTGTTTTTTCTTATCCATATTAGATAACCATTTACATTTATTTTGTAAATTTTCTGGAACTAACTTTTTAAAAATATTGATTAAATTATTTTTATCTTTACCTAAGATAAGTTCTTTTGGTAAATTAGGATTTAATAAATCTAAACCGTTTATAGTAGCTCCATTTTCTGTAATATATGGCAAATTTGAACCTAATTCGTTGTTGAATTCTAAAATCTCTTTTTCAGTTTTGCTTGTATTAGGAATTATAAAAATACCCTTGGAAAGTAATTTTTTTATATAGTCTTTAATTCCATCAAATTTAAAAGTATCTCTATGAAGAAGTGAACCATCAAGATCAGTAAATATTAAAATTTTTTGCATATTTGATAACTATAAAATAATATTTTAAAATAAAAATGTACAAAAAAATTTTTATCAGGTAAGAAGCGAAGTTTTTTTATCTTTTTTACTTTTTACTTCATTTTTTTGATCACAATATCTTTTAAAAGCATAAGCCGCTGATACACCACCAATTAGTACAAATGTTAATATCTTTAATTTAATGAGTGTTTTAATCATGATTTAATATCAAACTTTTCTAGCAAGAAGTTGATTACTAAATTGTAGAGAAATATAAAACAAAAAATATAGAATAGAAAAATTAATCCTTTAGAATTAAAGATGTATCCAGTTGAGGTTAAAAGCACAATAAATATGCTAATTGATAAAGCAAGCTTTGATTGTGCTTTTTTTTTTAAGTGAGATTTAACAATATCTTTTTTCATTAGATATAATGATAATTATTAAAGATATTTATTCATCATTAATTTTGTCCTACTTAGACATTCAAACTGTTTATAAAATATTAAAATAAATAACAATTTTACTTATTACTCTTGTTCAATTATAAATATTAGCATAAATACTCATGAAATTCATTAATGCCCTCGTGGTGAAATTGGTAGACACAAAGGACTTAAAATCCTTGCCGCTTGCGGAGTGCCAGTTCGAGTCTGGCCGAGGGCACCAACATCATGGATAAAAAATGAAGATCTACGAAAATTATATTGATCAACTTCGTGCAAATTCTAAAATAAAAACAGAATCACGATTTTCTGCAAATCAATTATTAGAAATGCACTTTGAGGCTTTTAAAAGAGACAAACCTATTATAGTTGAGCTTGGGGTAAATAGAGGTCAAAGCACTAGAGTTTTTTTAAATGCGATAGATAATAAAACAAATGCTAGGTTAATTTCTATTGATATCAATGACTGTAAAGATGCTGTAAAATCTACTAATTGGGAATTTGTTCAACAAGACTCTATAGATATAGAATCATTATTATTAAAAAAACCAATCATAAAAGATGGAATTGATATTTTGTATGTCGACTCATTACATACCCAATCTCATGTATTGAAAGAAGTTTATGGTTTTTTTCAATATGTAAAACCGGAGGGTGTTATATATTTTGATGATATAGACAGTGGACCTTATATGAGTGGACAAAGAAAAGACTCAGTAAGCAATGAAATAGCAAATAGAGATATATTTGATTTACTAGAGGCTATTTTTAGAGCAAATTATTCTTCATTAGATTTTTCTATAAATCGTGGATCAACTGGTTTAGCTAAATTTGTTAAGCGTTCTAAGTTGGGAGATAAGTTAAATTCTCCACTTTTTACTAAGAAGAGAAATTTTAAATTATTTTGGCGACTCTTAGAAATTCTTAAAATAAAAAAAACTCATCACCATAATAATTCTACAAATGAGAGTTTTTCGATTAATCCAAAAAATGATTAATATTAGCAATGAATAAATTTATTATTATTTCTGACAAAAATAAAAAATCTTTAAAGATTAAGTCATTTCTTTTAAAAAAAATTAGACTAAATTCTTTAATTCGATCAAATTTAGTTGTTGTTATAGGGGGAGATGGTTTTATGCTTCAGACTTTGAAAAAGAATAGAAGATCAAATAAAGAATTTTACGGAATTAATTCTGGAAATTATGGTTTTCTAATGAATAAATTTTCACAAAAAAATATTATTAAAAATTTATTAAAGGCAAATGTTGTTTCAATTTCACCCTTAGAAATGATTGTAAAAAATAAAAATAATCAAATAAAAAAATCTATAGCTATTAATGAAGTATCAATATTAAGACAAAGTAGACAAGCAGCTTCATTATCCATTAAACAAGACTCTAAAATAATTATAAAAAAATTGGTCTCAGACGGTGTATTAGTTTCAACACCAGCCGGAAGTACAGCATACAATTTATCAGTTCATGGACCTATTTTAAGCTTACATTCAAAAAAGTTATCCATATCCCCAATAAGCGCATTTAGACCAAGAAGATGGAAAGGTAAAATTATTAATGATGGATCTAAAATTACTATTACAAATTTAAATTCAATTAAAAGACCTATAAGCGCCGTTGCTGATAATCAAGAAGTTAGAAATGCTAAAAGTATTGTTATTAGAAAACATAAAAATATAAAATTTAATTTATTATATGATAGAAACAGAAGCCTTCAAAACAAAATTAAAATTGAACAATTAAAAAAAGAAATTAAGTAACTAAGGTTACATATATTTATCTATTTCAATTTAAATAAAGAATAGTTGTTTCCATAAATCTTTTCTAAATTGTAATCAACTGTTTCAAATTCAATTAAATCATAAGGATTCAGGACCCCACCGTAATAATTGATAACTGACCTAATATTTCTTAAGAATATCTTATCATCAGAGAATTGCGTTTGTTCTAATTGAAAATTTTTTTTAACATAATCCTTGATTTTTACTTGTATTGATAACAGTGATAAATATGGAACATCATCAGAATCTTCTATAACTATGTAATCATATTCTTTTTTTATATAATCAAAAAAAAGCTTTAAATCATCTATCTCTGCAAAAGTATAATTATAGTAAACCAAATTTTTAAGAGGTTTGTTTTCAATTATTATATTTTTTGTATTATTAATCTTTTTAATTTTATATTTAATTCTATTAATGAAAGCATCTGATTTCACTGAATTTTTTATAATATTGTTATTATATAATTCTAAATATAATAAATTTTGTTTTAGATTTTCTTGAAATTTCAGGTCAACTAAATAAAGTATTTTTGATTTATCAATTTTATCTATACTTTCATTAAACCTATAAAAAGAATGTTTTTCTGATATTATTTTATTTATTTCGTAATTATCTTTTATATTATTATAAATAATAAAATAATTAGAAATAAAAAAAACTAAAATAAGATATTTCAATTTTAACTTATTTAATTCATTTGCAACGATAGAAATTAAGATTAACACTAAACTAAAACTACCTGCAAAATATCTTAATTGAGGGTGAACACCTTGAGCTAAAGCAAATATAATAATAGGCTCAAATAAAATAAAAAATATGATTAAAAATTGTTTTTTATTTTTAGTATTTTTTTTTATTAAATATATAGGTGTAAATAATAATAATAACAAAAAATTATAGTCAGATTTAAACATGATTTTTAATCCAGATAAAATATCAACAATTAAATCTTTAAAAAAAATATTAGTCTCAAATGGTATTTCAGTTTCCTTACCCACCAAGTGTCTCAAGACAACATCTTGGGAATAAATAAAATTAACTAAAGGCCCAAATATTAGAAAGATGATAAAAAATAATAATAAATAATTAATTTTATTAAATTTAAATTTTTCAAAATGTAAAATTAATACAGCATAAATAGATATAAATGCTGGCCAAATATTTATACCCCAAGCTATAGATGCAAGAGTTGCAAATAAAATGTAAGAACTGATTTTAAATTTTTCTGTTTTAAAAAGATATTTAATAAAAAAATATAACTGAATTAAATAAAATAATAGATAATAAGAATTTTTACCATTTACAATTGAAATATCTAATAGAAATAAAGACGAAGAAAATACGAGTAATAGAGTACTAAAAAAGAAAAAATTAATTTTTAATTTTTTAAAAATTAAATATAAAAAAAAAATAGATAGGGAACTGATTGTTAAACTTGCAACTCTGCCATAAAAAACAAATAATTCTGGATTAAAATAAATTTTAGATTTTATTTCTGAAAAATTAAGATTTTGTATTAATAGTTCATTTATAAAAACTGATTTAAGAATTAAAACTAGATTTAAAAATGACCCATAAATTGGCTCATCAAACCCGCCTTCATAACCTGTTATAAAATTAAGATATGCTAATGTGCTATATGAAAATTCACTTTCATCTACATTTAAAAAATAGGGCAAGCCATAATCAATCCGTTTGAAATTAAACAAAAAGAAAACTAATATTAATATTGATATAAATATTTTACTGAGATAATTGTACTTTTTATTATTCACATTCTAAATTTTGTCTACTAAAGTTTAAAATTATTTCATTCCACAAATATTGCTCATTATCATAATTTCCACTTAAATAATCATTATACTTTTTATTAAAAAAATCTAAATTTAAGATAAGATCTTTATTAATCATTTTCTTTATAAATTTTTCCTTTTTAAGGAGTGTATATTTATTAAAAGCAAAACCATGTTTTCTAACATCATTATAATTACTAAGTTGATAATAAAAGATATTTTTCATTAATTTACGATTTTTAAACAAAGAGAAATTTTTTTTTGAAGGTAGGTCAACTGCAAGGTTGACTAGATCTTTAGATAAAAAAGGTGATCTAGATTCAACAGAGTTTAGCATACTTGAGTAATCAATCTTTATTAGAATTAACGGAAGAAAATATTTCATATAATAAATTTGTGCAAATTTCATTTCATCATTATTTGTATTATATATTTTTTGAATTTTTTTAAATTCTGGTGATAAACCTACATTCTTTTTATTAAAATAATCTTGGACATCTGTTTCATCAAAATTTGATATCCAATAATTATTAATTAGAAATAGTTTTTTATCTAAAAATTTAAAAAAATACTTTATTTTCTTTTTAAAACCTAAGTAATTAGTTGTAATTTTAATTTTTGAAGAAAATATTTTTATAAATTTTATTACAAAAATAGGCACAAATAATCTTATAAGATGTGCAAGATAAAATCCCTTGAATGACAAATATCCGAAAAAAATTTCATCTCCTCCATCTCCACCCAAGGCAACATTGGTTTTCTTTTTTACTTGATTAAATAACTCGTATGTAGGAACAGAAGAGGAGTCACCAAAGGGAAAATAAGTATTTCTTTTAATTTTTTTGAAAGTATTAATAAAATTTTTTTCAGTTAAAATTTTTTTAAAATTGTTATTAAATCTTTCTTTTTTAATATATTTAGACTCGTCATAAGATTTTTCCTTAAAGCCTATTGTGAATGAATTTATGTTATTTTTAATTTTAATCATATAAGATTTAATTAGATTAGAATCAATACCACTGCTTAAACATAAACCAACTTTTTTGTCAGCAATTAAAAAGTTATTTATTATTTTTTCAAAATTATTTTCAATTTTTTTTTTATTATGATGTTCAAAAAATATATTGTAGTCACCACCATTTTCTATTTTCCAATAATTTTTTAAGGTAATTTTTTTGTTATTAAACTCTATATATTGACCAGGACAAAGTTGATAAATATCTTTATATAAAGTTTTAGGTGCAGGAAAATGATTAAAGCGAAGATATTCTTCGTAATTTATTTTTGAAATTGAAAATTTTTTTTTATATTCAAATATTCCATTAATTTGACTGGAAAAAATTAGTTTTTTTTTATCTTTATGATAAAAAAGAGGTTTTTGCCCCATATAATCCCTTGATAAATTTACGCTTTGTTTTTTAAAATCATAAATGCAAGATGCCCACATTCCATCAAAATAATTGAAACTTTTATTTCCCCAGTAACTATAAGCATTTATTAATACTTCTGTATCAGAATTAGTTTTAAAGGAAATTTTTTTCTTTTCTAAAAAATTTTTAATTTCTCTAAAATTATATATTGTTCCATTAAATACCCCAATAAATCTTTTATCATGGGAAAACATAGGTTGCTTTCCACTTTTTCTATCTATTACGGACAGCCTATTCATACCAATTGAAAAATTACTTTTCTTATTTTCATAAAAACTTTGAGAGTCTGGACCTCTGTATATTTGACAAGAAGACATTCTCTTTAGTAGAGAGAGATTTGTTTCACCAATTATTCCAAATATTGCGCACATAAATTTAATTTTTTAAAAATTTAATTCATAAAATTCATAATTAATGTATAAAAGTGAAATGAATTTTTCGATTATTGTTCCTTTATACAATGAAGGTGAAAATATTACAAATTTAAATGATGAAATTCTAAAAGTTATTAAGATTTTAATTGCTGAAAATAAATTTAATTTCGAAATTCTTTATGTTGATGATGGTTCTTCTGATAATACTTTTGAAATATTAAAGAGTCTTAAAAATATTGTATCAACCACTATTATTAAAAATAATAAAAATTTATCACAATCAGCCTCAATACTTAATGGAATAGAGGTATCAGCTTTTGAAAATATTATTTTATTAGATGGTGATTTGCAAAATGATCCTAATGATTTTATACCAATGATTAAAGAGTACTTAAAAAATGAAAATACAGTTGTTCATGGTCATAGGAAGTATCGAAAAGACCCTTATTGGTCAAAAATAATACCAAGTAAATTTGCAAATTTTATTGTTAGGAAATTAACTAATTCGAAAATTTCTGATCATGGATGTTCTCTAAAAATATTTAATAAAAAAATAATCGAAACCGAGAATTTTTTTGGTGATTTTCATAGACTTTTTGCAGCACAAATAAATCAAAATATTACTAGTATTAAAGAAGTTGAAGTTAATCATAGACCAAGAATTAAAGGCAAAAGTAATTATGGTTTTGAAAGAATTTTTCGAGTTTTAATTGACTTAATATTTATGAATTTTACAAAAAATGAAAGATCATATTTTTACACAATAGGTTTTTTAGGTTTGTTTTCTTTTTTTCTGTCTCTTGTCAGTTTCATATATATGGTTTATTTAAAATTGTTTTTAGATATATCTTTCATCGATACCCCTCTACCAGTATTATTTATTTTTTTCTCACTCACGGGATTAATTTTTTTTTCAATAGTTCTTATGCTTGAAACAATAAAAAAAATATTTTCAAATCAAAATGTTTCTAAAAAAAAATATGAAATTTTTAAAAAATAAGTTTTTTTATTTTAAGTCTTTTTAAAGTTAAATCTGTATATATCTGCCAAGAACCATACTGACTTGTGATCAACAATATTTAAGTGTTTTTTTAATATATTCATTTCTTCTTTGGGATTTAAAATTGTAAATTTGTGAGAGTCAAATTCAAAAAAAATGATTTTTCCAATATAATTGAGCCAAGATTGTTTGCTAATTCCAGCTATAATTTCTAAATTTGGATTTTTTTTTTTAAAATCATTTAGAAGCTCTTCTAATTTATGTGATCTAAATGAATGAAATACTTCATTTGAGACAACAATATCAAACTCTTGATCGCGCCAATCTTTTACCTCAGTATATTCTTCTTTTACATCATAATTTATTACTTTTGTTTTTGGATTATTAGTATTTATTAATTTTTTTAATACACCTTTACCACAACCAAAATCTAATATCTTTAAATTATCATTATTGAGATTGCCAATTTTAATAATTTCTCTTAATAATTTTTTAAAATAGATACCGCTAATTCCAGAATAGTCTGTAGTTTTATCTAATATTTTTTGCATCAGAAATTTACAAAAATTTGTTAAAATTGGTAATATTTTAAGTTATCATAAACATCATATAATTAAAGTTTATAATTTTTAAATATTTATGAATATTATTTTTATTTTAATTTTTTTAAATCAACTTTAACAGTACTTTAAGGAGACTAATTTTTTTTGAATAGAAGAATACCACCTAGACAAATATTATATCCAGGAAACTTATTAAAAATTTTTTTAGGTTCTATTTTTCCATCAAAAATAGATGAAAAATATTTTAATGAATTTTTTAAAAAATTTTTTAAATCAAAAGAGGAAAATACTTTTATACCAGTCAACAAAGCAAGAGTTGGAATTTATTTAATAGTAGAATTTTTAAAAAAAAAGTTTTCAAAAAAAAAAATTTTGATGTCACCATTAACTGTATATGACATTGTAAATATGGTTTTATGTGCTGGCTGTTATCCTGATTTTATAGATTTTAAAAAAGATTCATTTGATATAGATATAGATAAGCTTGATCAAAAGCTGGCATTAGATAAAGATATATGTGCTGTACTTATTTGTAATTACCAAATTAATACAAATATCGAAGAAATACTAAAGGTTACTAAAAAATATAAAGTTGAGGTCATACTTGATTGTGCAATTTCTATTACATCTACATTGAAAAAAAAATCAATTGTTGATTATGTTAATTATTCAGTTTTTAGTTTCAATTTATTTAAAGTTATTCAAAGTATCCATGGCGGTGCGGTAATTACTTCTGATAATGAATTCAAAGATTTTTTAAGAAATCGTCAAGAAAACTGGAGCATTTATAATTATAGAGATTTATTAAATTATTTTATAAAAGGTGTTCAAATCAAAATACTAACCTTCCCTTTAATTTATGAATTATTTACATTTAACCTTTTTAAGTTTGGTGATTTAAAAAATATAAAATTTATACAAAATTTATCTAAAAATGATCCAAATCCAGAAAGAAAAAATAATCTTAACAATAGTTATAAAAAGAAAATGAATAATGGACAAGTATTAGAGATTTACAAGAATTTAGAAAAAACTTTTTTAAAAAGAGAAGAAAGAGAACATAATTTTTTACTCTATGAAGAAGGTATTAAAAATGATTATCTAAAATTAATTGATAGAAAAAAAAATTTAGAGGAAAAGAATTCATATATTAATTTTCCAATATTAATTAAAGACGATAAAAAAAAACTTTTTAGTGAACATCTTTATAAAAATAATATTGATCATACAAAATATTTCTATAGGTCTTGTGATGACATTGAATGTTTTAAAGATTTTGGTGAACAGTGTATTAACTCGCAATATATATCAAAAAATATAATTCTATTACCGATTCATAATAGTTTAAATGATAAAAAAATTTCACAAAATATTAAAATCATAAATTCATTTTTAAAATATTAAAGAATATGAATAAAAATAAAAATTGTATTATTATTGGATCAAGTTTTACATCTTTAGTTTGCGTATTAAATTTAATAAAAAATGGTTATTCACCAATAGTAATAGATGTTGCAACTAATTATAAGGGCAAAGATAATTACACCTCGATTTTAAAGCCATTTTATTACAAAAAAAAAATCGAGGACTATTCTTTTTTTGGAGGTCTTTCTGAGGTTTGGAAAGGAGTAGTGGCGGGCTCAACACAATCAGATTTTGATAATATTTTCATAAAAGAAAAGGAAAAGTTATTTGAAGAAATACTTAAATTAATTAAGAATTACACTTTTTATACAAATGAATTGGTTGATTATAAAAAAAATAAATTTGATTTTGTAAAACTTAATGAAATTGATATTAAAAAAGTTTTTTTTACAAATAAATCTTGGATTGGTAAACCTATTTTTTTTTGTAAAAAAGTTGAAAACAAGAATAAGATAATCCCATTCGAGACAAAAAGTTTTTTTAAAGATTTAATAAAAAAGAAAAAGATCAAATATATAAAAGGTCAAGTTCAAAAAGTAAGTAAAATCAAAAATATAAAATATTTGTTTTATAAATCTCTTAACAAAAAAATTATTAAGATCCAATATGATTATGTTTTTTGTGGAGCTGGTGCATTGTCTTCAAGCAGAATCATAAATAATAGTCTAGTCTCACGAAATAAAACTGTTTTTATGAATACCAACAAAAAAGGTTTATTTTTATCTTTATTTAAAAGAAAAATTAATATTGATTTAGATAACTCTCATCCTATTTATCAGGGAATAATAATAAATAATGGAAAAGCGAAAATTTACATACAATGCTATTTATTTTCACAGATATTTTACAATTTTTTACCAAATATATTTAAAAGATTATTTAGAATAGTTTTAAGTTTGAATATATTTAAATATTTATCCATTTCATACATTAGTATTGATCATAATTCTGAAGTTGAAATTATGAATAACTCAAAAATATATACTCGAAAAAATTATGTTAAAAAATACTCATTAAAAAAATTATTTAAAAAGATAAATAGTGTTCAAAATTACTTTACCATTTATTTTATAGGTAAATTTTTACCTGCTTTAGCAGGAAATCATTATGGAGCTATTTTTTTATCTGAAAAGGGTAATATTAAAAAAAAAATTATTTTTTCTAATAATTTTGGTAAAGTTGATAAATTATCAAATTTCTTTGTAATTGACTCTGCATCATTGAATAAAATTTTGTGTGTTCCACCTACCTTATTATCTATGATGCATTCACTTAGGATAACTAAAAAGGTTACAAATAAAAAATAATAATATATGATATTTCTTATAGTATAAATTTAACTATGAAATATAAAAATCTTATCATTTTTTTTACTATTAGCTTTCTCACATTATCATTATTAATAATAACGTTCTCAGCGATTATAAATATTTATGAAAAAAGAGAAAAAATTGCTGAATTTATTAATATTAAAATTAAAAAAGAAGAACCAGCTGATTACGATAATATTGATGAAGACATTTTCTGGGCCAATGAAATTTTAAATGGTGGTTATATTCTTCATTTTAGACATGCCGAACGAGACAAATGGATTGATGTAACAATGTATGATGCTCTTGAAAGTGATGTACACGAAAATGGAATTAATGAGAGCAGATACGCTGAAAATGATTATTTTAAAAATGCAGTATGTTTAAATGAGAGAGGATTAATCCAAGCTAAAGCAATGGGTGAACATCTTAAAGTTATTGGTTTACCTATAGGTAAAGTTTATTCTTCCGTATCTTGTCGTTCAAGACAAACAGCCAAACTTGCATTTGGTGGATATGATTCCTTACATCGTATTCTTGTTCATAAAGGACCATATAACGAGAATAAAGAAAATAGATTAGAAAATCTTAAAAGGTTTTATTCAGAAATTCAAATCGATAAAAATACAAATGCTATTGTTTCAGCACACAACTCAGTAATTAATTGTAAAATGTTTGTTAATGATAAATGTCCACTTCATCTAACATTAGAGGAGGGTGGTTTTTATATAATAAGTCAATCAGAAGAGGGTTTAGTGTTTGAGCACGAATTTCATGATTACAATTTATTTAATAAAGTTTTTTATGAAAGATAATTTTTTATAAGTGGTGCCCCCGCACGGATTCGAACCGCGGACCTATTGATTACAAATCAATTGCTCTACCAACTGAGCTACAAGGGCGTTGTAAAACTTATAATTAAAAAAATTAATTAAGCAAGATTTATTAGATTTAGATTTCATTACTAGCAAAAAGTTTTATAAAATAACTATTTAATGAAAAAAAATTTAATGATATTTAACCCATCTTTAGAAGATGGTGGTGTAGAAAAAAATTTATATTTAATCAGCAATTATTTTAAAAATTGTGGAATATCAGTAGAAATCCTGACAGCTAATTATGACAAATATAAAAATTTTAAAAAAGGTATCAAATTCATTGGAACAAAAAATGTTTTTTGGCAAAAAAAAAATAGGATAGTAAAATACCTAGTTTGTTTGTTCATCTTATTTTTCAATCTAATAAAGAGAAAAGATAAACCATTGATATTTGCATTTCAGGCAAATATTTATGCTGTTCTGGTAGCTAAAATTCTGAAAGCCAACATTGTTACAAGATCTAATTCAGCTCCACAAGGATGGTCTCAAAATTATATTAAAAATAAGATTTATAAGATCATAATAAAATTAGCTGATGATGTAATGGTAAACTCTCTTGATTTTAAAAAGATATTTAAAAAAAAATTTAACATAAATCCAAAATGTATTTTTAATCCATTTGATAAGAATTTTATAAAAAAGAAATTATCAAGTAAAAATAAAAAGATAAATTTTTTTAAAAAAGGCTATATTAATATAATCTCTATTGGTAGATTAACAGATCAAAAGGATCATTTAACATCTCTTAAAGCTATAAAGATTTTGAAACCAGATTTAAAAGTTAAAATGATTATAATTGGCAAAGGTAAAAATAAATTTTTATTGGAAAAATATATAAATGATAATAAACTTAATCATAAAATTAAGTTAATCGGTTATAAAAAAAATCCTTATCCTTACTTAAAAAAATCAAATATTGTTTTACTAAGTTCTAAATATGAGGGATTACCAAACATTCTATTGGAGGCCCAATTTTTAAAAAAATATATTATCTCTACAAATTGTCCAACTGGACCTAGAGAAATTCTTTTAAATGGTAGGGCTGGTGATTTAGTAGAAATTGGTGATTATAAAAAAATAGCACAATTGATAAATATTTATAATAAACAAAAGAAAATAATAAATAAGAAAATTAAAATTGGATATAATAATTTTGGTAGGTTTGATTATCAATTAAATTGTAAAAAATACTTAAATTTTGTAGAAAAAAATTACATCTAAAACTTTTTCAAAATGTATTGTTAACATTTAATAATTAATTAACTTTTTTTAAATAACTCAAGTGATGAAAAACAATTGCAGCACTATTAGATATATTAAGACTTTCAATGTTTTTATTCATATTTATTTTAACAAAAAAATCAGCATATTTTTCTGTATGCTTTTTCATACCAAAGCCTTCAGATCCAAAGAGAAGAACATTTTTTCCTTCCCACTTAACATCTGTAAAATCTTTTTCCCCTCTTGCATCAAACCCATAAACCCAAAAATTTCTTTCTCTTAGATTTTTTAATGTACTATTAATATTTGATACTTCAAAAATGTTCATATATTCTAAACAACCACTCGCTGCTTTATACATTAGTTTACTGTCTGTTGGAAAATGCCTATCTTTTACAATTATTCCATCTATATTAAAAGAGACTGCACTTCTGATAAGCGAACCAATATTTCTTGGATCTGTAACATTATCCAAACAAACTAAAATTAAATTATCTTTATTTTTAATAAATTCCTTTAAAATCGGTTTTTCCAAGTGTTCAATTTCAGCAACATATCCTTGATGAAGTAAATTTTCTTTTGTTGTATACTTATCCAGTTCTTTTTTTGTTTTAAAATAAACCTTAACATCTTCAAGTAGATTTTTTTTTGGGCTTTTTCTGTGAATGTTTTTTTTACTTTCTTCAGTTAAAAATAATCTTAAAACTTTTCTTTTAGGATTTTTAAGAGCCTCAATGACCGCGTGTTGACCTATAATAAAAAATGATGTTTTATTCATAAAATTTATCAACTTTTACACGGTTTTTACTATATTTTCTTAATAATTCTCATATTGCAATTACATGAATAAAATATATAAAACGCGTGTTGTTTGAAGCTTTATTGAACAGGGGACACTTCCCCAAAGGAGGGGTTCCAGAGCGGTCAAATGGGGCGGGCTGTAAACCCGTTGACTTCGGTCTTCGAAAGTTCGAATCTTTCCCCCTCCACCATTCAATAAATATTTGAATAATCTGGAGTGTTATTCTTGGGTTGCGCGGGTGTAGTTCAATGGTAGAACGCTAGCCTTCCAAGCTGGATGTAAGGGTTCGATTCCCTTTACCCGCTCCAAGAATTAAAAATTATTAAAAGAAAGAATGTGAGGAAAAAAAGTAATGTCAAAAGAAAAATTTGTTAGAAATAAACCGCATTGTAACATTGGTACAATCGGTCATGTCGACCATGGTAAAACTACCTTAACTGCAGCAATAACTATCACGCTAGCAGCAACAGGTGGAGCTCAAGCAGTTGCATATGATCAAATTGATAAAGCACCTGAGGAAAAAGAAAGAGGAATTACAATTTCGACTGCCCATGTTGAATATGAAACAGAAAAGAGACATTATGCACATGTAGACTGTCCAGGTCACGCTGATTATGTAAAAAATATGATTACTGGTGCTGCTCAAATGGATGGAGCAATTTTAGTAGTTAATGCAGCTGATGGTCCAATGCCTCAAACTAGGGAACATATTCTTTTAGCAAGGCAAGTTGGTGTACCAGCTATTGTTGTCTATTTAAATAAAGTAGATCAAGTTGACGATAAAGAAATGATTGATCTTGTAGAAGAAGAAATCAGAGAGTTATTAACTTCATATAAATTTCCAGGTGATAAAACTCCAATAACTAAGGGTTCTGCACTTGCTGCTGTAGAAGGAAGAGATGAAGAAATTGGAAAAAATTCTATATTAGCATTAATGAAAAGTGTTGATGATTTTATTCCTCAACCAGATAGACCTAAAGATAAAGATTTCTTAATGCCAGTTGAAGACGTGTTTTCAATTTCAGGAAGAGGAACAGTTGCAACTGGAAGAGTAGAGTCAGGAGTTCTTAAAACTGGTGATGAGATTGAAATCATTGGTATTAGAGAAACTAAAAAATCGGTTTGTACTGGTGTTGAGATGTTTAGAAAGCTTTTAGATTCTGGTGAAGCTGGTGATAACGTAGGTGTTTTATTGAGAGGGGTAGAAAGAACTGACATAGAAAGAGGTCAGGTTCTTTGTAAACCTGGATCAGTTACACCACATACTAAATTTGAAGCTCAAGCTTATGTTCTAAAAAAAGAGGAGGGTGGAAGACATACACCTTTCTTTACTAAGTATAGACCTCAGTTTTATTTTAGAACAACTGATGTTACTGGTGAAGTTGAATTGCCATCTGGAACAGAAATGGTAATGCCCGGTGATGATGCTAAATTTACAGTTAAGCTAATAACACCAATTGCGATGTCGGAAAAATTAAACTTTGCAATTAGAGAAGGCGGTAGAACTGTAGGAGCTGGAGTAGTAACTAAGATTATAGAGTAAACTCTATATAGGAGTGTAGCTCAATTGGTAGAGCGCCGGTCTCCAAAACCGGAGGCTGAGGGTTCGAGTCCCTCCGCTCCTGCCAATCAGAGCTAAAATTAATATGAAAAACCCAATTAAATTTATTCAGGAAGTTAAACAAGAAGCTTTTAAAGTTTCATGGCCTACATGGAAGGAAACACTGCAAGGTGCTTTAATGGTTTTTGTAATGGCTGTTGTAATGTCTTTATTTTTTTTACTTCTTGATCAAGCTTTAAAAT
Organism: uncultured Pelagibacteraceae bacterium; assembly: GCA_902596045.1. Lineage (GTDB taxonomy): Bacteria > Pseudomonadota > Alphaproteobacteria > Pelagibacterales > Pelagibacteraceae > Pelagibacter. The sequence goes on from CACJSJ010000004.1 coordinate 26,093, forward strand.
TCTTTTTAGAACTACTGCTAAAAGTGAGTATATAATGAAAAATTGGTACATTGTTCAATCTCACTCAAGTTTTGAAAATAAAGTTGCTGGTTTAATCAAAGAAGAAGCTGAAAAAGCTAAAATTTCTGAAAAATTTGAGGAGATTGTTGTCCCAACTCATGATGTAACTGAAGTAAAAAGGGGAAAAAGAGTACAAAGAAAAAAAAAATACTTTCCAGGTTATGTATTGATAAAGAGTGAGATGGATAGCAGCATTTATCATATGATAAAAAATATAAAGAGAGTAAGTGGTTTTTTAGGTACTAAAGGAATACCAGTTCCTGTTTCAGATAAAGAAATTGAGAAAATTTTAGGTCAAATAAAAGATGGTGTGGCTCAGCCAAAATCTGGTATAGAGTACAGCGTTGGAGAAAAAGTTCAAGTAGTAGATGGACCTTTTGCATCATTCAGTGGAATGGTTGAAGGAATTGATGAAGAAAAGTCTAGACTTAAGGTTTCAGTTTCTATATTTGGTCGTCCTACACCGGTTGAATTAGAATATAATCAAGTGGAGAAAACAAGTTAATGGCTGCAAAAAAAGAAATTAGTGGATTTATAAAATTACAGATCAAAGGTGGTCAAGCTAATCCCGCACCACCAGTCGGACCTGCATTGGGTCAACGTGGTGTTAACATCATGGAATTCTGTAAAGCATTTAATGACAAAACTAAATCAATGGCAGGTAAACCTGTTCCAGTTGAAATTACAGTTTATAAGGATAAAAAATTTGATTTTAAAATTAAGTCACCCCCAGCATCATTCTTTATTAGGGAAGCAGCAAAATTAAAAAGTGGATCTAAAGAACCAGGCAGAAGTATTGTTGCTTCTATTACAAAAAAACAAGCAGAAGAGATTGCTAAACAAAAAATGAATGACTTGAATGCTCTAGATTTAGATCAAGCAGTTAAGATAATTTCAGGATCAGCAAGATCAATGGGTATAGAGGTTAAAGAATAATGAAATCTAAAAGATTTAAAAAACTACCTGAAAAAACAAGAGATCAAAATGCTCAGCCCATAGAAAAGTTATTACCAGAACTTAAAAAAAATTGTACAACTAAGTTTGATGAGTCCTTAGACTTAAGTTTTCAAATAAATAATAAACAAAAAAAAGGTGAAGTAAATATTAGAACTGTTGTTAACTTACCAGGTGGAACTGGAAAAAAAGTAAAAGTCGCTGTTGTTTGTGAAGACAATAAAGCTCAAGAAGCAAAAAATGCTGGAGCAGATTTGGTAGGAAGTGACGAATTTATAGAAAAAATTAAATCTGGTGAATTAAATTTTGAAAAATTAATTTGTACGCCAGGTATGATGGTCAAGCTTTCAAAACTTGGAAAGGTTTTGGGACCAAAAGGATTAATGCCGAACCCAAAACTTGGTTCTGTTTCAGAAAATATAAAAGAAGCTGTAACTAATGCAAAGTCTGGTCAAGTTGAAATTAGAAATGATAAAGATGGAAATATCGGAGTAAGTATCGGCAAAAAATCTTTTAATGATGATCAATTATTAAAAAATTATAATGCAATTTTAGACTCTCTAGAGAAAGAAAAATCTAACAATACTCTAAAAGGTGATTTAATTAAAAATACTTTTGCTACATCAACAATGGGTGTTTCTTATAAAGTTAAATTAGGTAAGGCATTATAATTATGATGAACAAGGAACAGAAAAAAAATTATATTTCTGAGATGGCTAATCAGTTTGAAAATAGCAAAGCAGTAATGGTTACACACTACCAAGGTTTAACTATGCCTCAGCTTGATGAGTTAAGAGCTAAAATGAGAGAAAAGGGTATTATTTTTAAAATCACAAAAAATAGAATAACAAAATTAGCCTTAGAAAAAACTAAGTGCAAAGATTTATCAAATCTATTCTCAGGACCTACAGCAGTCGCTTTTGGAGAAGATGCAATAATGTCAGCAAGGATTCTCTCTAAATTTGCAAAAGATAATGAAAATTTAAAGCTTATTGGTGGAATAATGGACAATGAAGTTTTAGATCAAGCTGGGGTAGAAAAAGTTGCTAATTTACCTACATTAGATGAAGCTCGAGCTAATATTATAGGAATATTAAATGCTTCAGCGTCAAAAATAGTAAGTATTTTACTTGCACACTCAGAAAAAATGAGTAGTTTGACCCCAGAAATTTCTGAAACAAAACCCAAAGAGTAGACAATATGCCTGACCTAAATAAAATTATAGAAGACTTATCAAGTTTGACTGTTGCTGAAGCAGCAGATCTTTCAAAACAATTAGAAGAAAAATGGGGTGTATCTCCAATGGCCGCAGCAGCTCCAGCAGCAGCAGCGGGCGGCGAAGCAGCAGCAGATAAAGATGATTTTTCAATCATGCTCGTATCAGTTGGTGATAAAAAAATTAATGTTATTAAAGAAGTAAGAGCAGCCACTTCACTAGGATTAAAAGAAGCTAAAGATTTAGTTGAGGGGGCACCTAAAGAGGTTAAATCTGGTGTTCCTAAAAAAGAAGCTGAAGAAATTAAAGCTAAGCTAGAAGCTGCTGGCGCAAAAGTAGAACTTAAATAAATTAATTAAGAAAGATTTCAAAACTGATTAACGTGTTAATCAGTTGTATACATAGATGCAAATATCTTTTACTGAAAAAAAGAATATTAGAAAAAGTTTTGGTAAACTAAAAGAAAGTTTATCTATTCCTAATCTTATCGAAGTTCAAAAAAATTCATATGATGAATTAACAGTTTTTAGTTCAGAAGCAGTATTAACTAAAGGTTTTGACAGAGTTTTCAAAGGAATATTTCCTATAGAAGATTTAAATGATAAAGCCACTTTAGAATACGTATCTTATAAATTAGAAAAGCCAAAATTTGATGTTGAAGAATGTATTGCTAGAGGTCTTACTTATTCATCAGCATTAAAGTGTACTCTTAGGTTAGTTGTTTATGAAATTGATCAAGAAAATAACACAAAAGATATTTTATCTGCAAAAGAACAAGAAGTTTACATGGGTGAAGTACCTATGATGACAAACAGTGGAACTTTTATTACAAATGGTGTGCAAAGAGTAGTTGTTAACCAAATGCATAGAAGTCCAGGTGTATTTTTTGATCATGATAAAGGAAAAACTCATGCTAGTGGTAAACTTTTATTTAATTGCAGAGTAATTCCAAATAGAGGTTCTTGGCTAGATTTTGAATATGATGTTAAAGATTTTTTATATTTTAAAATTGACAGAAAGAAAAAAATTTTTGCATCAACATTATTATTAGCATTAGGTTACACAAAATCAGAAATTGCAAATGAGTTTTATGAAAAAGAACTATTTACATTCGATCCTAAGACAGAAAAGTGGAAAACAAAGTTTAATCCAGAGAATTATAAAGCTAAAAATTTTTCTGAGGAAGTAATTGATGCAAAAACCGGTAATGTAGTAATTAAGCTAGGGGAAAAAATTAATTATTTAAATGCTAAAAAGTTATCAAATGATGGACTTAAAGATATTCTTGTATCGAAAGAAACCTTGTATGGTAAATTTTTGCACAAAGATGTTAAAGTTAGTGAAGAAGAAGAAGGTACTTTTAAAATTGGTACAGAATTAAATGAAACTATCATTCAAAAAATTTTAGATGCAAAAATTTATTCTTTAGAAATTTCAATTATAAATTTAATAAATAAAGGTCCTTATTTGTTAAATACAATTTTAAATGACAAAAATAATTCAAAAGATGAGGCAATTACAGAAATTTATAAAATGTTGAGGCCAGGGGAACCACCAACCATAGAAATTGCTACTCAAATTTTTAATAATTTATTCTTTAGTTCTGACAGGTATGATCTTTCTGATGTTGGAAGAGTTAAGATGAATTCAAGATTGAATTTAGAGTGTTCAGATAAAATCACTATTTTAAGAGATGATGATATTATTGCTATTATCCATAAGATGTTAGATTTAAGAGACGGCAAAGATGAAGTTGATGATATTGATCATTTAGGAAATAGAAGAGTAAGATCAGTTGGAGAATTAGTTGAAAATCAAGCAAGAATTGGTGTTTACAGAATGGAAAGAGCCATTAAAGAAAAAATGACTACGCTTGATGTTGAGTCAGCTATGCCACAAGATCTAATTAATGCAAAACCATTAACAGTTTCTTTAAAAGATTTTTTTGCAAGTTCTCAATTATCTCAATTTATGGATCAAACTAATCCATTATCTGAGATTACTCACAAAAGAAGAGTTTCAGCATTAGGTCCAGGTGGATTAACCAGAGAAAGAGCAGGCTTTGAGGTGCGTGATGTTCATCCAACTCACTACGGAAGAATCTGTCCGATCGAAACGCCTGAAGGACCAAACATTGGTTTGATTAATAGTTTATCAACTTATGCAAAGATTAATAAATATGGTTTTATTGAAAGTCCATATAAAAGAGTAAAAGAAGGCGTTGTACAGGATAAGGTCGAATACTTATCTGCGATGGAGGAAACTAAATTTACAATTGCACAAGCAAATACCAAAATTGATAAAAATGGTAAAATTATAGAAGAACTAGTTTCTTGCAGACAAAATTTAAACTTCTTATTATCAAAACCAGAAACAATTGATTATATAGATGTATCACCTAAACAACTTGTTTCAGTTGCAGCTTCACTGATACCATTTTTAGAAAATGATGATGCAAATAGAGCATTAATGGGTTCTAATATGATGAGACAAGCAGTGCCTCTTTTAAAACCTGAGTCCCCATTAGTTGGAACTGGAATTGAAAGTGATGTTGCTTTAGATTCAGGTGTAACGATTGTTGCAAAAAGAGATGGTTTAGTTGACAAAATTGATGGTAAAAGAATTGTAGTTAAAGTTACAGATGAAACAGATTTTACTAAATCAAGTGTAGATATTTATAATCTACAAAAATTTAAAAGATCAAATCAAAATACGTGTATAAATCAAAGACCTCTAGTAAGAGTTGGTGATAAAGTTAAATCTGGAGACATAATTGCTGACGGTCCATCAACTAGATTGGGTGAGTTAGCGTTAGGTAAAAATGTAACCGTAGCCTTTATGCCATGGCAAGGATATAATTTTGAGGACTCAATATTAATTTCTGAAAGGTGTGTAACAGACGATGTTTTCACTTCTGTTCATATCGTTGAATATGAAATTATGGCCAGAGATACTAAATTAGGAGAAGAAGATATCACAAGAGATATACCAAATGTAAATGAGGAAGCTTTAAAAAATTTAGATGAATCTGGAATTGTTTATATTGGAGCTGAAGTTAACGCTGGTGATATTTTAGTTGGTAAAGTTACTCCAAAAGGAGATTCAGCCTCCGGACCAGAAGAAAAATTATTAAGATCAATTTTTGGTGAAAAAGCCATTGATGTTACTGATACTTCTCTGAGAATGTCTAGAGGTAGCAGTGGAACTGTTGTTGATGTTAAAGTTTTCAATAGGCATGGGATTGAAAAAGATGAGAGGTCAATAACAATTGAACGAGCTGAAATTGAACAAGTACAACAAGATAAAATTGTTGAAGAAGAAATTTTAGAGAGAAGTATTAAACAAAGAGTTGCTGAGTTTTTAACAGGTAAATCTCTAACTAAGAAAATTAAAGATCTAGAAATTGGCACAAAACTTGATTTTGAAAATATTAATAAATTATCAATTACTGATATTTTTAAAATTACAGTTGGCAATGAAAATAATGAGACGACTTTATCCCAATTAAAAGACCAATATAATAAAGCTAAATTCGATATAACTGAAAGATTTGAGGACAAAGTTTTAAAAATTAGAAGTGGAGATGATTTATTACCAAGTGTTATGAAAATGGTTAAAGTTTTTGTAGCAATTAAAAGAAGATTAAGACCAGGAGATAAAATGTCTGGAAGACATGGCAATAAGGGTGTTGTTAGTAAAATTGTACCCGTTGAAGACATGCCATATAGAGAAGATGGAAGGCCAGTAGATATTGTTTTAAATCCATTAGGTGTGCCAAGTAGAATGAATGTAGGTCAAATTTTGGAAACTCATTTAGGCTGGGCTTGTAAAGAATTTGGTGAACAAGTTAAAAAATTAGTTAACGAAAATAATAAAAAGATTGAGAAAACGGAAAAAATTTCTAAATTTTTAAAATCTGTTTATGGTGAAGTGATATTTGATGAGAAAGTTGAAAAATTAAGCAAAACAGAATTTAGAGATTTATGTGAAAACTTACAAAATGGAATTGCTATTTCAACGCCTGTATTTGATGGTGCTAAAGAAAAAGATGTAACTGAAATGCTTGAACTTGCTAATCTCCCAGGATCAGGACAAACATACTTATGGGATGGAAGAACAGGTGAAAAATTTGATAGACCTGTAACTGTTGGTATTATTTACATGTTAAAATTACACCATTTAGTAGAAGATAAAATTCATGCTAGATCTACAGGTCCATATAGTTTGGTTACTCAACAACCATTAGGTGGAAAAGCTCAATTGGGAGGTCAAAGATTTGGTGAAATGGAAGTATGGGCTCTGGAAGCTTATGGAGCTTCTTATACTCTACAAGAGATTTTAACTGTAAAGTCTGATGATGTTGCTGGACGTGTAAAAGTTTACGAGACAATTGTTAAAGGTGAAGAGAATTTTGAGTCTGGTATTCCAGAGTCATTTAACGTTTTAGTAAAAGAAATTAAATCATTAGCATTAAATGTGGAGCTTAATTAATTATGAAAAAAGAATTAACAGACCTATTTAAAAATACAGAAATTTCAGAAGCTCAAAATTTTAATAGCATTAAAATTTCATTAGCTAGTCCTGAAAAAATTAAATCATGGACTTATGGAGAAATCAAAAAACCTGAAACAATTAATTACAGAACGTTTAGACCTGAAAAAGATGGTTTATTTTGTGCAAGAATTTTTGGTCCAATAAAGGATTATGAATGTTTGTGTGGAAAATACAAACGTATGAAATTTAGAGGAATTATTTGTGAGAAATGTGGTGTTGAAATAACTAAATCTAACGTTCGAAGAGAAAGAATGGGTCACATTAATCTAGCAACACCCGTTGCTCATATCTGGTTTTTAAAATCTTTACCTAGCAGAATTGCTTTAGCTGTAGATATGAAGTTAAAAGAAATTGAAAGAGTATTATATTTTGAAAACTTTATAGTTGTAGAACCGGGATTAACAGGATTACAAAAAAATCAACTTTTAAATGAAGAGGAATTAGCAAAATATCAAAGTGAATTTGGTGAAGAATCTTTCACAGCAGGTATTGGAGCTGAAGCAGTCCTTGAAATGCTTAAAAACTTAGATTTAGAACAAGAAAGAAAAAATTTAGTTAATTTTATTAAAGAAACAAAATCTAAAGTTAATGAGGAAAGAGCAATAAAAAGATTGAAACTTGTAGAGTCTTTTATTGAAACTGGTCAGAAACCTGAGTGGATGATTATGACAGTTGTACCAGTAATACCACCTGAATTAAGACCATTAGTACCTTTGGATGGTGGAAGATTTGCTACATCAGATTTGAACGATTTATACAGAAGAGTAATTAACAGAAATAATCGTTTGAAAAGATTAATGGATCTTAAAGCTCCAGATATTATAGTTAGAAATGAAAAAAGAATGCTCCAGGAGTCAGTTGATGCATTATTTGATAATGGTAGACGAGGCAGAGTTATTACTGGAACTGGAAAAAGACCTCTAAAATCTTTAGCAGAAATGCTAAAAGGTAAACAAGGTAGATTTAGACAAAACTTACTTGGAAAACGTGTTGATTATTCGGGAAGATCAGTGATTGTTGTTGGACCGGATTTAAAACTTCATGAATGTGGTCTGCCAAAAAAAATGGCTTTGGAATTATTTAAGCCATTTTTGTACGCAAGATTAAATAAGTTAGGGTTAGTTTCTACAATCAAACAGGCTAAAAAATTAGTTGAAAAAGAAACAAATGCAGTTTGGGATGCACTTGAGCTTATTGTTAGAGAGCACCCAGTTTTACTTAATAGAGCTCCAACACTACACAGATTAGGTGTTCAAGCATTTGAACCTAAATTAATTGAAGGTGATGCTATAGAACTACACCCATTAACTTGTGCTGCATTTAATGCTGACTTTGACGGTGATCAGATGGCAGTTCATGTTCCACTAAGTTTGGAAGCACAGTTAGAGGCTAGAATTTTAATGCTTTCAACAAATAATATTTTATCTCCTTCGAATGGAAAACCAATAATTGTTCCTAGTCAGGATATGATTTTAGGAATTTATTATTTATCTCAAGAGCCGTTAACAGATAAATCAGCAGGTTATTTTACTGACGCTGACCAAATTGAATTCGCTTTATCATCTGGACAAATAAAGGTTCATACAACGATAATCTCTAGATTTGAGACAATAGATGATAAAGGTAACAAAAAATTTGAAAAATATACTTCAACAGCTGGAAGATTTTTATTGGCTAATCTATTGCCAAAAAACAAAGATATTAAATTTTCTTTAATTGATAGATTATTGCCAAAAAAAGTTGTCTCGGAAGTGATTGATATTGTATTTAGATTTTGTGGACAAAAAACTACAGTTATTTTTTGTGATAAATTAAAAGATTTAGGATTTAAACATGCTTTTAAAGCAGGTATTTCATTTGGTAAAGATGATTTAGTTATTCCAGAGAGCAAAACTCAGCTTATTGATGATACAAAAAAATTAATTGCTGATTATGAAACTCAATATTCAGAGGGTCTAATTACTAGAGGTGAAAAATATAATAAAGTTGTTGATGCATGGTCAAAATGTACTGACAAAGTAGCTGGCGAAATGATGAAGGGTATCTCAGCAACAGAAAAAACATCTGATGGATTAAAAATTAATTCAGTGTTTATGATGGCTGATAGCGGAGCCAGAGGTTCAGCGGCACAGATGAAGCAATTAGCTGGTATGAGAGGATTAATTGCAAAACCATCAGGAGAAATTATTGAAAGTCCAATTATATCTAATTTCAAGGAGGGTTTAACAGCTTTAGAATATTTTAATTCTACGCACGGAGCTAGAAAAGGATTGGCTGATACAGCTTTAAAAACTGCAAGTTCAGGTTACTTAACTAGAAGACTTTGTGATGTAGCTCAAGACTTAACAGTAACTAAAGTTAATTGTGAAAACCCAGGATTTATTGAATTATCAGAAATTTTAGAAGGCGGTAATGTAGTAGTTAGTCTATCAGAAAGAGCACTTGGTAGAGTAACAGCTGCTGATGTGAAAAATCCTATTACTGGTGATATTATAATTAAAAAATCTTCTATGATTGATGAAGCAGGATGCGATCAAATTGATGCAGGTGGTGTTAAATCTCTAAAAGTTTATTCAGTAATGACATGCAGTTCTAAAGAGGGTGTATGTGCTACGTGTTATGGAAGAGATCTTTCAAGAGGTAAAATGGTTCATGTTGGAGAAGCAATTGGAATGATTTCTGCACAATCAATAGGTGAACCAGGAACTCAGTTAACAATGAGAACATTCCACGTTGGTGGAACTGCGTCAGTTAAACAAGACTCTCAAATAGTTACTAAAAATGAGGGAACTTTAAAGATTATTAATTCAAATATTCTAGAAGACTCCAAGAAAAACTTAATTGTAATGGGAAGAAATACCCAATTATCAATTGAGGATGACAATGGGGTTCAAGTTGCAATATACAAAGTAGCTTACGGATCAAAATTATTTTTTAAGAATGATGATAAAGTAAAAGCAAACACTAAAATCTGTGAATGGGATCCTTACACTACACCAGTAATTGCCGAAAAAAGTGGTGTTGCGAGTTATGTTGATTTAATCGACAATGTTTCAATTCAAGAAACAACAGATGATGCAACAGGTATTTCATCAAAGTCTGTTATTGATTGGAGATCTCAATCAAAAAGCACTGATTTAAAACCAAGAATTACTTTAAGAGATGAAAAAGGGAATGTTATTAAAAAAGCAGATGACAATGAAGCTAGATACTATTTGGTTCCTGATTCAATTTTATCTGTAAAAGATGGACAAAAAGTTTCAGCTGGTGATGTGATTGCGAGACTTCCAAAAGAAACTACAAAAACTAAAGATATCACTGGAGGACTCCCAAGAGTTGCTGAACTATTTGAGGCGAGAAAAGCAAAAGACAGCGCTATAATTGCTGAAAATGATGGACAAGTTGTTTTTGGTAAAGAAGTAAGAGGAAAACAAAAAGTTTCAATTGTCCCTGAAGATGGAGCTGAACCATCAAATTATTTAATTCCCAAAGGAAAACATATTAACTTTAATCAGGGTGAAAGAATTAAAAAAGGTGAATATCTACTAGATGGCCAACCTTTGCCTCATGATATTTTAAGAATTATGGGCATTAAAGATTTAACTGAATATTTTGTTAATCAAGTCCAAGAAGTATACAGATTACAAGGAGTAATTATTAACGATAAGCATATTGAAACAATTTTGAGACAAATGTTGAAAAAAGTTGAAGTTAAGAATTCAGGAGACTCATCATATTTACCAGGTGAAATTATTGATAGAATTAAATTTGATAATAATAATGAGAAGCTTAAGTCAGAGGGGAAATTGCCTGCAGTTGGTGAAAGAGTATTAATGGGTATCACTAAAGCCTCACTTCAAACAGAGTCATTTATATCAGCAGCTTCATTTCAAGAAACAACAAGAGTGCTTACAGATGCTGCAATAAAAGGTAAAGTTGATCCACTAAATGGTCTTAAAGAAAACGTCATCGTTGGAAGATTAGTACCTGCAGGAACAGGTAATATTAAGAACAAATGGAACAAAAAAGCTCTAGAAGATGACAATAAATTTTTGTCAGAACAAGAGAAAATTGAACCTTCAGAAAGCCCAGTAAATCAATAAAAATTTGGTTATCTAAACCTAGTTTTAGTTTGACAAAGTCAAATTAATAAGTATTTTGGCGGTGTTTTTGGTTGGAATGTAGTGTTAATCTTAGACACTAAACGCTGCCACAAATAACCTGTCAGTTATTTCCCTCAAAAACAATTAATATTAAAATTTAAAAAATATGCCAACTATTAATCAGTTGTTAAAAAAAAGAAGAGTAAAACAAATTAAAAGGAACAAAGTTCCTGCTTTGGAAAAACAACCTTTAAAAAGAGGGGTTTGTGTTAAAGTTTATACAACTACTCCTAAGAAACCTAACTCTGCTTTAAGGAAAGTTGCAAGAGTTAGATTATCTAATGGCTTTGAAGTTACAGCATATATTCCTGGTGAGGGTCACAACCTTCAAGAACACTCAGTAGTTTTAATTAGAGGTGGAAGGGTTAAAGATTTGCCTGGAGTTCGTTACCATATCTTAAGAGGCAATCTTGATACTCAAGGTGTAGCGAATAGAAAAAAAAGAAGATCTCTTTATGGAACAAAAAAAGGTAAATAATGTCTAGAAAAAAAACACAACCTAAAAAAAATGTTGTTCCAGATCCAAAATTTAATTCAACGATAATCCCAAAACTAATCAATAATATAATGTATGATGGTAAAAGAGGGGTTGCAGCAAAAATTGTCTATGATGCTATCGATAAAATTAAAACAAAATCGAAAGATGAACCGATTAATATTTTCAATGAAGCTATAAATAACATCAAACCTACTGTTGAAGTAAGATCTAGAAGAGTAGGAGGTGCAACTTATCAAGTTCCCGTAGAAGTTAAAAGCAAAAGAGCTCAAGCTTTAGCAATTAGATGGCTAGTAGACTCTGCAAGAAAAAGAAAAGATAAACTTATGTCTGACAAAATTTTTAATGAACTTTTTGATGCATATGAAAAAAAAGGTGCTGCAGTAAAAAAAAGAGAGGATGTGCACAAGATGGCTGAGTCAAACAAAGCTTTCGCACATTTTAGGTGGTAAAAGATTATGGCTAGAACTCATACACTAGATAAATATAGAAACATTGGGATCATGGCCCACATTGATGCTGGTAAAACCACTACTACTGAAAGAGTTTTATACTATACGGGTAAAAGTCATAAGATTGGAGAAGTACACGATGGTGCGGCAACAATGGATTGGATGGAACAAGAACAAGAAAGAGGTATTACAATCACTTCAGCAGCAACAACTTGTTTTTGGCAAGATCATAGAATTAATATTATTGATACACCAGGACACGTAGATTTTACAATTGAAGTTGAAAGATCATTAAAAGTTTTAGATGGTGCGGTAGCAGTTTTTGACGGTGTGGCAGGTGTAGAACCTCAATCAGAAACTGTATGGAGACAAGCTGATAAGTATAAGGTCCCAAGAATTTGTTTTGTAAATAAATTAGATAGAACTGGTGCTGACTTTTTTAGATGTGTAGACATGATTAAAGACAGATTGGGAGCGAAACCACTTGTAGTTCAAGTTCCAATTGGGATTGAGGCCTCACTAACAGGTGTTGTTGATTTAGTCAAAATGAAAGCTCAAGTTTGGAAGAATGAAGCTTTAGGAGCTGAGTGGGAATACAAAGAAATTCCAGATGATTTAAAAGAGATATCTCAAAAATATAGAACTGAGTTAGTTGAAATGGCTGTGGAACAAGATGAGAAACTAATGGAAGCTTATCTTAATGGAGATGAAATTAAAGAAGAAGATTTAATAAAATGTATAAGAAAAGGTACTTTGAATTTTAGTTTTGTACCAGTTTTAACGGGTTCGGCTTTTAAAAACAAAGGTGTTCAACCTTTACTTGATGCAGTTATAAATTATTTACCCAGTCCGATTGATATCGGCTCAATAAAAGGAACAAAACCAGGGTCTGAAGAAGAATTAGAAATGAAATTTGAGGATGGTGCTGGTTTCTCAGCTCTTGCTTTCAAAGTCGCAAATGACCCATTTGTTGGCTCCCTTACATTTATTCGAGTTTATTCTGGTACAATAAAAACAGGTACTGGTATTTATAATTCTTCTAAAGAAAAAGAAGAAAGAGTTGGCAGAATGCTTTTGATGCACGCTAACTCTAGAGAAGACATTAAAGAGGCTAATGCAGGTGATATTGTAGCCTTAGCAGGATTGAAATACACAATAACGGGTCATACACTTTGTGATGAGGAGAAACCAGTTCTATTAGAACCAATGGAATTCCCAGATCCAGTAATTGAGATTGCTGTTGAACCAAAAACAAAAGCTGACCAAGAAAAAATGGGTGAAGCTTTAGGCAGATTAGCTAAAGAAGATCCTTCATTTAGAGTTACATCTGATGAGGAGTCAGGTCAAACAATTATAAAAGGTATGGGCGAACTACACCTAGATATAATTGTTGATCGAATGAAAAGAGAGTTTAAAGTTGAAGCGAATGTGGGAGCTCCACAGGTAGCTTATAGAGAAACATTGCAAAACGCTTCTGAGGTTGAATATATACATAAAAAACAAAGTGGAGGTGCCGGTCAATTTGCAAAAGTTAAATTACTTGTTGAACCTCAAGAACCAGGTTCTGGTAGGTCTGTAGAAAGTAAAATCAAAGGTGGCGCTATACCAAAAGAATTTATACCAGGTGTAGAAAAAGGAATAGAAACAGTTTCTGATACTGGAATATTAGCAGGATTTCCAATGATAGATTATAAAGTTACTATTTTAGATGGATTACATCACGATGTAGACTCTAGCGTCCTTGCTTTCGAACTAGCTAGTAGGGCTTGTTTTAAAGAAGCATGTACAAAAGGTACTTTAAAGTTACTCGAACCAGTTATGAGAGTTGAGGTAGTAACCCCAGAAGATTATATGGGAGATGTGATAGGTGATTTAAATAGTAGGAGAGGACAAATAAATACTCAAGAGCAACGAGGAAATGCAACTGTTATCACAGCGATGGTTCCTTTAGCAAATATGTTTGGATATATAAATAATTTAAGATCTATGTCTCAAGGTAGAGCACAATATTCAATGTTTTTTGATCATTATTCAAAAGTGCCTCAAAATGTTCAAGATGAAGTAACTAAAAAGATAGCGGGTTAATAATGGAAAAACAAAATATTAGAATTAAACTTAGAGCTTACGATAACAAAATTTTAGATGCTTCAACCGAAGAAATTGTCAATACAGTTAAGAGAACTGGTGCAACTATAAAAGGACCCATTCCTTTACCAACAAAAACAGAAAGATATACAGTCCTACGTTCTCCACATATTGATAAAAAAAGTAGAGAACAGTTTGAATCTAGAACACATAAAAGATTGATTGATATAATAGAACCAACGCCTCAAACAGTTGAAGCTTTGATGAAATTAGATTTAGCATCAGGTGTAGACGTGGAGATAAAGATTTAGTTATGAACGAAATAGCTCTTATTGGAAAAAAAATTGGAATGACTAGAGAGTTTTATAAGACTGGTCAACTAGTTCCTGTGACTATTTTAAAAATGGAAAAAGCAAGAGTTATTCAAGTTATTGAAGAAGATAAAAGAGGTTATAAAGCTGTACAACTAGGGTATGGCAAAATCAAAAACTCAAAATTAACAAAAGCAATGAAAGGCTTCTTTGCTAAGAAAAATACAGAAGCTAAGAAAAAACTAAAAGAATTTAGAATTGAAAATACAGAAAACTTTAAAGAGGGAAATGAATTTGGATTAGAAATATTTAAAGATATTAAATTTGTAGACACTCGATCAAAAACTATCGGTAAAGGTTTTGCTGGGGCTATGAAAAGGCACAATTTTGGGGGATTACGAGCCACACATGGAGTATCTGTTTCTCATAGATCGCACGGTTCAACTGGTCAAAGACAAGATCCAGGAAAAGTTTTTAAAGGAAAAAAAATGGCTGGTCACATGGGTGATAAACTTAGAACAATGCTAAATATTGAAATAGTTAAAACCGATATTGAAAATGAATTACTTTATTTAAAAGGGTCAATACCTGGATCAAAAAATTCTGAAATATTAGTTAAAAAGTCAGTAAAAAATATTAAAAAACTAACAATTGATGAAAAAATTAAATTAGCCGAAGAAGCTAAAAAAACACCGGATAAAAAGAAAAAATAATGAAATTAGATAAATTAAATTTAGATGGTAAAAAAGACTCTATAGAAGTTTTGGATAAAATTTTTTCTGCAAAAGTTAATCCAAAATTGATCAATAGTGTTTTGTACAAAACCAATGCAAATTATAAAGGCAGACATGCTAAAACAAAACAACAAAACGAAGTTTCAGGACCAACATCTAAAATTTATGCTCAAAAAGGAACTGGTGGTGCTAGACATGCTAGTAGGAAAGCACCAATTTTTGTTGGTGGTGGTATAGCTCATGGACCAAAAGGTGAGTTAGCTTATAAAAAAAGAAAATTAAACAAAAGTGAAAAAAAATTAAGTATTGCATCAATTATAACAGAAAAAAATATTAATAAAGATTTATTAATTTTTAGTGATTTTAATAAGGAAATTAAAAAAACCAAAGAAATGAATTTAATAATTCAAAAATTTAAAATGACAAATGCAATTATAATTTTAGATAAAAGTTCAAAAGAAAAAATAGAAAAATCAGTAAGAAATATTCCAAATGTAAAAGTTACAGATGTTAATCATTTTAGTGCCTTTGATATTGTTAAGTACAAAAGAGTAGTATTCACAGAAAGCTCAATTAAAGAATTAGAAAAGAGATATTCATAATGGAAAAATTAAATTTATACGATAAAATTTTATCTCCACTACTCACAGAAAAAACTACTAATCTTTCTGAGCAAAATAAAATAGTTTTCAAAGTCCCTGCAAGTGCTAATAAAAAGAATTTAAAAACTAATATTGAAAAAATTTTTAAAGTGAATGTTACAAAAATAAATATTATTAATAAACAAAACAGAACAAAATTGACAAGAGGTAAAAAGGTTAAAGTTTCTGGATTTAAAAAAGCAATTATAACTTTAAAAAAAGGTCAAAGTATTGATCTAACAACTGGAGTTTAATAAATGGCATTAAAAACTTTTAAACCATATACAAAATCAACAAGAGGAACAATCTTGGTTGATAGAGCTGGGCTATGGAAAGGTAAACCTTTCAAATCATTAGTTTCACCTAAAAATTCAATGAAAGGAAGAAACAATAATGGTCATATTACTTCTGTAAACAGAGCAGGTGGTCATAAAAAAATGTACCGCCATGTTGACTTTTATAGAAAAAAATTTGATATGCCGGCGAATGTTGAAAGAATTGAATATGATCCAAATCGATCATGTTATATAATGCTTGTTAAATTTCAGGATAACTCCCACGCATATTATTTGGCACCACAAAAGATTAAAGTTGGTGATGTAATTGAAAATGGAACAAAAAAGGAAATCAAAGTCGGCAATTGTATGCCTCTTCAAGATATTCCTGTTGGAATAAATATTCACAATGTTGAAATTCAACCAGGTGGTGGTGGTAAAATAGCAAGATCTGCTGGTGCATCAGTAATAATAAGTGGTTTAGACGGAAATTATAGCTTAATCAAGCTTGCTTCAGGCGAAGTAAGAAAAATAGACTCTAGATCATTGGCAACTATCGGTGTTTTAAGTAATCCTGATCAAAAAAATATTAAAATAGGAAAAGCTGGAAGATCTAGATGGTTAGGTAGAAAACCACATACAAGAGGTGTAGTAAAAAACCCAGTGGACCACCCACATGGTGGTGGTGAGGGTAAATCAGCTGGAGGTAGACATCCAGTTTCACCTACTGGTCAGTCAGCAAAAGGTTTAAAAACAAGAGATAATAAGAGAACGGATAAATTTATTGTTAAGAGAAGAAACAAAAGGAAGGATACAAAATAATGGCTAGAGCAGTATGGAAAGGTCCTTTTGTTGAAGAAAGTTTGATGAAAAAAGTAGATAAATATAAATCAGACCCAAAAAAAATTCCAATAAAGACTTGGTCACGTAAATCAACGATACTTCCAGATTTTGTTGGAGTAAGTTTTTTAATTTATAACGGAAAAAAATTTATCCCAATAACTATCTCAGAAGATATGGTTGGTCACAAATTAGGAGAATTTTCTCCAACAAGGACATTTTTTGGTCACACGCCAGCAGACAAAAAGGCTAAACCTGCAGAAGCAGTAAATAAAAAGTAATTTATGAGTAAAAAAAAGAAAATAGACAATAGTAAAGAGAAATTGGTTAGGTCTATAAATAACAATATAAGATCAAGTGTAAGAAAACTTAACCCGATTTTAAAAGGTATTGTTGGAAAAAAGGTGGATATTGCAATTAGAGATTTACAATTTTCAGAAAAAAGAATTACAAAAGATATTAGAAAAACAATAAACTCAGCTGTTGCTAATGCAGAAAATAACTTTCAATATGATATCGATAATTTGATTGTAAAAGAGGCTTATTGCGGAAAAAAAATTACCATGAAAAGATTTAGACCAAGAGCAAAAGGTAGAGCTGCTTCAATTCTCAAACCTTATTCAAGTGTAACTATAATATTATCAGAAGCTAAAAAAATGGAGAGTCATGGGACAAAAAGTTAATCCAGTAGGTTTTAGATTAGGAGTGAATAGAGGTTGGGACTCTGTTTGGTTTGCTAAGAAAAAAGATTTTGGAAATTATTTAATCGAAGATTTCAAAATTCGAGAATATATTAAAAAAAATGTTATTAATTCTGGTGTCTCCAAAGTAATGATCGAGAGAACTTCTAATAAATGTTATGTAACAATTTATACTTCTAGACCTGGTTTTGTTATTGGTAAAAAAGGTAGTGATATCGATAAGATTAAAAATAATCTTTCAAAATTTACAAAAAATGAAGTTACACTAAATATTAAAGAAGTAAAAAAACCTGAAACTAATGCTTATCTTGTAGCAGAAAATATTGCACAACAACTAGTAAAAAGGATTTCTTACAGAAGAGCTATGAAAAGAGCTATGCAATCATGTATCAGATTAGGTGCAAAAGGAATTAAAGTCTCATGTAGCGGAAGATTAGGAGGAAACGAGATTGCAAGAACAGAATGGTTAAGAGATGGAAGTATCCCATCTCATACATTAAGAGCTGATATTGATTATGCTGAAGCAGAAGCATTAACTACTTATGGTATTATTGGTATTAAAGTATGGATTTATAAAGGGGAAGTATTTGCAAAAGAATTTAGTCAAGAAACAAATAAAGTTACACCAAAAGAGGTAAAAGAATAGCATGTTACAGCCAGTAAGAACTAAATGGAGAAAGGCACACAAAGGAAGAATTCACGGAACAGCTTCTAGAGCGAACTTTATTAATTATGGGGCATATGCTTTAAAAGCAATGTCACCTGAAAGAGTGACAGGAAAACAAATAGAAGCGGCTAGAGTTGCTCTAACAAGACATATGAAAAGACAGGGTAGGGTGTGGACTAGAGTTTTTCCAAATATACCAGTATCAAAAAAACCAATCGAAGTTAGAATGGGAAAAGGTAAAGGAAATCCAGAATTTTACGCATGTCGTGTTAAACCAGGAAGAATATTATTCGAAGTAGATGGAGTTTCTGAACAGATTGCTAAAGAAGCCCTATATAAAGCTTCGGCAAAATTACCAATTAAAACAAAAACTATTAAAAGATTTGCATAATGAAAAAACAAGAAATTAAAAAATTATCTAAAGACGAAACTTTAAAAAATATCGAAAAACTTAAAAAAGATTTATTTAATTTCAGATTTCAAAAAATAAACTCACAAATAACTAATCCTGCAAAAATTGGTGAAACTAAGAAAATAATTGCAAGATTAAAAACTTCATTAAAGGAAAAAATTAATGCCTAAAAAAATTTTAACAGGAATTGTAGTAAGTGATAAACCAAATAAAACAATAACAGTAATGGTTGAAAGAAAATTTTCACATCCAGTACTTAAGAAAGTTATTAAAGTAAGAAAAAAATATAATGCTCATGATGAGAATAATAAATTTAAAGCTGGTGACAAAGTTTCAATTATAGAGAGTAAGCCATTCTCTAAAAATAAAAAATTTCAAGTAATGGAGAATAATAAGTAATGATTCAAGTACAAACAGAATTAATGGTTGCTGATAATACTGGAGCAAAAAAAATTGAATGTATTAAGGTATTAGGTGGATCTAAAAGAAGATACGCTAGTATCGGAGATACAATTGTTATAGCTATCAAAGAAGCTATTCCAAAAGGTAAAGTCAAAAAAGGAACTGTGCATAAAGCGGTAGTAGTTAGAGTTAAAAAAGGAATTCATAGAGATGATGGATCCAAAGTAAAATTTGACAATAACGCAGCCGTTCTAGTTGACGATAAAGGTGAACCAGTTGGAACTAGAATTTTTGGACCAGTTACTAGAGAATTAAGAAATAAAGGTCAAATGAAAATTATTTCGTTAGCACCTGAGGTTATATAAAATGATAAAAAAAGGATTAAAAGTAAAAATTTTAACTGGTAAAGACAAAAAAAAAGAAGGTGAAGTTATTGAGATTGATAGAGCTAACAATAGAGCAAAAGTTAAAGAAATGAATATGGTTAAAAAACATGTTAAAACTACAAAAGAAAAAAAAGGCGGAATAGTCTCAAAAGAAAGCTTTATCCATATATCAAATTTAAGTTTAATTATTGATAAAAAAACTAAAAAAGAAACAGCTAAAAAATAATGAACCCTAGATTAAAAGAAATATATAAAAAAGATATTCAACCTGCTTTAAAAGATAGCCTTGGTTTAAAAAATCTTTATATGACACCGGAAATTGAAAAAGTAGTATTAAACATGGGTCTTGGATTAGATGGCGCTGACAGTAAAATATTAAAAGCAAGCGAAGAAGATTTAGCAAAAATTACCGGTCAAAAACCAGTAGTTACAAAGTTTAAAAAATCAGTAGCAAATTTTAAAACTAGAAAAGGTTCTAATGCTGGTCTGAAAGTAACATTAAGAAAAAATAAAATGTATGAATTTATAGATAGACTTGTAAATATAGCGTTACCAAGAATTAAAGATTTTAGAGGCCTATCTACTAAAGGGTTTGATAAATTTGGAAATTATACTTTTGGAATCAAAGAGCATATCATATTTCCTGAAGTAAGTTTTGAAAGAGCAGATAAAGTAAGAGGGATTGACGTAATAATTGTTATTAAAGCTATTAATAAAGATCATAGTTTAGCTTTATTAGAAAAAATGAATTTTCCATTTATCAAAAAAGGAGATAATTAAAGATGGCTAAGTTGAGTGCAATAAATAAAAATAATAGTAGAATTAAACTTTCAGATAAACTTTATAAAAAGAGACAATCTTTAAAGAAGATAATAATGAATAAAAAATTACCTTTAGAAGAAAGATTTAAAGCACAACAAAAACTTTCTAAAATGCCAAGAAACTCAGCTAAAAGCAGAGTTATGAATAGATGTAAAATTACAGGAAGACCACATGGTGTTTACAGAAAATTAAAAATATCAAGAATAGCTTTGAGAGACTTAGGTTTAGCTGGATTAATTCCAGGCATGACTAAGTCAAGCTGGTAGAAAGGAAAATATGAGTTTAAGTGATCCAATTGGAGATATGATAGCAAGAGTGAAAAATGCACAAGCTAGAAATCATAAAAAAGTTGAACTACCATCATCAAATTTTAAAGCTAAGATAGCAGATATTTTAAAAAATGAGGGTTTTATAAAAGATTTTAAAATAGCAAGTGAAGAAAAAAAAACTGTTCTATCACTTGAACTTAAGTACCACTCAGGAAATCCAGTTATAAGTAATTTTGAAAGAGTATCTAAACCTGGAAGAAGAATTTTTTCAAGTGCTAACGGTTTACCTAAAATTAACAATGGTTTAGGCATAGCAATTATATCTACGCCAAAAGGTGTAATGACAGATATGGATGCAAGAAAACAAAAAGTTGGTGGCGAAGTAATTTGTAAGGTATTTTAATTATGTCTAAAATTGGAAAAACAAATATTGCTATACCTGAAAAAGTTAAAGTTGTACTAGCAGGAAATATATTAAATATTGAAGGACCACTTGGTAAAAAATCTTTAGATATAGATTTAGATATATTTAATTTAGAAATTAAAGAGGGTAAAGAAATATCAATTAAACCAAAAAAAATTGATCAAAATACAAAGCGTATTTGGGGTATGAAAAGAAGTCTAATAAATAACGCAGTTATTGGCTCAAGTGCTGGTTATGAAAAAACTTTAGAATTAGTTGGTGTTGGTTACAGAGCGGCTTTAAAAGGAAATCAATTAAATTTGCAATTAGGTTATAGTCACGACATTAATTTTGATATTCCAGAGGGTATTAAAGTTTTAGTTGAAAAACAAACTACTCTCAAAATTTCTGGCTCTGATAAACAACAAGTTGGTGTAGTTGTGTCAAAAATTAAAACTTTTAGAAAAATTGAACCTTATAAAGGTAAAGGAATTAGAGAAAAAGGACAACATGTTCCAAAAAAAGAAGGAAAGAAAAAATAATGAAGTTAACCACAAGTATAAGAAAAAAATTTAGAGTAACTAATAAAGTTAAAAAAGTTGCTTCAAAAGAAAGATTTAGATTATGTATTTCTAGATCTGCCAAAAACATATCTGCTCAAATTATTGATGATAGTAAAAATATGACATTATTATCTGCTTCATCTGTAGAAAAAGATATTAAATCAAGATCTAAAGTAAATAAAACTGAACTTTCTAAAATTGTAGCTGAAAAATTAGCAAAAAAAGCACAAGAAAAAAAGATAACTAAAATATTTTTTGACCGAGGTATTTATAAATATCATGGTCGTGTAAAGATATTTGCTGAAACTTTACGTAAAAATGGAATGGATTTTTAATTATGGATAATAACAAAGATAAAAAAACTGATGATATATTAGAAAAACTTGTTCACATTAACAGAATTACTAAAGTTGTTAAAGGTGGAAGAAGATTTGGTTTTTCTGCTTTAGTGGTAGTTGGTAATCAAGCTGGAAAAATTGGAATTGCGCACGCAAAAGCAAAACAAGTTCCTGATGCAATTAAAAAAGCTAATGAAATGGCAAGAAGAAAACTTACACACATTCCTTTAAGAGAAGGAAGAACAATTCATCATGATGTAAAAGCTAAAGATGGATCAGGAAAAATTGTTTTAAGAGCCGCTTCAAAAGGAACAGGCATAATTGCTGGAGGTCCAGTTAGAGCTGTTTGTGAAGTTTTAGGAGTAAAAGATATAGTCGCTAAATCTATGGGAACTTCAAACGCTCATAATGTCATAAGAGCTACCTTAAAAGCATTATTAAAACAAAATTCACCAAAACAAATTTCAGCAATTAGAAACAAAAAGATTTCTGAAATAATTGAAAAAAGAGGCTAATGACTACATTCCTAAATAATAGAGAAAAAATTAATAAATCCAAAATTAGAGTTGGCAGAGGTATTGGATCTGGTAAAGGTAAAACTTGTGGAAGAGGAGTAAAAGGACAAAAATCAAGATCAGGTGTAGCAATTAAAAGCTTTGAAGGTGGTCAAATGCCTTTGTATAGACGTTTACCAAAAAGAGGTTTTAATCCAATTTCAAAAGACCAAATTGCAATTTTAAATTTAGAAAAAATTCAAACATTCATAGATAAGAAAACAATTGATACAAAAGATGTTTTAAATTCTGATTTATTAAAAAAACTTAAAATTATAAATAAAAATTCATCTAAATTAAAAATTTTAGGGACTGGTGAAATAAAAGATAAAATTAACATTGAGGCAAATTTAGCTTCAAAATCTGCAGTTGCTAAACTTGAAAAAATTGGTGGATCAATCCAATTGAAAAAATAGATCATTTTAATATGAGTGCTTCTTCTACTTCAAATGATTTAAGAAATAGAATATTATTCACTATAGGTATACTTGCTGTTTATAGATTTGGAACATTTGTTCCTTTACCTGGTATTGATCCTGAACAGTTAAAAATTTTAATGGATGGTAATCAAAAAGGATTACTAGGAATGTTTAATGTTTTTGCTGGTGGAGCAGTAAGTAGAATGGCTATTTTTGCTTTAGGTATAATGCCTTACATTTCATCATCAATCATTGTTCAATTATTAACTGGTGTATCGGATTATTTCAAAAATCTTAAATCACAAGGAGAAACAGGGAGAGCGAAAATCACTCAAATAACAAGATATGGAACTGTATTACTAGCAACAGTTCAAGGTTATGGTCTAGCAGTAGGTTTAGAATCTTCTGCCAATTTAGTCATTAATCCTGGTTTATTTTTTAAGATTTCTACAGTTACAACAATTGTAGCTGGTACTTTATTTCTAATGTGGCTTGGTGAACAAATTACTCAAAGAGGTATCGGAAATGGAATATCTTTAATTATTTTTGCTGGAATTGTAGCTGAAATACCTAGAGCCTTAGTGACAACTTTTGAACTTGGTAGAACTGGAGCTGTTTCTACAATTATGATTTTATCTTTATTTATATTATTAATAGTTACAATACTTTTCATAGTTTTTATGGAAAGAGCACTTAGAAAAATATTAATTAATTATCCTAAAAGACAAATGGGTAACAAGATGTACGGCGGTGAGTCATCTCATTTGCCTTTAAAGATAAATCAAGCAGGTGTAATTCCAGCAATTTTTGCATCAGCATTATTGTTATTGCCAGTTACATTTTCTAATTTCAATTTTTCTGATAATGAAACTTTTTTAAATTTAAGTTCTTTTTTTACACAAGGTCAGCCACTGTATATGTTGCTTTATGGTTCAGGAATCATTTTTTTCACTTTTTTTTATACCTCCATTACTTTTAACCCAACCGAGACAGCAGAGAATTTAAGAAAATATGGTGGTTTTGTTCCTGGAATTAGACCTGGCGAAAGTACAGCTATATATATAGAAAATATTCTTACAAGATTAACAACCATAGGAGCTCTATATTTAACTTTAGTTTGTTTAATGCCTGAATTTTTGATTGCAAATTACCCAATTCCATTTTATTTAGGCGGTGCTTCTATTTTGATAGTTGTTGTTGTCGCAATAGATACTGTAACACAAATTCAAACTAGACTTATGAGTTCGCAGTATGAACAATTGATTAAAAAGACAAAATTTGGAAGATAATTTAAGTGAATATTATTTTATTTGGTCCCCCTGGTGCAGGAAAAGGTACTCAAGCTAAATATTTAGTTAAAAAAATTAATGGTTTTCAAATTTCTACTGGTGAAATGTTGAGAGATGAAATCAAAAAAGATACTGAGATTGGAAAAATTATAATTAACGATATGAATGATGGAAAGTTTGTAAGTGACGAAATTGTTAATAATCTTATCAAAAAAATATTATCTGATCCTCAAAAAAAAGATAGATTAATATTTGATGGATACCCAAGATCTATTAACCAAGCTAAAAATTTAAGTTTGTTATTAGATGAATCAAATCAAAAAATAGATTTTATTTTTTTTCTTAATGTGGACAAAAAAACAATAATAGAGAGAATTGAAAAAAGAAAAATTATAGAGAAAAGATCTGATGATGAGCTAAATACAATTCTTAGAAGGTATGATACCTATATGGAAACTACCAAACCAGTCTTAGATTTCTACTCTAAAAAACCAAATTTTCATGAGATTGATGGTGCTCTTGAAATAGATGAAATAACTAGGAAAATTGACACTTTTATCAATGTTTAAGACATTGACTTTAAAAGATCTTCTTATATAAAAGGCTCAAATTTATCACATTATATATGGCTCGGATCGCAGGTATTAACATTCCACAAAATAAGCTTGTTCATATAGGCTTAACTTATATTTATGGTATTGGTGATAAATTTTCTCATCAAATTTGTAAATCTCTTGAAATACCTAAAGAAAAAAGAGTTAACGATTTAACTGATGAGGAGATTTTAAAAATTAGAGAATATATAGATCAAAATTTTAAAGTGGAAGGTGATTTAAGAAGAGACTATTCATTAAGCATCAAAAGATTAATAGATCTTGCTTGCTATAGAGGCTCAAGACACAGAAAGAAATTACCTGTAAGAGGACAAAGGACCAGATGTAATGCTAGAACAAGAAAAGGTAAAGCTATAGCTATCGCAGGTAAAAAATTAACCCCACTTAAAAAATAAAAATGGTTAAAGCAGACAAAGTTGAAGATAAAAATCAAAAGGGTGAAAAATCATCTAAGAAAATAAATAAAAGTACTTATTCAAAAAAAAAGAAAATTAAAAAAAACATTTTGAATGGAATTGCCTATGTTCAATCTACATTTAATAATACAATTATTTCAATTGCGGACACAAATGGTAATGTAATATCTTGGGCTTCTGCAGGACAAAAAGGTTTTAAAGGATCAAGAAAATCTACTCCATATGCAGCTCAAATTGCTGCAGATGCTGCTGCTTCTAAAGCTTTAGACTATGGAATGAAAACTTTATCTGTAGAAGTTAAGGGACCTGGATCAGGTAGAGAAACAGCTTTAAGAGCTTTACAAGCTAGAGGATTTAAAATTTTATCAATTAAAGATACAACGCCAATGCCTCATAATGGTACGCGTCCACCAAAAAAAAGGAGAGTTTAATGGAAACTTTAGATGTTAATGTAAAAAATTGGAAATCGTTAATCAAACCAGCAAAACTCGATGTTAAAATAAGCGAGGACCTTTCTTATGCCAAAATTATAGCAGAACCTTTAGAAAAGGGCTATGGTTTAACATTAGGTAATTCTTTAAGAAGAATATTATTATCTTCAATTAGAGGTGCAGCAGTTACTTCAATACAAATAGATGGAGTGTTACATGAATTCACTTCAATTAAGGGTGTAAGAGAAGATGTTACAGACATTGTTCTTAATGTAAAATCATTAGCATTAAAATCCTCTGCAGAGGGTACAAAAAAATTAATCTTAGATGCAAAAGGACCAGGTGAAATAAAAGCATCAGATATAACTTCTGTTGCTGACGTTGAAATATTAAATCCTGATTTAGTAATATGTAATCTAGATGAAAACACAAACTTTCACATGGAGATGAATGTTAATACAGGAAAAGGTTACGTTCCAGCAGATTTAAATAAACCGGAGGAGCCACCTTTAGGATTAATAGCAATAGACTCATTATATAGTCCTGTTAAAAAAGTTTCATTTTCAATAAGCACAGCAAGAGAAGGTAAAGCTCTTGATTATGATAAACTTACAATGGAAGTTGAAACTAATGGCTCTATTTCGGCAGAGGATGCCGTTGCATATTCTGCACGTATATTTCAAGATCAACTCAAAATGTTCATTAACTTTGATGAACCTGTAGAGGCACCAATAAAAGAAGTCTCGACTGAGCCCGAATTTAATAAAAATCTTTTAAGAAAAGTGGACGAGTTAGAATTATCAGTAAGATCAATGAATTGTCTTAAAAATGATAACATCATCTATATAGGTGATCTTGTACAAAAATCTGAGGGAGAAATGTTGAGAACACCTAATTTTGGTAGAAAATCACTTAATGAGATTAAAGAGGTGTTAACTGGTATGTCTTTATATTTAGGCATGGAAATACCTAACTGGCCACCAGATAATATCGCAGAAATGTCTAAAAAATTAGAGGAAACTATCTAATGAGACACGGAATGGCAAATAAGAAGTTAAATAGAACTTCTGAACATCGAAAAGCGCTTTTAAAAAATATGCTTAATTCATTAATTAAGTATGAGCAGATTAAAACGACTTTGCCAAAAGCTAAATTTTTAAAACCTCAAGCAGATAAAATTATCACTCTTGGCAAAAAAGAAACTTTGCAAACAACTAAAATGTTAGTTTCAAAATTACAAGACATAAAATCAGCTAATAAAGTAAAAAAAACTTTGTCAAAAAGATATGAAAAAAGAAATGGTGGATACACTCGTATTATAAAAGCTGGTTTTAGATATGGTGATAATGCTCCGATGGCAATTATTGAATTTGTGGATAGAGATTTAGAAGCTAAAAGAGTTGATAAAAAAAAGAAAGATTCATCTAAAGAAACCCCGAAAGCTGAAGAAAAAAAGACAACAACAGCATAATTCTTAAATTATGAAAAAGTCATACATCGTTGATTCAACGTGTAAGAATATGCGTGTTGATCGATTTATTAGACTAATTTTAGGAAAAATTCCTCAAAGCTTAATTGAAAAAAATCTTAGAGCTGGAAAAATTAAATTAAACAAAAAAAAAATTAAAAGTTCTCATAAAGTCAATATTAATGATCAAATCGATTTATTTAATTTAGAATTTAAAGACTCATTAATTCAAAAAAAGGTCAAATTTGAACCTTCAAAACAAATTATTAAATCGAATGAAAATCAGATTATCGATAATAACGATAACTTTATTGTTTTAAATAAAAGTTCTGGTATTTCTGTGCAAGGTGGGACTAAATCTAAAAAAAATCTTGTAGATATATTTGCTAAAAGTGAAATCTTCAAAGATACCAAACCTTACTCTGTTCATAGACTTGACAAAGATACTTCTGGAGTTTTTATAATGGCAAAAACAAGAGAAAGCGCTCAATTACTTACTTCATTGTTCAGATTACGTAAAGTTCACAAAACCTACTTAGCCGTATGTCATGGTGAGCTTGATAAAAAT
Organism: uncultured Pelagibacteraceae bacterium; assembly: GCA_902596045.1. Taxonomy (GTDB): domain Bacteria; phylum Pseudomonadota; class Alphaproteobacteria; order Pelagibacterales; family Pelagibacteraceae; genus Pelagibacter. The sequence goes on from CACJSJ010000004.1 coordinate 53,596, forward strand.
TCAGGTGAATGGAATGATGATTTAGTAAGATATGATGGTAAAAAAAAAATAATAGAAAAAGCAAAAACATTATATAGGGTAATTGATAAAAATTCTGAAGCAAGTTTAATTGAGTTAAAACCTATCACAGGAAGAAAACATCAGTTACGAAAACAGTTGTACGCAATAGGACAACCAATATTTGGTGATCTAAAGTACAAACTTTCTAATTCAAGTAAAGGTCTTAATAAAAACTTAATGTTACATTCATATCAAATTAGATTTATGATCAATGAAGTAAAATATACTTATACAGCGCTATTACCAGAATATTTTAAGAAATTATTAAAAGCTAAACGTTTAAATTTTTCAGACTTGAAATAAAATTATTAATTAAAATTTCATCAATTTTATGAAATTTTAATTTAGAAATTTTTGATAAATTAGTAACTTTTTTGTCTGAAATTCCACAAGGTATTATTTTTTTATATGGCTCTAAATCATTTTTTATATTTAAACAAAAACCATGATAGGCAATCCATTTGCTAACTCTAACACCTATTGCAGCAACTTTTTCTATTTTGCCTTTATTATTAAACCAAATACCAATATTTTCTCGATCAGCATGACATTCTATATTAAATTCCCTTAAAGTTGCGATAATTGAATTTTCAATTACTGAAATAAATTTTCTTACATCTTTTTTTCTATTTCTTAGATCAATAACAAAATAAAACATTAATTGACCTGGTCCATGATAGGTAATTTTGCCCCCACGATTTGTTTCATAAATATTTATTGATTTATCAATAATATCATTTTTAGAATAGCTTGTACCTGCTGTAAAAATAGGTTCATGTTCCAATATCCATATAAGTTCTTTCTCTTCATTTTTACTAACTAATTTTGATCTAGCTTCAAGTTGAGTTAAAGCATCATTATATTTTATTGGTTTTGTTGATTTTTTGATCTCTATATCCATAAAAAAATTGTATTCTCTATATTATGTATTAAAAGTTCCGACTGAATAATAGGTATTTTTATGACTTTAATTAAAAAAATCAAAGATAAAAAAGTCAACTTTGAATTTAACAAAGAGTACATCAAAGTAGTTACTGACAAGATAAGCAGTAATGATGCTCTGTTTATTTCAAATTCATTTAAAGAAATGCACCCAGCAGATGCTGCTGATATAATCGAGCATTTAGGTGAAAATGATAGAGAAAAACTAATAAAGTTAAATAATTTTAGAATTGACCCCGAAGTTTTTATTGAATTAAATGAATCAGTTCAATCAGAAATTATTAAATTTCTTTCATCAGATGCTATTGTAAGAATATTAAAAAATTTAGAATCAGATGATGCTATTTCCATCTTAGAAAATGTTGAAGAAAAAGACAAAAATTCGATACTAAGTTCGTTACCTCCAAAAGACCGTTTTGCCTTGTTAGAAGGACTAAGTTATCCAGAAGATAGTGCTGCTAGAATAATGCAAAGAGAATTTACTGCAATTCCTAGCAATTGGTCTGTAGGTCAAACTATAGATTACTTAAGAGAAAATAAAGATTTGCCAGAGCAATTTCTAGAAATTTATATTGTAGATGAAAATTTTAAACCAATTGGTACCGTTCCATCATCTAAAGTTTTAAGAACTGCTAGAGAAACAAAAATGTCATCAATTATGGATGATATGACTTTTTTAATTCCTGTTGATATGGATAGAGAAGAAGTCGGTAATTTATTTGAGAATTACAATCTTAATTCAGCGTGTGTAGTAGATAAAACAAATAAGTTAGTTGGAATGATTACTTCAGATGATGTATTGACTGTTTTAAAAGAAGAAGCTGAAGAAGATGCATTGAGGTTAGCTGGAGTAGGTGATGAAGAAATTACTGATGGAGTAATAACAAAAACAAAAAGAAGATTTAATTGGTTACTTTTGAATTTATTTACAGCCTTTTTAGCAACATATTGTATAAGTTTATTTGGTGCTACTATTGAACAAATGGTAGTTTTAGCATTCTTAATGCCTATTGTTGCCTCAATGGGGGGTAATGCAGGGATGCAGACTCTTGCTGTTACAGTTAGGACCTTGGCTACTAACGATTTAACAAAAAATAATTTTAATCAAAATATTTTGAAAGAATTTAATATAGGTATTTTGAATGGTATTATTTTTGCAATTATCAGTTCTATAATTGTACAATTATGGTTTCAAGATATCCAACTTTCATTAATAATATCAATTTCAATGATATTAACAATGGTTGTCGCTGGGTTATTTGGAATTTTAGTGCCTGTAACTTTAAAAAAAATGAATATTGATCCTGCGATAGCCTCAAGTGTTTTTGTTACTACAATTACTGATGTAATTGGATTTGTATCTTTTTTAGGTGTCGGTGCTTATTTTTTATAAACTAAAAATTATCAATTAATCTAACCCTATTAATATAATAAGCTATAAATAATTTTGAATTTTTAACTTTATTTGAAACTTTAAGGTTAAATTTGTTTCTCAATTCTAAATAATCTAACTTTATATTAAATGAATTTATAAGTTCTTTTTTTTTATCAGATATAAGTTTTTTAATATTTCTACTTTTAGATAGTTTTTTTTTTAATAAAAAAATTTCTTTAGATATCAATTTGGCTTGTATAAGTTCATTTTTACTTAAAAGTTTATTTCTTGATGAAAATGCAAGTTTATTATTATCTCTTATAGTCTTACATGAAATAATCTTCATATTGAGTTGTTTTGGTATATATTTATTAACTAAAAATAGTTGTTGAAAATCTTTTTCACCTAAATAAATTTTTTGAGGCTTAATCAACTTAGTTAGTCGCTCCATAACGTCAATGACTCCCTCAAAATGACCTATTCTAAATTTTGCGCATAGTATCTTATCTTTTTTTTTGAGTTGTATTGACGATTTTCTTTTAAGATAATAGACATCTTTTACTTTGGGCATATATAAGAAATTAATTTTTAATTTTTTTAATATTGAAAGATCTTTTTTTTTATTTCTAGGATAATTTTTAAAATCGTTTTTGTTATTAAATTGAGTAGGATTTATAAAAATACTAACAATGGTTTTTTTGCATTCGTTTAAAGATTTTTTTATTAACGAAATATGCCCTTTGTGAAGACCACCCATTGTCGGCACAAAGCCTAAGTTTGAAACATCAGATAATGCCTCATTTAAATCATTATTACTTATTAAAATTTTCATTTGTATAAAATAATTTAATAAGTAAAACATTTAAATGATTAAACAAGCAATTATTCCATTAGCGGGATTAGGTACACGACTATTACCTTTGACAAGTGTTTTTGCAAAGGAACTGTTACCCATAAATGGAAAACCTGGAATTGAATATATTTTAGACGAGTGTATTGAAGCAGGAATTAAAGATGTAATTTTTATAATTTCGAAAAAAAAGATAATGATTAAGAATTATTTTTTTAATGATAATTTCTATAAAAAGATAATAAAAAAAAAAAAAGATCCAAGAATAATTAAAGAATATAAAAAAATTTTAAAATACAAAAAGATGATTAAATTTGTATATCAAAATAAGCCTCTCGGTACAGGTGATGCGGTATTAAAAGCAAAAAAATTTATTAAAAACAAATTTTTTTTAATGCTTTTACCAGATGATCTTATAATTAAACAAAATTGTTCAAAATCTATGATTAAAATTCACAAAAGATTTAATTCTAGCGTTATGGCTAGTATGAATGTTAATAAAAAAACAGTTTCTAGATGGGGTATTTATAAACTTAATAAAAAAATAGATAAAAAAAATTATTTTATAAAAGATGTTGTAGAAAAACCATCTATTAAAGAAGCTCCTTCTAATAAAGCGGTAATTGGAAGATATATTTTACCCAAAACTATTTTTTCTAAATTAATTACACAAAAGCCAGGTAAGGGTGGTGAGTTTCATATCACTGATGCAATTCAATCATTGATTAAAGAAAAAAATAAATTTGTTGCGCATAATTTTTCTGGAAAGTATTTAGATTGTGGGAGCATGCATGGCTATATTAAATCAACTTTAGAAATTGCAAAATTATGAAATTATGCATGATAGGAACAGGTTATGTTGGCCTAGTTAGTGGAGTTTGTTTTTCTGATTTAGGAAATCAAGTTATCTGTGTTGATAAAGATTTAACAAAAATTAAAAAACTTCAAAGAGGTATAATTCCAATATTTGAACCTGGTCTAGACGAATTGGTTAAAAGAAATGTTAAAAATAAAAGATTAATTTTTTCTAACGATCTTAAAAATTCTGTTAAAAAATCAGATATTATTTTTATATGTGTAGGTACTCCCACCAAGAAAGGTGGTAGCAGTGCAGATTTAAGTCAAATATATGGAGTAGCTAAGGAATTATCTAAATCTTTAAATAAATTTAAAATTATAATAACTAAATCTACTGTACCAGTTACAACAGGTGATGAAATTGAAAAAATTTTATCGAAAAAAAATGCAAAAAATAAATTTTCTGTTGTTTCAAATCCAGAATTTTTAAGAGAAGGTGAAGCAATTAGAGATTTTATTTATCCTGATAGAGTTGTTGTTGGCTCTAATGAAAAAAAATCAAGCAAGATTCTTAAAAATTTATATTCTCCACTTATTGCAAAAGGTGCAAAATATGTTCCTACGTCAAGAAGAGCTGCTGAGTTAATTAAATATGCATCAAATGCATTCCTTGCAACAAAGATTACTTTTATCAATGAAATCGCTAATTTATGTGAAAAAACAAACATAAATATTGATGATATTTCCATTGGTATGGGATTAGATCAAAGAATTGGCAGTCGTTTTTTAAGAGCAGGCCCTGCTTATGGTGGCTCATGTTTTCCAAAGGATACAAAAGCAATAACCTCAACAGCTGATAAATTTAAAATTAATCTCTCTGTTATTAAATCAGTTATAAAATCGAATGAAAATAGATCAAAACTCTTATTAAAAAGAGTTTATGAGATTCTAAAAAACAAAATAAAGAATAAAAGAATTAGTTTTTTAGGTGTTACTTTTAAAGCAAATACAGATGATATGAGAGACTCTTCAAGTTTAAAAATGATACCTGAATTATCTAAAAAAGGAGCTATCATTAAATATTACGATCCTACTGGTCATAAAATAGAATTTAAAAAATATAAGAATGTTCAATACGCAAAATCATTATCTACTTGCTTAGATAAAACAGATTTAATAATAATTCATACTGAATGGAATGATTTTAAGTCAATAGATTTTAAAAAAGTTATCAAAAATAAAAAAACACTTATTTTTGATATGAGAAATTTATATTCACCACAAGTAATGACGAAGAATAAACTTAGTTATTTTAGCGTAGGTAGAGGATTAAAGTAAACTAATCCAATTCAAAAATTGCATCTACTTCAACAGCAACACCTAGTGGTAAACTATTAGTACTTACAGCGGCCCTCGTATGCATTCCAGCTTCACCAAAAATTGAGGCCATTAGATCAGAAGCTCCATTAATTACTTTTGGTTGATCGGTAAAACTATCTATTGAATTAACAAATCCCGTTAATTTAATACATGATTTTATTTTTGATAAATCACCTTCACAAGCATTTTTTGCTTGTGAAACAATACTAAGACCACACCTTTTAGCTGCTTGATATGCCTGGTCAGTATTTAATTCTTTTCCAACTTTGCCTTTAATCAATTGACCTTTTTCATCAATTGAAATTTGTCCCGATATATAAAGTAATTTACCTACTATTTTGGTAGCAACATAATTACCTACCGGCGCCTTTGCTTCTGGTAGATTAATATTTAGATCTTTAATTTTTTTTTCAAAACTCATTTTCAGATTTGTTTATTTTTTACAAAATACATCTGCTAGAGTATCTTTTTCACCAGTGCATGCTTTTCTTGTTGGCATCTTATCTTTTAGTCCTGCACAACCAGATAATACTAAAATCAATAATATAGTCGAAATTTTTTTTATCATTTTTTCCTTTTTTTATTTTTTTTGTTTTTATCGTATTCTCTTCTTTTCTCAATCAAAATCAATGCTTCTTCCATTGTAAGTTCTGTTGGATCTTTTTCTTCTGGAATTGTTGCATTTAAGGATTTGTATTTAATGTATGGCCCATATTGACCTTTCATGACTCTTACTGGTTTTTTATCCTCCGGATGTTCTCCTAAATCTTTTATAATTGATGAGGACATTCTACCAGGTTTTGCTTCTGCAATTAAAGTTATAGCCCTGTTAAGTCCTATCGAAAACAATTCTTCTATATTTTCTATTCTTGCAGATTTATTTTCACATTTTAAGTAGGGACCAAATCTTCCAGTGTTTAATATAATTTCTTTTTGATTTTCAGGATTAGTTCCTAGAGATTTTGGTAATGAGCATAAAAATTTAGCTTTTTCTAAATCAATACTTTCTAATTCTAAGCCTTTAGGAATTGAAACATTTTTTAAAAGCTCATTAACACTTGTTTTATTTTTCTTAGTTTTCTTAGTTTTCTTTAAAATTTTTTCATCTGTTATTGTCTCCAATAATCTTTCATATTGAAGATATGGTCCAAATCTTCCATTTTTTAAAAAAATATCGTTTCCATTTTCATGTTTGCCAATAAATTTTGGTTCTGCTAATTGAGATTGAGCTGCTGCTTTTGCTTTAGATAATGGTCTTGTAAATTTGCATTCAGGATAATTTGAGCAACCAATAAAAGCTCCTCCTCTAAAACTATTTTTTAAACTAAGAGATCCTGTTTCACATAATTGGCATTTTCTAACAATCTTACCATCTGCATCTTTATCAAAAATTAAAGTACCCAAACTATCATTTAACAAATCTAAAACTTCTCTCGTTCTTTTTTCCTTAACTTCAGAAACATTAATATTAAAATCTTTCCAAAACATTTCCAAAACTTTTATCCAGCTTTCTTTACCCGATGTAATTTCATCTAGTTGATCTTCCAATCCAGCTGTAAAATTATAATCAACATATTTAGAAAACAATTTCTCCAAAAACGCTGAAATAAGCTTACCTCTATCCGTAGGAAAAAATCTTTTATTAACTATTTCAGCATATCCTCGATTAGCTATTGTTGAAATTATACTCGCATATGTTGATGGTCTTCCTATGCCAAGCTCTTCTAATTTTTTTACTAGACTAGCTTCTGAGTATCTTGGAGGTGGTTGTGTAAAATGCTGTTCATCAAGAAGTGCCTCAATGTTAATTGGCCCTTTTGACATTTCTGGAAGTATTTCCTCATCATCATCTTTATTTGGACTTGGAAATACTTTCAAATATCCATCAAATTTTAAAACAGAACCACTTGTTTTGCAGATTGTTTGATTATCTTCTGAAGAAATTGTAATTGTGTTTCTATCAAATTTTGCAGTTTCCATTTGAGAAGATAAGGCTCGACTCCAAATTAAATTATATAGTTTTTGTTGGTCTGGACTTAAATATTTTTTAACTGAATCAGGTGATCTAATAATATCTGTAGGGCGAATAGCTTCATGAGCCTCTTGAGCATTTTTAGCTTTTTTGCCAGAATAATTTAAAGGATTTTCAGGTAAGTACTCTTTACCATATTTATTCTTTATGAAATTTCTAAAATCTGAAATTGCATCAGCAGATAAGTTTGTACCGTCTGTTCTCATGTAGGTAATTAAACCTATTGTTTCACCATCAATTTCAATACCTTGATATAATTTTTGTGCAATTTGCATTGTTCTTGAAGCACCAAAACCTAGTCTACTTGAAGCAACTTGTTGAAGTGTAGAAGTTGTGAAAGGACCAGATGGATTCCTACTTACTACTTTAGATGAAATATCAGTAATTTGAAATTTTTTATTTTTAATTTCTGAAATTGCAGCGTCTATATCATTTTTATTTTTAAAAGAAAATTTTTCTATTTTTATTCCATTAAGTTGAGAGATGCTAGCTGATATCTTATCATTTTTATCATTTTGAAAATTAACAGTTAATGTCCAAAACTCATCAGGTTGAAAAGACTCAATTGCATGTTCACGTTCAGTAATTAATTTTAAAGCAACAGATTGAACTCTTCCGGCAGATTTAGAACCAGGTAGTTTTGTCCATAATATTGGTGAGATATTAAATCCAACTAGATAATCTAGTGCTCTTCTAGCCATATAAGCATCAACCAATAAAGGTTCAATTTGTCTTGGATTTTCAATTCCATGAGTTACCGCTTTTTTTGTTATTTCGTTAAAAACAACTCTTTCAATTTCCTTGTCTTTTAAAAGTTTTTTTTCATTTAAATATTCTTTTACATGCCAAGCAATCGCTTCTCCTTCACGATCTGGGTCAGTAGCTAAAATAATCTTAGAGGATTCTTTTGCAGCATCTGTAATTTCTTTTAGATATTTTTTTGAAAAACTATCAACTTCCCATTCCATCTTAAAATTTTGATCTGGATCTACTGAACCATTTTTAGATGGTAAATCTCTTATATGACCATAGCTAGCTAAAACAGTATAGTTATCACCTAAATATTTATTTATTGTTTTAGCTTTAGCAGGACTTTCAACTATGACCAGATTCATAATTTAACAAACTACTTAAAAGGGTCTGATAGTCAAATTAATAAATTTTGGACTTACTTTCTTCTTTATTTTTCAGTCTTTTGATATTTTCTCTATGTGTGAAAAAAATCAAAACAAACATAATTATAAAAAAAATAACAGTATCTATGTTACCTTTTATTAAAAGGTAGATAGGCACTGATAATGAAGCAACTATCGACGAAAGTGAAGAGTACTTAGAGATTAAAAATGTAATTATCCAGCATGATATGAAAACAACGCCTAATAAAATGTTTATTGAAAATAATATACCAACATAAGTAGCAACTCCTTTTCCACCCTTAAACTTAAGCCAAATTGGAAATACATGTCCTAAAAAAGCACATAATGAAGAAATGTATATTAGTTCAGGAAAATTAATCTTAACATAAATCACAGGTATTATAGCTTTAGTTATATCTAGTGCTAAGGTTAAATATCCAATAAGTTTATTTCCAGTTCTCAAGACATTTGTAGCACCAATATTACCCGAACCTATATCTCTAATATCTTTTTTTAAAAAAATTTTTGTTAAGATTAAACCAAATGGAATAGATCCCATTAGGTATGATGCTATACCTACAATTAAGTATTCCATTACTTTATTTTAAATAATTCTTTACCTTTTACAAAGGTATTAGTTACTTTGCCTTGAAGTTTTTTGTCCTCTATAGAGGTGTTTTTAGATTTTGAAACTAATTTTTCTTTTTTTACAATCCACGGTTTATCTAAATCAACAATACACAAGTCAGCATCATTTCCAATTGAAAGATTGCCCTTATTGATTTTAAGTATTTTCGCTGGATTAGATGTCAGTGCTTTTATTATAGTTTCCAATTTAAGAGATCCATTATGATAAAGTTCTAAACTTAAAGAAAGAAGAGTTTCTATTCCCGAAGCTCCAGTAGCAGCTTGAGAGAAGGTTAATCTTTTGGATTCTTCATCTTCTGGTTTATGATCTGAAACGATAATATCGATTAATTCATCTTTTAATCCTTGAACTAAAGCTTCACGGTCTTCCTCTCTTCTTAAAGGAGGAGATAATTTTAAAAAAGTTCTAAAGTCACCTATATCATTTTCATTTAATGAAAGATTATTTATAGAAACTCCAGAGGTAAATTTAACTACTTCTTTTCTTTGTTTAATGACATCAATAGATTTTTGAGAGGATAATTGAGATATATGATATCTACACTTAACTTTTTCTAATAAAGTTAAATCTCTTTCAATTAAAATTCTTTCAGCTATTTCTGGTATTCCAGATAAACCCAATTTTGAGGCTATAATTCCTGAATTTATCATACCATTTTTTGCTAGTTCATAATCTTCAGCGTGTTGCATTATTAAACATCCCAGGTCTTTCGCAGAATTCATTATTCTGGACATTAATCTCGGGTTTTGTATTGTTTTAACACCATCCGTAAATGCAATTATTCCTTTTTTTTGCAATAAACCAAATTCTGTCATGTTAGTGCCCTCAATATTTTTTGTAAGAGAAGCACAAGGGAAAATATTAATTTTAGATTTATCTCTTCCTCGTCTTTTTAAAAAATCTACAATTGAAACATTATCTATAATTGGGTCTGTATTAGGCATTGTAACCACAGAGGTGACACCACCTGATAATGCAGCATTACTAAGTGTTCTGAAATTTTCTTTGTATTCGTAACCTGGTTCACCAACAAAAACTCGCATATCAACAAGTCCTGGAAATATATATTTACCTTTTAAATCAATAGGTTTTTCTCTTGTAGGAAGATTATTTGTATTAACTTTTTTTCCAACAGCTTCAATTTTACCATCCTCCCCAATTATCAAACCGCCAACTTCACTAATAGAGTTAAAGGGATCAATTATATTAGCGTTTATAAAATATTGTTTTTTCATTTATATACAAAACATTTTTAAACAAGCCATTCTTACTGCTACTCCAAGTTCGACTTGTTCTTTAATCACACTTTTATTAATGTCATCTGCTAATATTGTGTCAATTTCAATACCTCTGTTCATTGGACCTGGATGCATAATTAAAGCATCAGATTTAGCATGTTCTAATTTATCAGGAGTTAAACCGTAATATTCGTAATATTCTCTGTTTGATGAAAGATAAGAGCTAGTCATTCTCTCATTTTGTAATCTTAACATCATAACGATGTCACAATCTTTTAAACCCTTGTTCATATCAGTAAAAGTATTTACACCAAATTTTTCTATTTCTTTTGGCATTAAGTTTGTTGGTGCTACAATATTTACTTCAGCACCAAGCATATTAAGTAAATATATATTTGATCTTGCAACTCTTGAATGAAGAATATCGCCACAAATTGCTATTTTAAGACCTTCAATTTTTTTTTTTCTATTTATAATAGTTAAAGCATCTAATAGTGCTTGAGTAGGGTGTTCTCTTCTGCCATCGCCTGCATTTAGAACTGAACAATTAACTTTTTGAGATAACAAGTTACAAGCACCTGAGTCTTGGTGCCTTACAACAATTATATCAGGATGCATGGCATTTAAAGTCATTGCCGTATCTATTAACGTTTCACCTTTCTTGATAGCTGAATTAGCCATATTCATTGACATTACATCTGCTCCTAACCTTTTTCCTGCTAATTCAAATGAACTTTGAGTCCTGGTTGATGGTTCAAAAAATAAATTTATTTGAGTTTTACCTCTAAGAGTATCAATTTTTTTATTTTTACTTTGATTAAGTTTTATAAAAGATTGGGCTTCATGTAATATTAAATTAACATCATTAATCGATAAATCTTGGATACCTAACAAATGTTTTTGAGAAATTTTAATAGCTTTATCGGTTTTAATTGCCATTAAAACCAACTCTATAACTATAAACCTCTATAATAGCAAGTATTAATTATTTAAAAAATCTATTGCCCCTTGCAATATAAATGCAGCAGCATTTTCATCTATTTTTTTTTCTCTTTTACTTACATTAACATCAAGTTCACTAGATAAATTGAAAGCCCCTACAGTTGATAATCTTTCATCCCACAGACAAATAGGTACATCAATACTTTTTTCTATATTGTTGGAAGTATCTTTTACAGACTGAGTCGAGCTACCTGATGATCCATCCATATTCAGGGGATTTCCTATAATAATCCCTTTTATATTATTTTCTTGAATTATAATCTTAAGTTCATTTATGAGCTCTTTAGCGCTGGTTCTATTTATAGTTTTAAATGGTGTAGCTATTAATTGTTTTTCATCACATATCGACACACCAATTCTTTTAGAGCCAAGATCCAAACCTATTAATCTAGACTTATCTAACTGTTTTTTTTTGAATTCCTCTAAGGTGATCATATTGTATAATTTAAACTTAAGTGGTAGTTTGCGACATATTTAAATATCATATGAGCATAGATCTTAAAACAATAAAGCATATATCTAAACTATCAAGAATATCAGTTGATGAACAAAAAGCAGAGAAATTAGCTGGTGATTTAAACTCAATTTTCAAATTCATCGAAAAACTTAATGAATTAAAAACAGAAAACGTTGTGCCTCTGACATCAGTTGCTGAAACTACTCTTAAATTAAGATCCGATGAGATTAAAAGTAAAGATATTCGTAAACAAATATTAAAAAATTCACCTCAAGATAATGAAGATTATTTTGTTGTGCCAAAAGTTATTGAATAATGTCAGATATTACAAAACAATCACTTTCAGAATTAGTTAAAAACATAAAAGATAAAAAATTATCCTCAGAAGAAGTTACAAAAGCTTTTATTAATAGGTCTGAAAAATCCAAAGAGTTGAATGCATACATTACTGAAGATTATTCATCTGCATTAGATAAAGCTAAAAAATTTGATCAAAAACCAAATCTTGAGTTAAAGTTGCCAGGTATACCTATGGCAGTTAAAGATTTGTTTTGTACAGACAGTATTCGCACAACTGCTGGAAGTAAAATTTTGAATAATTTTGTTCCTACTTATGAGTCTACTGTTACACAAAATATTTGGAACGAAGGAGCCATACTTCTTGGAAAACTAAATTGTGATGAATTTGCAATGGGATCATCGAATGAAACTAGTTTCTTTGGTAATGTTCAAAATCCAATTGATAAAAATTTGGTTCCTGGAGGTTCTTCAGGAGGCTCAGCATCAGCAGTTGCTGGTCAATTAACTCCAATAACTATTGGAACAGATACAGGTGGTTCCATTAGACAACCAGCTTCTTTTACAGGAATAGTAGGTCTTAAACCAACTTATGGAAGTTGTTCACGTTACGGTATAGTTGCATTTGCATCATCTTTAGATCAAGCGGGTCCTATGGCACAGAATGTAAAAGATTGTGCATTACTTCAAGAAGTAATTAGTACTTATGATCCTAAAGACTCTACTTCAATTGATTTTAAAAGAAATGAATACAGTAAAGAATTAACAAATAATATTAAGGGTAAAAAAATTGGAATACCAAAAGAATATAGAGTTGAAGGAATGCCAAAAGAAATAGAAGAACTTTGGCAAAAAGGTATTCAGTATGCAAAGGACTGTGGAGCAGAAATAGTAGACATATCCCTTCCTCACACAAGTTACGCATTGCCAACTTATTATATTGTAGCACCGGCAGAAGCCTCATCTAATTTAGCTAGATATGATGGTGTAAAATATGGATTTAGAGCTAAAGGAGAGAACCTTACAGACATGTATGAAAAAACTAGGTCAGAGGGTTTTGGTGCAGAAGTTCAAAGACGAATAATGATTGGAACTTATGTTTTATCATCTGGTTATTATGATGCTTATTACCTTAAAGCTCAAAAAATTAGAAAATTGATTAAAAATGATTTTGATGAGGCATATAAAAAAGTTGATGCAATTTTAACTCCTTCAACACCAAGCTCAGCATTTAAAATCGGAGAGAAGAAAGATGATCCAGTCTCAATGTATTTAAATGATATCTTTACTGTGCCAGTTAATTTAGCTGGTTTACCTGGAATTTCTATTCCAGCAGGTCATGATGCCAAAGGATACCCATTAGGTTTACAAATAATTGGTAAAGCTTTTGATGAACAAAATATATTAAATATTGCATATGCAATGGAAGAAAAGATTAATTTTAAAAATAAGATAACTGATTGGTGGATTAAATGAGTAAAAATAAATCAGAATATCTGATTAACAGAAAAGATAATCAATATGAAGTTGTAATTGGTTTAGAAGTACATGCACAAGTCACTTCAGAGTCAAAATTATTTTCAACATCGTCAACTAAATTTGGTGCTGAGCCAAATACCCAAGTAAGCTTAGTTGACGCAGCATTTCCAGGAATGCTACCTGTAATAAATGAGTTTTGTGTAAAACAAGCAATTAAAACTGGCATTGGCCTTAATGCAAAAATCAATAATCGTTCAGTATTTGATAGAAAAAATTATTTTTATGCAGATTTACCTCAAGGGTATCAAATTTCTCAATTTAAAGATCCAATAGTAGGCGAGGGTAAAGTTATTTTAGATATGCCGGAAGGTCAGAAAGAGGTTGGCATCGAAAGATTACATTTAGAACAAGATGCAGGAAAAAGCATCCACGATCTTGACGCACAAAATACTTTTGTAGACTTAAATAGATCTGGAGTAGCTTTAATGGAAATCGTGAGCAAACCTGATCTGAGATCCCCTGATGAAGTAAGTGCCTATATTAAAAAATTAAGATCAATCATGAGATATTTAGGAACATGTGATGGAAATATGCAAGAAGGATCATTAAGAGCTGATGTTAATGTTTCAGTTAGAGCAAAGGGATCAAAAGAATTTGGAACAAGATGTGAAATTAAAAATGTAAACTCTATCAAATTTATGCAAATGGCCATTGAATATGAAGCTAATAGACAAGTTGATTTAATAGAAGAAGGCAAATCAATTGATCAAGAAACAAGATTATTTGACACAAAAAAAAATGAAACAAGATCTATGAGATCAAAGGAAGATGCTCATGATTATAGGTATTTTCCAGATCCAGACTTATTACCATTAGAAGTTTCCGATAAATTTATAAATCAACTTAAAACAGAAATTCCTGAATTACCAGATGACAAAAAGAAGAGATTTATAGAAGAGTTTAAACTATCACCATATGAAGCAAATATTTTAGTCTCAGATATTGATACAGGAAAATATTTCGAAGAAGTTGTGACTAAGATGGGAAAAAATAAAGATATAAAATTAGCAGTCAACTGGATTACAGGTGAGTTGTTTGCTGTTTTAAATAATAAAAATTTGGAAATCTCTCAAAGTCCAATAAGTGCAAAGAATTTGGCAATACTTGTGAACTTAATTAAAAATGGAACAATCTCAGGAAAAATAGCCAAAACAGTATTTGAATTAATGATGGATGGAGATCAGGATCCTCAGAAAATTGTTGAACAAAAAGGGTTGAAACAACAAAGTGATCCTAAAGCACTAGAGGCTCTAATAGATAAAATTATTAATGACAACAGAGACAAAGCCATTGAATATAAACAAGGCAAGGAAAAACTATTTGGATTCTTTGTAGGTCAAGCAATGAAAGTTTCTGGTGGTAAAGCTAATCCTCAATTAATAAACGAGATATTAAAGAAAAAGCTTTAACACAATGGGTGCAAACCTTGATATCACAGAGAAATTACAAAACTATATTAACGATTTTGGTTTAAAGCTAAATCCAGTTCAAGAAGAAATAATTAATTATAATAAATCATTAGGAGACGTCAAAAGAATGCAAGTTGATCCTACTCAGTGTCACTTTCTTCATTTATTGATAAAGGTTTCAAATATTAAAAATGTACTTGAAATAGGAACTTTTACAGGACTTAGTGCACTTTCAATTTCACTTGCTTTACCAGATGATGGTAAATTAATTGCATTAGATAAAAATGATGAAACTAATAAAATAGCACTAAGCTTTTTTGAAAAAGCAAAACAATCTCATAAAATTAAAACCATAATTAAACCTGCACTTAAGAGCTTAGAGGAATTAAAAGATAAAAAATTTGATATGGTTTTTATTGATGCAGATAAAATGAATTATAAAGAA
>CACJSJ010000005.1 GCA_902596045.1 uncultured Pelagibacteraceae bacterium
AAAAGAATTGATAGATCGTATGGCAAAATATTTGATTTCATATATAAAGTTGACGAGCTTAGTTTAAAAAAGAAAAAACCTATTGATTTTAAGATTATTAAAGAGGTTTTAGGAGAATAATTGAGTAATAAATATCGAACACATAATTGCAGTGAATTACGTAAAGAAAATGTTGGAAACAATGTTGTTCTCTCAGGATGGGTTAATAAAAAAAGAGACCATGGAAATCTTTTATTTATTGATCTTAGAGATAATTATGGAGTCACGCAGTGTATTATCGACAAAGAAAACTTAAATTTCAGTCAATTAGAAAAAATTCAATTAGAAACAGTCATAAGAATTGAAGGAAAAGTCGTAAATAGATCGAGTGACACTATTAACAAAGAAATTCAAACTGGTGAAATTGAAATAGGAATAAAAGAATTTAAAGTTCTTGGCTCTTGCAAGGAGCTTCCATTACCAGTTTTTAGTGATCAAGAGTATGCAGAGGATATTAGGCTGAAGTATAGATTTCTTGACCTAAGAAGAAAAAAAATTCATGAAAATATTATTTTAAGATCAAAAGTTATTTCGTTCATAAGAAGTGAGATGAACAAATATGGATTTTTAGAATTTCAAACTCCAATTTTAACTTCATCAAGTCCTGAAGGTGCAAGAGATTTTTTAGTTCCAAGCAGATTAAACCCAGGAAAATTTTATGCACTTCCTCAAGCACCACAACAATTTAAGCAATTAATAATGGTATCCGGATTTGATAAATATTTTCAAATTGCTCCTTGTTTTAGAGATGAAGATGCAAGAGCAGATAGAAGTCCGGGTGAATTTTATCAATTAGACTTAGAAATGTCGTTTGTGGAACAAGAGGATGTTTTTAAGGTAGTTGAAAAATTATTAGTTAACACTTTTAAAAAATTTTCTAATAAAAAATTACTATCTGATAAATTTCCTAGAATTACATATAAAGACGCGATGTTAAAATACGGTACAGATAAACCAGATCTTAGAAATCCATTAATTATCAAAGATATCACTGAAATTTTTTCAAGAGAGGATGTGACATTTGAAATTTTTAAAAAACTTGTGAAATCAGGATCAATTGTAAGATGTATTGTTACCAAAAATACCAAAGATAAACCGAGAAGTTTTTTTGATAATATAGATAAATGGGCAAAAGAGCAGGGAGCCTCAGGTCTTGCATATTTTACTATAGAAAAAGAAAAAGAAATTTCAGCTAAAGGGCCGGTCGGGAAGTTTTTTTCTAAAGAGGCATTGGAAGAAATATTGAAATTAACAGGCGCAGAGGTGGGTGATAGTATATTTTTAGCCTGCTCTAAACAAAAAGAACTTGAAAAAATTATATCTATATCAAGAGACAAGATAGCAAAAGATTTAGATTTAATTAATAATGAAATTTTTGCATTTTGTTGGATAATTGATTATCCAATGTTTGAAAGAAACGATACAAGTAATAAAATAGAATTTAGTCATAATCCTTTTTCAATGCCACAGGGAGAAATTGATAAGATTAACTTTGATAAACCTCTCGATATTCTTGCTTATCAATACGATATTGTTTGTAATGGTGTTGAATTATCATCTGGAGCAATTAGGAACCACATTCCAGAATTAATGTATAAACTTTTTTCTATTGCAGGATATTCAAAACAAGATGTTGATCAAAAATTTAGTGGAATGATAAATGCTTTAAGCTATGGCGCACCTCCTCATGGAGGTATTGCTCCTGGAATTGATAGAATAGTTATGTTACTTGCTAATGAGAAAAATATTAGAGAAGTGACAATGTTCCCCATGAATCAAAATGCTCAAGACTTAATGATGAACGCTCCATCAGATGTGACTGATAAACAACTTAAAGAATTAAATATTAGCCTAAAGTCTAAAAAATAATTATTTTTTACCCTTAAGATTAATCTTAACATCAGATAAATCCACAAGGTTTTTTTTGTAATTATTTCTTACAAAACCTTTACTAGTTATATCTTTAACTATCTTTAATAGTTGATTTTGATCTTCAGAGCCTTGCTCATCTGAATTAGTTGACTCTAGCCCACCAATTGAAGGTGTATGAGCTAAATCTTCTCTATTTTGATAAGAAATTGCTAATTCTCTAAATATATAATCTAGAATAGATGAAGCACTCAATATTCTATCGTTACCATGAACTTTTCCAGAAGGTTCAAATTTTGTACCAATAAATGCGTTGATAAATTCATCTAATGGGACACCATATTGTAAACCAAGAGAAACAGCTATCGCAAAATTATTCATTAAAGCTTTTACTAACTCTCCCTCTTTACTAGTATCTATAAATATTTCTCCAATTTTACCATCCTCATATTCTCCAGTATGAAGATAAACTTTATGATCTCCAATAGTTGCTTTTTGAATATAGCCTTTTCTTCTATCAGGCATACTAAATCGTTTTCCTGATTTTTCAGATTTATTTAAAATTTGTGTAACTGATTGTTCAAAATTTTCTTTTTTCGTATCATTATTAGATGTAACTAAGTCAATTTTATTATCTATAGCATTGTTTTTATTTGGATCTAAATTTTTTGTTTTTCTGTTGTCAAGCTTGACATCTATAACTTCAAATTTACCATCATCTCTCTTCTCAAGATTTTTAAGTTCTGTTTCATTAATTTCATCAAGATAGTGATTTACCTTAAATGTGCATGTATAATAAGTCTCAACTAAATATTTTGCCATTTTACTCCAATTTAAAAATTTATTTTGAATAATGAATTAATTCTTTTATATACAAATCCATATTTTAGTCTAATTTAATTTATACAATTTGAAATTGAATAATTAAAAATTTATATGTTGACACTTTTAAAAAAAATTTTCACTTGGTGGAATCAAGATACCTTTGGAACAAGATTAAAAACTATTTTATTTGGAAAATTTGTTGGATCTGATTCTTTGGGAAACAAATATTACCAAGATAAAAAAGGTAAAAGATGGGTTATATACTCAGATGAAATTGATGCGACGAAAATACCTGTCGAATGGTATTCTTGGATGCACTTTACCTCAAATAAGATTGAAAAAGATCATGATTTAAAAAAATATGATTGGCAAAAACCTCATCAATCAAATTCCACAGGAACTGAAAAAGCTTATTATCCCTATAAAAATAAAGATAATGTTATCAATAAAAAATATAAGAGCTGGAAATCTGAATAGGCTTTTAATTAGCATTTTTATCAGCATTTTAGTATTCAAAATTACAAATGTAAAAGCAGAAAGTGATATGAGCGGCACTAAAACTGATATTAAAATTTTAGATAAGATTAGTTCAAAAAATGAATTAGTTAGTTTAACTAACACTGAGGAGCTTATTTATAAAGATTTAGCAATCAAAAGTATGAAATGTACAAACTCAGAACTTGATGACAATCCTGAAATTAAAGCTTACATCCAAGTTAGAGATTTAACAAAAAATGATAATGATAAAGTATATGTTTTTAATGGATGGATGTTTTCCTCAAGTCCCTCAATAGCACCTTTTGATCATCCCGTTTATGATATTTGGCTTGTAGATTGTTATTAAATTATTTTTTCTTTGTCTAGCCAGCTTACATTAAAATCTGACTCTAAAAATTTTTTGTGATTTAGTAGTTTTTTATGTAATGGAATAGTAGTTGTTATTCCTTCTATCACAAATTCATCAAGAGACCTATTCATTCTTTGAATAGCTTCTTTTCTGTTTCTGCCATGACATATCAATTTACATACCATGCTGTCATAATATGGAGTTACTTTATAACCTTGAAATATTGCACCATCTACCCTAGTTCTAAAACCTGAAGGTTGATGACACATTCCTATAGTTCCAGGTGAAGGTTGAAAGTTTTTGCTAGCATCCTCAGCATTAATTCTACATTCTATTGCATGACCTCTTGGCATTATATCGCTTTGTTTAAGAGCAGTTTCTCCAGAATAAGCTATCCAAATTTGTTCTTTTATAATATCAATTCCGGTTACCATCTCTGTTACTGGGTGTTCTACTTGAACTCTTGTATTCATTTCTAAAAAGTAGAATTTTCCATCTTCATAGATAAACTCTACAGTACCAGCACCTTCATAACCAATTTTGCTTACCATTCTTACAGTTCTTTCAAAAAGATCTTTTCGAATTTCATCATTTAAGACTGGACTAGGTGTTTCTTCTATAAGTTTTTGATGTCTTCTTTGGATAGAACAATCTCTTTCATGCAAGTGAACAGTTCTATTCTTTCCAGCCAGGATTTGTACCTCAATATGTCTTGGGTTTTGAAAAAATTTTTCTAAATAAATTTCATCATTTCCAAAATATTTTTTTGCCTCAGATTTTGCAGTGGAAAACAATGCCTCAAATTCCTCTTCTTTGTAAACGATTTTCATTCCCTTACCACCACCTCCAGCAGATGCTTTTATTAAAACTGGGAAACCGATTTTTTTACATAGTTTTTTTGCTTCCTGAATATCTTTGACACCACCTTCAGATCCCTCGATTACTGGTAAACCATTTTCTTTAGCAATTTTTTTTGCTTGAATTTTATCACCCATCATTTGAATTAATTTAGATGAAGCACCGATAAATTTGATATTATTTTCTTCCAGAACTCGAGCAAAGTTTGCATTTTCAGATAAAAACCCATAACCTGGATGTACTGCCTCAGCATTCGTAATTTCGATTGCTGACATTAGTGCAGGAATATTTAGGTAACTATTAGCAGGTTGATGAGATCCTACACAAACACTCTCATCTGCCATTCTGACATGCATACTATCTCTGTCCACATCAGAGTGAACAGCAACAGTAGAAATTCCCCATTCCTTACATGCTCTTATAATTCTAACTGCAATTTCCCCACGGTTTGCAATTAGAATCTTTTTAAACATTACTCTAATATGATTATTGTTTGCCCAAACTCTACTGCTTGACCATCAGCGACACATATTTCTTTTACCACTCCATCTGCAGTAGATGGCACATGGTTCATTGTTTTCATTGCTTCAACAATCATTACTGTATCGCCTTTTTTTATTTTTTTTCCTACTTCTACAAATTTTTTAGCACCTGGTTCAGGTGAATGATATGCAGTACCAATTATAGGAGATGTTACTTGTATACCTGAAATTATTTCTGACGTAGTTTTTGCAGCCACCTTACCTACCGATGTAGAAGAAGTACTCGGTGCACTTATAGACTGATTAGAAATAGATGAATTAGATTTTGAAACTTTTATTTTTGTATCTTTTTCTGTATATTCAATTTCAGTTAGATTAAACTCGTTAAGATAATCAGTTAACTCTTTAATAATTTTTTTATCTATTTTCATTTTTCAAAAGCTTTTGCATTGAAATTATGGCTAAAATATAACCTTCAGTGCCTAATCCGAAAATTCCTCCATTAACAACTTCGCTGATGAGAGATTTATGTCTAAATTGCTCTCTTTTGTATATATTAGATATATGTAACTCAATTATTGGTTTTTTAAAAATATCAAGAGCATCTCTGATTGCTACAGATGTATGAGTAAAACCTGCTGCATTAATAATCATTCCATCAAATTTTTTTCTAGAGTCTTGAATTTTAGTGACAATTTCGCCTTCTATATTTGATTGAAAAAATTCAGCTTCAATTTTTAATTCTGTAGTTTTTTTAAGACATTTTTCTTTTAGTTTATCAAATGTTTCAGATCCATATTCTGATTGTTCTCTTTCACCTAATAGATTAAGATTGGGACCATTAATAATAACTATTTTATTATTCATCCAGCATTTATATACGATGAAAAAATTAAAAAAAATAAAAATTAAAATAAATGGAAAAATTAAGACTATTATTGATAAATTAACGTTATATGAATTAATAAATGATCTAAAAATACCAATTAGAAAAGTAGCAATAGAATTAAATAAAGAAATAATTAATAAAAAAGAAATAAAAAAAATAAAATTAGAAAATAATGACGTCATTGAGATTGTTCATTTTATAGGGGGAGGGTAAATTTTTGAAAGATAAATTAATAGTGGCCAATAAAAAATTTAGTTCAAGATTAATTGTTGGAACTGGAAAATATAAGAGCATGAATGAATGTGCTAAAGCTATAAAACTTTCTGGTGCTGATATTGTTACGGTAGCTGTAAGAAGAGTAAATATATCTGATAAAAATAAACCATTATTAATGGATTATATTGATCCCAAAAAAATTACTTATCTACCAAATACAGCTGGTTGTTTTACTTCTGAAGACGCTCTTAGAACTTTAAGACTTGCGAGAGAGATTGGTGGATGGAAATTAGTTAAACTGGAAGTTTTAGGAGATAAAAAAAATCTTTTTCCAGATATGATTGAAACCTTAAAATCAACTGAGGTTCTGTCTAAAGAGGGTTTTAAAGTAATGGTTTATTGTAATGACGATCCTTTAATGGCAAAAAGGTTAGAAAATTCAGGAGCCTCAGCAATTATGCCTTTAGCTGCACCAATTGGATCTGGGTTAGGGATTTTGAATAAAACAAATATCATGATTATAAGAAATCAAACTAAGCTTCCTTTAATAATTGATGCGGGGCTGGGACAGGCTTCAGATGCTACGATTGCAATGGAGTTAGGTTGTGATGGTGTTTTAGTTAATACAGCAATAGCTAAAGCAAAAAAACCATTTGAAATGGCCCAAGCATTTAAAAATGCAGTTATAGCAGGAAGACAATCATACCTCTCAGGAAGAATTGATAAAATGTTAATGGGAAGTCCATCTTCACCATCAAAAGGAATTATTTAGTTTTTTTGTAAAATTTTTTTTTATAACCTTTTTTCTTACTAAATTTCTTCTTTTCTTTGATGTCATAAATCTTAAGTTCAACTTTTTGCTGTTCTAAGTTTTTCAATTTTTCATGATGTTCAACTAATTCTATTGTTTTTTTAGACTTATTTTTAAGATCAATTTTGTACTCTGGAATGATCAAAGAGTTATCAGTTATAATATCAATTTTCATCTTATTTTTTTTTTCAAAATAAGTTAAATTTTCTATAAAATTTTCTTTTAAAAAATCAGAAATTTTTTCACATA
The DNA here is from genome assembly GCA_902596045.1 of uncultured Pelagibacteraceae bacterium. Taxonomy (GTDB): domain Bacteria; phylum Pseudomonadota; class Alphaproteobacteria; order Pelagibacterales; family Pelagibacteraceae; genus Pelagibacter. Next base: position 7,086 of record CACJSJ010000005.1, read on the forward strand.
CTTTCAATTCAACAAATTTAGCTTTATTTAGCACTGATTTTAATTCTACTATTTTTAATAGTTTTTGAGCAAATGACTCGTCAGTTAATTCAACTTTCCATTTTACTGCACTTTCCCTTAATCTTTGTCGAGACATTTCAAGTAAACCAAAATTACTAATTCTGCCAATTTGTATTCTTGCTCTATCGGATCTACATTTTTCTTTTAATTTTTTTTCAACCATCCTTCGATTTCCGTAACTTAGCATATCGATAAAATCTATGATTATTAAACCTGAAAGATCTCTAATTTTTATCTGTCTAGCAATTTCTTCAGCAGCCTCAATGTTCGTATCAAGTGCAGTACTTTCAACATTTTTTTGTCTAATTGAACTTCCAGAGTTAATATCAATTGATACCAGAGCCTCTGTTGGATTAATTACCAAATATCCACCTGAGTTAAGTTTAATTTCTGAGTCAAATATTTGGTTTAATTTTTGTTCTATTTTTTCTTCAATGAATAAAGATATCTTGCCTCTATATTTTTTAATCTTCTTTACATGGGAGGGCATCATCATTTTCATAAAGTTTTGAGCTTTTTTATAACCCTCGTTACCTTCTACGATTATATTTTTAGTATTTTCATCATACATATCTCTTAAAGTTCGTTTAATGATTTCACTTTCTTGATGAATTAATGAGGGAGCTATAGAGCTCAAAGCATTATCTTTAATTTGATTCCAAGTTTTTTTTAATGTTTCAAGATCTTGATTAATTTCATTTTTAGTTTTGTTACTTCCAGCTGTTCTAACTATCAAACCCATTTCTTTTGGAATTTCAATCTCATTTAGAATAGATCTAATTTTTTTTCTATCAGCTGGATTAAATATCTTTCTAGAAATACCACCGCCTTTAGGAGTATTAGGCATTAAAACAATATATTTACCAGCTATTGAAATAAAAGTGCTTAATGCAGCTCCCTTTTGACCTCTTTCATCTTTTATAACTTGAACAAGAATTACTTGATTTGGCTTTATAACTTCTTGAATTTTGTATCTTTTAAATTTGCGAGTTTGATTTTGTTTCTCTTTTTCATCTCTAGAGATAGGATTATTTTTTTCATTTTGAGCATTATTATCATTAGGCAAATCACCTTCATCAATATTTTCAATTATACTAGAAATTTCTTTGTCATCCTCTATTTTCTGAATTTCTAAAGGATCATCTATTTCTAATTTACCTTCTGCTAAATTTTTTTCATCTTTTTCCTCAACTTCTTTTGAAAGTTCTTCTCTAGCTTTCTCTTCTTCTTGTTTGATTATTTCTAAATCACTTTTGGGAATTTGGTAATAATCTGACTGAATATCATTAAATGATAAGAAGCCATGCCTGTCTCTTCCAAAATCAATAAAAGCAGCTTGTAGAGAAGGTTCAATTCTACTTACTTTTCCTAAGTAAATATTATTTTTTATGAGATTATTCTTTAAACCTTCGTATTCGTAATCTTCGATACTGTTTTCAGATTTAAGTACAACTCTAGTTTCATTAGGATGCGAAGCATCAATATATAAATTTTTTTCCATGATATTTGATTTAATAGGTTCATTTTTTTGTATTAAAAATTTTGTTTAATATTTGTGCCTTATCTTTAACAAATTCGGGGATATAATGAAATTAAAATGACTAATTTATTCAAAAATATATTTGTTATACTTTTAAGTTTATTTTTGCTTTCTTCAGTAACTATTTTGATAGTTTTATGGACTTTTTCAAACAGTATTCCTGATTATAGGTTTTTAAAGAATTATAAGCCCCCAGTTTCAAGTAAAATGTATTCTGGAAATGGAGAGCTAGTGGCTGATTTTTCAAAAGAAAAAAGAATTTTTGTACCATATGAAGCTATCCCAAAAAACGTCATTAATTCTTTCTTATCAGCTGAAGATAAAAATTTTTTTTCTCATCCAGGAGTTGATGCTAAAGGAGTGATGAGAGCAATTGTAAATAATATTCAAAATATAATGACCTCTAAAAGACTTGAGGGAGCATCTACTATAACTCAACAAGTAGCAAAAAATTTTCTATTAACAAACGAAGTTAGTTTAAACAGAAAAATTAAAGAGGCAATTTTAGCATTTAGAATTGAACGAGCTTTATCAAAAGAAAGAATTTTAGAACTATATCTTAATCAGATTTATTTGGGAAGTGGAGCCTATGGTGTTGCTGCGGCAAGCCTAGAGTTTTTTGACAAGTCAATTAAAGAGCTTAATTATAATGAGGCAGCATTATTAGCTGCGTTACCTAAAGCACCAAGTAAATATAATCCTTATAGAGATAAAGAGCTTGCAAAGTTCAGAAGAGATCTCGTTTTAAAAAATTTATTTGAAAATAATTTTATTGACCAAAATAAATATTTGGAGCTAAAAAATAAAACTATTAAATTAAAAAAGGTTAAAAAAGTTTTTTTGGAAAATTCACAGTATTATATTGAAGATGTTAGAAAAAATATTATAGAGAAATTAACTTATAATAAAGTTTATAACCAAGGCTACAATATTAATACCCCGATTAATTTAGAGTTACAAAAAATTGCTACACAATCATTAAGAAATGGTTTGGTATCTTACGATAGAAGAAAGGGGTGGCGTGGGCCAATTAAAAATATTAAGTATTCTAAAGACTGGTATAAGAATATCGAAAAAAAATTTAAATTAGAAAAATCTATTGAATGGCAAATAGTAATTGTAAAAAAGATTAATCAATTTAATTCAATAATTGAAACAGAGAATAATTTACAAGGTGTAATTAATTATAAAGATATATCGTGGACAAAAAAAGAATTTAAAGATTTATTTAAAGTTGGTGATGTAATTTATGTAAAAAAAATCGACTCAGATTCTTATAGTCTTCAACAACTTCCTAAAATTAATGGTGGTATGGTGGTTATGGACCCATTTACAGGAAGAGTTCTAGCATTAAGTGGAGGTTTTAGTTTTAAAAATAGTGAATTTAATAGAGCATCTCAAGCATTACGACAACCAGGTTCAGCGTTTAAACCTTTTGTCTATGCTTTAGCATTAGAAAATGAATACACTCCATCTTCTTTAATTTTAGATGCACCACTTGTTTTAGATCAAGGTGTAGATTTAAAAAAATGGAAACCTGAAAATTACGGAAAAAAATTCTATGGCCTTTCAACATTAAGAATTGGATTGGAAAAATCTAGGAATTTGATGACTGTCAGAATAGCTCAAAACTTAGGAGTTGAGAAAATTGCAAATCTTACAAAAAGAATGAATATTTATAAACAACCTGAGGAATTATTATCAATTTCATTAGGTTCAGCCGAAACAACATTATTAAATTTGACATCAGCATATTGTTCATTTGTTAATGGAGGAAAATTGATTAAGCCAATTTTAATTGATCGAATTCAAGATGGTGAAGGAAATACTATAATTAATAATGAAAATAGAAAATGTACAAATTGTGATAAAATTTCTTTTACTGGAAAAGAATTTCCAAAAATAGAAGATAATTATGAAAAGGTTTTATCACCTCAGACGGCTTATCAATTAACTTCAATTTTACAAGGAGTTGTAGAGAGAGGAACAGGAAAAAAATTAAAAAAACTGGGGCTAAACCTTGCTGGAAAAACTGGTACCACAAACGATAATACTGACGCATGGTTTATTGGTTTTACTTCAAATTTAGTTATTGGTGTTTATGTTGGTATGGATAACCCAAAACCGTTAGGTAAATTCGAAACAGGATCAAAAGCGGCCCTTCCAATTTTTGAAGAGTTTGTAAAAAAAGCAGTAAAAAAATCGGACGCTAGACCATTTAAAGTTCCTAAAGATATAACATTAATGGTTGTAGACCCTAATACTGGTAACAAAGCTAAATTTAGTTCAAAAAACACAATAATTGAGTCATATAAAAGTAAAAACATATCTGACGGAAAAATTTTATATTCAAATAATAATAGATTAGATACCAATAATATATTAAGGTTTTATTAATGGATGATAAATATTTAAATTTAAAAAAAGAAATAGAAAAAATTAATAAAAGAATTAAGGAGTATCTTTGAAAAAAATGATATTCATTCAAAATTAGAAAATCATAATAATAAAATGCTTGAAGCAAACTTCTGGCAAGATAAATCAAAATCTCAAAAAATAATTAAAGAAAAAAAACTATTTCAAGATTTAATAGATTCCTATAATCAATCAAATAATCAACTCAAAGATCTTAATGACTTATATGAATTAGCTTTAGAGGAAAATAATATTGATATTCAAAATGAAGTAAGTCAAAGTATCTCTAATTTAAGATTACTAACAAAAAAAAATGAGATAAAATGTTTTTTATCCAATGAAGCAGATCCATTAGACTCATATATAGAAATTCACGCGGGTGCTGGAGGAACTGAAAGCCAAGATTGGGCAGATATGTTGAGAAGAATGTACCTAAAATGGGCTGAAAATAAAAAGTACAAATATCAAATTGTGAGTGAGCATAAAGGAGATGAAGCTGGTATTAAATCATCAACAATAAAGATTGAAGGCGATTATGTATTTGGTTGGTTAAAAAAAGAATCTGGTATTCATAGATTGGTAAGAATATCACCATTTGACTCTGGTGCTAGACGACATACAAGTTTTGCCAGCGTTTGGGTATATCCAGTGGTTGATGAAAATATTAATATCGAAATATTAGAAAAAGATCTAAGAATAGACACTTATCGGTCAAGTGGTGCTGGAGGACAACATGTTAATACAACTGATAGTGCCGTTCGAATTACACATATTCCTTCAAAAATAGTAGTTCAATGTCAAAATGAAAGATCTCAACATAAAAATAAAGAGACATGCATGAATATGTTGAAAGCAAGATTATATGATTTTGAAATGAAAAAAAAAGAAGAACAAAGTCAAAGTACTGAAGCATCAAAATCAGAAATAGGCTGGGGTCACCAAATTCGATCTTATGTATTACAACCGTATAGACTAATTAAAGATAATAGAACCAATCATGAAAGTACTAGCCCTGATAAAGTTTTGGACGGGGAAATAGATGAATTTTTAGAAAAATCTTTATATCAAATTTTATGATAAAAATAATTTATAGATCATTTATCAGTTTAATAATAATATTGGCACTTGTAGCAACATATTTAAGTATTATTGGAATTAAAACAGATAAACTAAATTCAAAAATAATATCTCAAATAAATGAAATTGAACCAAATATTAAACTTGAATTAAATGATGTAAGCGCAAAACTAGATCCATTTAACTTTGGAATTAATGCTAAAACTATTGGTACAAATCTAATTTATAAAAATAAAGAAATTAAAATTGAAACAATTAAAACAAAAATTTCTATAAAATCATTTCTAAGAGACAAGTTTTCTATAACTGAAATTTTTATATCAACAAAACCATTATTGATAAAAGATTTAATCACTTTTGTCAGGTTATTAAATAATGATCCTAAACTTTTCATAGCCGAAAATTTCATTAAAAAAGGCTATGTTATAGCTGATTTACAATTAGAATTTGATGATTCAGGTAATGTCAAAAAAAATTATAAATTTAATGGATTAGTAAAAGATGGAAAAATTGATTTATTCAAAAAATATAATTTAGATAATATAGACTTTATTTTTGAAATTAATGAAAAAAATCAAAAATTTAAAGACATTAAGATAATTCTTAATAATAATAATATTTTAATACCAGAGATAATTGTATCAAAACAAAATAAGAAATATTTTGTTTCAGGTAAACTTAATACTAGAAATATAAGTCTTACAAAAAATGAAATTAATGATTTTATTAGTGATGATTTAATAGATTTGGATATCCAAAAAATTTTATTAAGTTCGAAATAAATAAAGATTTTAAAATAAAAAATTTAGATATTAAATCAGATATAGATCTTGATAATTTTGAATTTAAAAATCCATTTAAATTAAAAAATATTTTTCCAAAAGTAAAAAAAAATTTTGTATTTAAAAATCAAAAATTAAAACTTGAATACAAAAAAGATAATCTTAATATTGTTGGAGAAGGTGACGCTCTTTTGCAAAATGAAATTGATAAAATTGAATATGAAATTTATAAAAAAAAAAATGAAATTAAATTTAATACAAAGCTAAAAATTTCAAAAAATCCATTCAAATTGGATCTTTTAAATTATAAAAAAAATAAAGATTCAAATTTAGAATTAATTTTTTTAGGAAAAAGTAATATAGAAAAAGGTTCAGTGTTTAATAAGATTTCTTTAAAGGAAGAAAAAAATATTATTTCTATTGAAAACTTGTCTTTATCAAGTGATTATAAAATTAATGACCTAGGTAATCTTAATATTAATTATATAGATAAAGAAGATTTAAAAAATAATTTAAAATTAATCAAAAAAGATAGTAATTATTTAGTTTCAGGAAATAGTTTTAATATCAACAGTTTAATTGACGAATTATTAGACTCAGGAAATGACAATAAATTAAAAATTTTTAATAAAAATTTTAGAATTAACTTCGATGTTAAAAAAATTTATTTGAATAAAAATGATACTATAAATACTCTAAAGGGATTTTTATTTTTAAACAAAAATGAAATTTCTGAATTAGAATTAAAATCAAATTTTTCTAATAATGAAAATATAAAATTTACTATTAAAGATAATGGCAATGAAAAAATTACAACTCTATATTCTTTTAAAGCCAAACCTTTTGTAGATAGATATAAATTTATAAAAGGTTTTGAAGAAGGTGATCTTGATTTTTATTCAATAAAAAAAAATGGTATTACAAATTCTATATTAAAAATTGATAATTTTAAAATTCAAGAAATCCCTGTATTAGCAAAACTTCTTACCTTAGCATCTTTACAAGGAATAGCTGACCTTTTAACTGGCGAGGGTATAAGGTTTACAGATTTTGAAATGCAATTTTCAAGTAAAAACAATTTAATGACCATCGAAGAACTTTACGCGATAGGTCCTGCAATTTCAATTTTAATGGAAGGATATATTCAAAGTAAAAAATTAATTAGTTTAAGGGGCACATTAGTTCCAGCAACAACCGTAAATAGAACAATTTCTTCAATACCGTTAATTGGGGATATATTAATTGGAAAAAAAGTTGGTGAAGGGGTTTTTGGTGTTAGTTTTAAGATTAAAGGTCCTCCAGGTGATTTAGAAACTACAGTTAATCCAATTAAAACATTAACACCTAGATTTATTACTCGTACTTTAGAAAAAATAAAAAAAAATAATTAATCAATTTTAATTTTGATATGTCTTTTTTTTCCAATAGAAAGTTTTAGATAATTTTTATTAAATAGTTCATTTTTAATAATAAATTTTTCATCCTTAATCAGCTCATCATTTATCTTAATAGCATTACCTTTAAATAATCTTCTTATTTCACTTTTAGAATTTTCTAATTTAGATAAGATTATGAGATCCATTATACTCATCTGTTTATGAAGTTCTTTTGATTTAATTTTTACTGACGGTAAATTAGCACCAAGAGAATTACCTGAAAAAGCTTCTTTAGCAGCTTGTTCTGAATTTTCAGCAGCCTTTTTACCATGAAGCATTGCAGTAGCTTTATTTGCTAATAATATTTTTAATTCATTAATATTATTATTTTGTAAATTATCAATTTCACCAATGTCAAGATCAGTAAAAATTTTTAAAAATTTTACAACATCTCTGTCATCCGTATTTCTCCAAAATTGCCAGTAATCATATACTGATAAAAATTTTTTATCTAACCAAATTGCTCCAGCCTCAGTTTTTCCCATCTTTGCCCCTGATGCCAATGTAATTAAAGGAGTTGTTAGGCCATAAGCTTGTTTGTTAGAATACCTTTTTATTAGCTCAACACCATTCACAATATTTCCCCATTGGTCAGAACCACCAATTTGAAGTGTACAATTTTTCTTTTTGTTCAATTCTACAAAGTCATAAGCTTGAAGTATCATATAATTAAACTCCATATAGCTAAGAGACTGTTCTCTTTCTAATCTAGTTTTAACACTATCAAAACTTAACATTTTATTTATTGTAAAATGTTTTCCAATATCTCTTAAAAAAGAAATATAATTTAAGCCTTTAAGCCAAGAATAATTATTTACAAAAACTGGTTTTGTTTTAGGATTTTTGACATCTAAAAAATTTTTTAATATTTTCTCTATATTTTTGATATTTTGATCTATTTCTTTTTCATTTAAAATTTTTCTTGTTTTATCTTTACCAGAAGGATCACCAATTCTAGTTGTTCCACCCCCTAATAATACGATTGGTCTGTGTCCATGTTTTTGAAGCAATCTTAAACACATTATTTGTAGAAGACTACCAACATGAAGACTTTCAGCTGTGCAATCAAAACCTATATAACCACTGATTTTTTCTTTATCTAATAATTTAGATAAATCCTCTTCACTAGTGCATTGATAGAAAAAACCTCTATCTTTAAATTCTTTTAAAAATTTATTCATAGGTCTATAGTTCCACAATATACATTATTTAATAAAAAAAAATAAGAATGGGAAAAATATATACAGCAATGGGTCTAATGAGTGGCACCTCATTAGATGGCGTAGATGTATCTATAATTGAGTCAGATGGTAATAAGGAATTTTCATCAATTTTAGATATATATTTTGAATACGATAAAGAATTAATTCAAAAAATATTGATTTTAAGGGAAAAAATCACAGATTCAGAGCAATTAAACAAATACTTAAATGAAATTAAAGATCTAGAAAGAGAGATTACCTTATTTCATGCTGAAGCTATAAATGAAACACTTGGAATAACAAAATCCTCAGTAGATTTAATAGGTTTTCATGGGCAAACAATATTTCACGATTCAGAAAAAAAAATTTCCAAACAATTAGGTGATGGAAAACTATTGTCTCAATTAATAAAGAAAAAGGTTGTTTATAATTTTAGACAAAATGACCTAGAAAATGGGGGACAGGGTGCTCCTTTAACACCTATTTTTCATAACGTTCTTGCAAATAAAATAGATAAAAAATTTAATTTAGGATTTCCTTTAAATTTTTTGAATATTGGAGGTATTTCAAACATTACCTCCACAGTAGATTGGAAAAATTTAGATCACAAATTAAATGATATTAATGCTTATGACATTGGACCCGGAAACTGTCTAATCGATGAATGGATAAGAAAAAATTCTAAAAAAAAATATGATAAGGATGGTTTAATAGCAAAATCTGGAACAATAGATGAATTAGTTTTAAATCAAGCGTTAGAAAATTTTGAAGAAAATTCTAATTACAAAAAATCTTTAGATGTTAGAGATTTTGATATTTTTTTTGCAAAAGGTCTTTCATTAGAGAACGGTGCTGCAACTATTACTAATTTTACTGCGACGCTCATATCTAATGGAATGAAATATTCTCATAAAATGGATAAACCAATTATGAATAATTGGTTAGTATGTGGAGGAGGAAGAAAGAATAAATATCTTTTAGAAAGTATAAAAGATACTTTTGAAAAAATAAATATTCAGACAATTGATGAATATGAAATAGATGGAGATTTTGTAGAATCGCAAGCTTTTGGTTATTTAGCTATTAGGTCTTTTTTAAAATTACCAATTTCATTCCCTAATACAACTGGCTGTAAAGAACCAAGTACTGGAGGTGTATTAGTAAAAAATTTTTAATATAAAGCAGTTTCTTTTTTAATATACTTATCCAAATATTTAATTAATTGATCTTCATTTTTAGTAAAAAAATGATTTGCCTCTGCGATAGATTGAAACTCTACTTTAATTCCTTTTTGTGCGCTCAATCTTTTATTTATTTCAGTTATATATTCTAAGGGCACTAATTCATCTTTTTTACCATAAATCATTAAACCAGAAGTTGGACAAGGAGATAAAAATGAAAAGTCATATACATTTGGTTGTGGCGAGATGGCTACAAATCTGTTTATTTCAGGTCTTCGCATTAATAATTGCATTGCAATTAACGAGCCAAAAGAAAAACCTGAAACCCAACATTGGGAATTATCAAAGTTTTCTCTTTCAAGCCAATCTAAAGCTGCAGCTGCATCTGCCAATTCTCCTTGACCATTATCAAACTCTCCATCACTTTTGCCAACACCTCTAAAATTTACTCTACAAACTGAAAAATCATTTTCCATAAATGTTTTGAAAGTCTCAACAACTACTTTATTATTCATTGTTCCACCGTATTGTGGATGTGGCTGTAATACCAAAGCTACAGGAGAAGTACTTTTTTTACTTTTAAAATATTTTGCTTCCAGTCTTCCAGCAGGGCCAGGTATAAAAATTTCTAAAATTTTATTATCCATAAGTGTTATTGATTATCATTCTCAAAAAAAAAATTACATTTATCATAAGTCAGCGACAATATGTTAGTTTTTTTATTATATTCTATACTTGACCAATTTAGTCAGGTATGTATAAAACCCATTGAAATTAAAGGGTAATATGAAATTAACATCAAAAGGTAGATATGCCGTAATGGCATTAGTTGATTTAGCAAGGTTTGATAACATCAATCCAGTTTCATTAAGAGATATTTCTTTAAGACAAGGTATTTCTTTAGATTATCTTGAACAAATTTTTTCAAAACTTAAAAAAAATCAAATTGTGAAAAGTATTAGAGGCACACAAGGAGGTTATGTACTTTCTAAAAAACCAAACGAAATAAAACTTAATAATATTTTTCATGCAGTTGATGAAAAAGTGAAAACTGTACAATGTAAAAAAGAATCTAAAAAAGGTTGTAATGGTAAAGCTACAAAATGTGTGACTCATAATCTTTGGGATGAATTAGAAACCCACATAAATAGTTTTTTTGAAAAAAAAAGTTTAGAAGATTTATTAAAAGAAAATATAGAACGAAGAATATAATATGGATAATAGGCAAAAAGAAATTGACAGTTTAAAAGATTATAAATACGGTTTTTCAACTGACATTGAAAATACCAGGGCTCCAAAAGGTTTGAATGAAAATGTAATCAAATTTATTTCAAATATCAAAAAAGAGCCTGAGTGGATGCTTGATTTTAGATTAAAAGCATTTGAAAGATTTAAACTTTTAAAAGAACCAGATTGGCAAAAACCAAAATATCCAAAAATTGACTATCAAGATTTGTACTATTATTCAGCACCAAAAAGTATGGATGATAAACCAAAAAGTTTAGATGAATTAGACCCAAAACTTTTAGAAACTTATAAAAAACTTGGGATCCCTCTTCAAGAACAAGCAAGGCTGAATGGTATTGCCGTTGATGCTGTCTTTGATTCTGTTTCTGTTGCTACTACATTTAGAGAAGAATTGACAAAACATGGAATTATTTTTTGCCCAATTTCAGAGGCTATTCAAAAACATCCTGAACTAGTTAAAAAATATTTAGGATCAGTTATTCCAATAACAGATCATTTTTTTGCTACTCTAAACTCAGCAGTTTTTACAGATGGATCTTTTGCATACATTCCTGAGGGAGTAAGATGTCCAATGGAATTGTCTACATACTTTAGAATTAACGCTTCTAATACTGGACAATTTGAGAGAACATTAATTATAGCAGATAAAGGAAGTTATGTAAGTTATTTAGAAGGATGTACTGCACCGATGAGAGATGAAAATCAATTACATGCAGCAAATGTAGAATTAATTGCTCTTGATGACGCAGAAATAAAATATTCAACAGTACAAAACTGGTATCCAGGAGACAAAGATGGCAAAGGTGGTATCTATAACTTTGTAACTAAACGGGGTCTATGTAAAGGTAAAAACTCTAAAATTTCATGGACACAAGTTGAAACTGGATCTGCTATTACTTGGAAATATCCAAGTTGTATTTTAAGAGGAGATAATTCTGTTGGAGAATTTTATTCAATTGCAATTACAAACAATCATCAAAAAGCTGATACAGGGACAAAAATGATTCATCTTGGAAAAAACACTAAAAGTAAAATTATATCAAAAGGAATAAGTGCTGGATTTTCTGATATGACGTATAGAGGTCTTGTTGATGTTTCATCGAAAGCAACTAATTCCAATAATTATACTCAATGTGATTCATTGTTAATGGGTAACAAATGTGGAGCACATACAGTCCCATATATTAAAAATAAAAATTCAGAATCAACTATAGCTCATGAAGCAACGACATCAAAAATTAGTGAAGAACAATTACATTATTGCCAGCAGAGAGGCTTAAGTTCAGAAGAGGCTGTTGGGCTGATTGTAAACGGTTTTTGTAAAGAAGTTTTACAACAATTACCAATGGAATTTGCTGTTGAAGCCCAAAAACTTGTTGGAATCAGTTTAGAAGGAAGTGTTGGTTAATGCTCAAAATAAATAACTTGAATGCAACTATAGATAACAAGTCTATTTTAAAAGGATTTTCTTTAAATATTAATCCTGGAGAAGTACATGCTATTATGGGCCCTAATGGTTCTGGTAAAAGCACTTTATCAAATATTTTATCAGGAAAAAAAGGATACGAAACCTCTGGAGAGATTCTTTTTGAAGGAAAAGATTTATTTGAATTAGAAACCGAGGAAAGAGCCCACAAAGGAATATTTCTAGCTTTTCAATACCCGTTAGAAATTCCAGGTGTAAATACAAATATATTTCTTAAAACCTCTTTAAATGCAATTAGAAAAGCCAGAGGAGAGAAAGAGCTTGATGCTATAGAATTTTTAAAATTAGTAAAAGAAAAGTCCAAAGATCTTAAGTTTGATGAAGATAAATTAAATCGACAATTAAATGTTGGTTTTTCAGGGGGAGAAAAAAAGAAAAACGAGATTTTACAAATGTCATTACTGGCACCAAAACTATCAATCTTAGATGAAACTGACTCAGGATTAGATATCGATGCTTTGAAGATTGTTGCTGATGGTGTGAACACATTAAGAGATAAAAAAAATTCATTTTTGATCATTACTCACTATCAAAGATTACTTGATTATATAAAACCTGATTTTGTTCATGTTTTGATGAATGGAAAAATTGTTAAATCTGGAGGACCAGATCTAGCTATTGAATTAGAAAACAAAGGATACGAAAATTTTAATTAGATGAAAGAGCAATTACAAAAAGATTTTAACAATATTATTAAAGATTTTAGTTTATCTCAAAAAGATATTGAAATTAAAAAATTTTTTTTAGATAATTTTATAAATAGAGGTTTTCCAAATAAAAAAGAAGAGGATTGGAAATTCTCAGATCTTAATCAAATAATAAGAAAAAATATTGGGGAATTAAGTTTTTATAGCGATTATAAGTCTACCAACAAAGTTGATACTTCTATATTCGTAGATGGGCTAGAGCATAATAAAATAGTTTTCATAAATGGTAGAATTGAAAAAATTGACTTTGATTATGAAAAAAAAGACCAAATAGAAATAATTGATCAGTCAGAAACTATTAATGAATTTAATAATAATTCTTTATCTGATTTAAATAATGCCTTTACCAATAAATCTTTTAAAATATTGGTTAAGGAGGGCTATCAATTAGCAAAACCTCTCATTGTTTATCATACAACCAACACTAAAATTTGGTCTAAAAATATTAATTTAAGATTAGATTTTGAGCTAAATAAAAATAGTTCTCTGAGAATAGTTGATTTATTTAATGATACTTCTGAAAAAAATTTTTTAAATATTTTTTATAACTTTGAGTTAAAAGAAAATGCAATTTTAAAAAATTATAAAATTGATAAATTTGAGAATAAAAACATAAAATACTCTTTTAATAATATTGACCAAGAAAAAAATAGCATCTCAGAAACATTTATTTTATCATCAGGATCTAATTTCGTTAAAAATGAAATTAATTGCAATTTAAAGGGTAAATACTCATCTGCATTTGTGAATGGTATTCTTTCTCTTAACAATGATAAACATCATGAAATTAGATCGATAATAAATCATTTAACTGAGAATACAAAAAGCTATCAATTAATTAAAAGCGTTTTAGAAAATAGCTCTAAAGCAGCATATCAAGGAAAAATATTTGTTAATTCCAAAGCACAGAAAACTGATGGATATCAACTTAGTAAAGCAATATTACTAAACAAAGACTCAGAGTTTAATGCAAAGCCAGAGTTAGAAATTTATGCTGATGACGTGAAGTGTTCACATGGTTCCGCATCTGGTAGTTTAAATGAAGACTCTATATTTTATTTGATGTCTAGAGGATTAAGTTATCAGCAATCAAGAGAATTACTAATTAATGGTTTTTTACTTGATGTAGTTGAAAAAATAACTGACTCAGAAATAAAAAATTTAATTAAAAATTTGATCGGAATTAAAGAATGAATATAGACCAAGTTAAAAAACAATTTCCAATTTTTGATGAAAAAATTCAAAATAATGATTTAGTTTACCTAGATAGCGCAAACTCTTCACAAAAACCAAAAGTAGTAATCGATAGAGTAAATGAATTTTATACAAAACAATTTTCAAACGTTGGTAGAAGTGTTCATTATCTTGCAGTAGCTGCAACTAATTTGTACGAAAATACTCGAACTTCAGTTCAAAAATTTATTAATGCCAAAGATAAAAATGAGATTGTCTTTACTAAAGGTGCAACAGAAGCACTGAATCTTGTAGCTAATACTTTGGGGCAAAACTATTTACAGGAAGGTGATGAAATTCTTCTTACTGAATTAGAACATCATTCTAATTACGTACCATGGCACTTTTTAAGAAAATCAAAAAATATTAAGATTAATTTTGCTGAGATTAATGAAGATGGAGAGGTTACTTTAGAGGAAATTGAAAAAAAAATAACCTCTAAAACAAAAGTTATTGCAATTACTCATTTATCAAATGTTACTGGAGCAATATTGCCTGTTAAACAGATAACTGAGTTAGCACATTCAAAAGGTATAATTGTCGTAGTTGATGGTTGTCAGGGAGCCCCCCATTTAAAGTTAGATATGCAAGATTTAGATTGTGATTTCTATGCAATTTCTTGTCATAAAATGTATGGACCTACAGGATTAGGTGTTTTGTATGGTAAGAAAAAATGGCTTGAAGAGTTGCCACCATATCAAGGCGGTGGTGGAATGATCAATGAAGTTAAAAAAGATAGAATTTCTTATGGTGAGTTACCTAATAAATATGAGGCCGGTACAATGGCTACAGCGCAAGTTATAGCATTTGATCAATCAATTAAATTTTTAGAAAGTATTGGAATAGATAATGTAATGAAACATGAAGCTGAATTAATTGAATATGGACAAGAACTATTACAAAAAAATAATTCTGTAAAATTAATTGGTAACCCAAAAAATAAGGGTGGCGTTTTATCTTTTACTATAGAGGGTATTCATCCACATGATGTTGCGACCATATTAGATGAGGATGGTGTAGCAATAAGAGCAGGACATCATTGTTGTCAAATACTTCATGACAAACTAAATATACCTGCTAGTTCACGAGCATCAGTTGGAATTTACAATACTAAAGATGATTTAGATAAACTTAATGCTGCAATAAATAATTGTAAAAAAATATTTAATTTAAAATGAACTTAAAAGAATTGTACCAAGAAATAATACTAGAACATGGTAAAAATCCAAGAAATCTTGGAAAGACAGAAGATTTTAATAAAGATGCAAAAGGACATAATCCTTTATGTGGTGATAATGTTCATGTTTATTTAAAATTGAATGGACAAAAAATTGTTGAAGATATCTCATTTGAAGGCAGTGGGTGTGCTATCTCAATGGCATCAGCATCAATTATGACAGACTTAATTAAAGGCAAAAATGAACACGAAGCTAAAGAAATTGTTGAGGATTTTTTAGGAATGATAAAAGAAAATCCTGAATTGAAATCAGAAAATTTAAAAGAGGATGAAAAAACAAAATTAATGTGTTTATCAGGAGTGAAACAATATCCAATGAGAGTTAAGTGTGCAACACTATCTTGGCATACTCTTGTTTCAGCTATTGATGAGAAAAAAGAAGAGGTAAAAACAGAAAATTAAATATGTCTAAAAAAGAGCAAATTATAGAAGAAATTAGAAAGATTTACGACCCTGAGTTACCTGTGAATATTTATGAATTGGGATTAATTTATGATATACAAGTTGAAAATGAAAAATCTGCTAAAATTAAAATGACTTTAACAACTCCAAATTGTCCTGTTGCTGAAAGTTTACCAAAAGAAGTTAAAGAAGGAGCAATGCAAGTTGAAGGAATTGAAGAAGTTGATTTAGAATTAGTTTGGGATCCACCTTGGAATAAAGATATGATGTCTGATGCAGCTAAACTGGAGTTAAACTTATAATGAGTCCTATTATTAAATTAAGCGATAATGCTGCTTTAAAAATTAGAGAAATCATGTCCAATGCTGAACAAGGTTCACTTGGTGTGAGAGTTTCAGTAAAATCAGGTGGTTGTGCTGGAATGTCATACGTTATGGAATATACAAAAGAAACTAATCCAAACGATGAACTTATAGAGGAAAAAGGTGTTAAGGTATTCGTTGATTCTGCTGCTGTAATGTACCTACTTGGGACTGAAATGGATTATAAAAAAGAAGAATTATCCTCTTCATTTGTCTTTAATAACCCTAACGAAACCGAGCGTTGTGGTTGTGGAGAATCTTTTAAAATCGGATAGGTTGTAATATCCCATTATTTGCATAACAGTATTGCATTAAACGCATATCTAATGTATAAATGAATCATGAACACGTTTGAATTTAAAAATCTTGTTAATAACCTTAAAAATTCTTTAAAGCAGAAAACTTTTTTTAAAGATCTTCGTAAGGAAGTAGAAACTGGTGCGAACGGCACTCAGGATTATGTTGTTAAAAAGGGTGTTAACAAAGATACGATCGCAACTACAAGACAGTAATTAGTTACTAACTACTGTAATACATCTCAAATTCAACTGGATGAGGTGCATGTTCAAATTTGTGTATCTCTTCAAACTTAAGTGCAATGTAAGCATCAATTTGATCATCAGTAAACACTCCACCTTGGGTTAAAAATTCTCTATCTTTGTCCAAACTTTCCATAGCCTCTCTAAGTGAACCACAAACAGTTGGAATGGCACTAACTTCTTCCGGTGGTAATTCATATAAATCTTTATCAAATGATTCTCCTGGATGAATTTTATTTTTAATACCATCGAGACCAGCCATAAGCATTGCTGCAAAAGTTAGATAAGGGTTCCCTGAGGCATCAGGAAATCTTATTTCACATCTAGCTCCTTTTTTACTCAAGGTAATAGGTATTCGACATGAAGCAGATCTATTTCTAGCTGAGTAAGCAAGAAGCACAGGAGCTTCAAAACCTGGAATTAATCTTTTATAACTATTAGTAGTAGAGTTAGCAAAAGCATTAATTGCTTTAGCATGTTTAAGAATTCCACCAATATAGTGCAAGGCAGTTTCTGATAAACCAGCATAAGCATCACCAGAAAATACTGGTGTATCACCTTTCCAAATAGATTGATGGATATGCATTCCAGAACCATTATCACCAGCTACAGGTTTTGGCATGAAAGTTGCAGTTTTTCCAAACGAATGTGTAACCATTTGGACAACATACTTATATAATTGAACATTGTCTGCTTGATCTACTAAAGTTCCAAAGTACATACCTAGCTCATGTTGACTTGGAGCAACTTCATGGTGATGTTTTTCAACTTTAATACCTACTTCTTTTAAATTTTTTAAATATTCACCACGCATGTCTTGCTCGCTATCAACAGGTGGCACTGGGAAATAACCACCTTTTATTGGAGGTCTATGTCCCATATTTCCATTTTCATATTCTTTACCTGAATTATATGGACCTTCTTTACTATCAATTTTAAATCCACATTCATTCATATCATTCTTTATTCTTACGTCATCAAATACAAAAAATTCAGGCTCAGGACCAAAAAATGCTTTATCTCCAATACCAGATGATTTTAAATATTCTTCAGCTTTTTTTGCAACACCTCTTGGATCTCTTTCGTAAGGAGATCTTTTTATAGCATCCAAAATATCACAAAATAAAACTACAGTGTTATGAGAAGTAAAAGGATCCATAAACATTCTTGCAGTATCTGGTTTTAAAATCATGTCAGACTCATTAATTGCTTTCCATCCTGCAATTGATGAACCATCAAAAAAGACTCCGTCATTTAGCATACCCTCATCAACCACACCTACGTCCATGGTTAAGTGTTGAAGTTTGCCTCTAGGGTCTGTAAACCTAAGATCTACAAATTCCGCTTCTTTATCTTTAATAAACTTTAAAACATTTGCTGCGCTCATTTAGTCTCCTATATAAATCTGTAGGTGGTAAGTAACAAAATAATTACTAAAAATATTGCTTATTTAATAAATAACACCTATGCAATTTTCACATAAGTGGTGTATTTATGCAATATTATTAAACAAAAATTTTTTAAATTTGTGAATTCAATACTTAATAAAGAGCCAGTTAAAAGAGCTCAAAAATCAATTAAAGAATTTGATCCTAATCTTGAGATTATCTATTTAGAACAAACAGCAAGGACAGCTCAAGACGCAGCTACAGCTTTAGGTTGTAATGTTGGAGCAATTGTTAAGAGTTTACTTTTTAGTGCTGGTGACATTTTTATACTTTGTTTAGTCTCAGGGGATAAAAGATGTTCATTAAAAACACTTAAAAAAATTTTAGATGAAAAAGATGTTTCAATGGCAAATCCTGATGATGTTAAAAAAATTACGGGCTATACAATTGGAGGAGTTTCACCTGTTGGGCTCTTAAGCAAAGTAAAAATATATGTTGATACTAATTTAGAAAGATTTACAACAGTTTTTGCTGCAGCAGGTCATCCAAATTGTGTTTTCAAAATACAATTTAATCAATTAGTAAAATTAACATCAGGTGAAATTAGAGAAATAGCCGAATGAGACAACCAAAATTAATTGATTATATTTTATTGACTGTCTTAGCTTTAATCTGGGCATCAGCTTTTTTTAATATTAAGATTGCTACATATTCATTTGGACCTGTAACGATTGCCTTCCTAAGAGTCTTTTTTGGAGCGATTCCAGTTCTAATACTTTGTTATTACAAAAATATTAAGATTGAGGCTTTTTCTAAGGATTGGTATTGGTTTGCAATGATTGGATTTATAAATTTAGTAGCACCATTTTTTTTAATTGCGTATGGAGTAAAATCTGTTCAAAGTAATTTGGCAGCTATTTTAATGTCCACAACACCTTTAAGTTCAACTGTATTAGGTCATTTTTATACAAAGAATGAAAAATTTAATTTTATAAAAACTTTTGGAATTTTAATTGGTTTTTCAGGAATAATTTATTTATTTTCAGACAATTTATTAATAGATGATAATAATTTTTTATCTGCTTTGCTAATCCTTCTTGGGTCTACTTGTTATGTTATTGGAGGTGTTTTAACTTTAAAAATAAGTAAGAAAAAAAATGAAAATGTAACTGGCTCAATATTGATTTGGGCAATTATAATTCTAATTCCACTTGTAAGCTTTATCGAACAACCGTGGAATGTTAACCCAAGACTAGACTCAACAATCTCAGTAATATATTTAGGATTAGTCTCTACAGGAATTGCTTGGTTGTTAAGATTTAGAATTTTAGTAAAAAATGGTTTAATATTTCAATCTCAAGTTTCTTATTTAATTCCTATTTTTGGAACTATTTTGAGTTATATCTTTTTAAAAGAACTAATTACAACAAAAGTACTAATTTCATTAACAGCTGTTTGTATTGGTATTTACTTTGTGAGAAAAGCAGACAATAAAAAAATTGTTTAAATGAAAATTCTAAAACCCATTCTTATAGAAACAAAAATGACCAATATAGATGTTATTACAGCAAGTGTTCTATTAGATAAAATTTTTAGATTTAAATAATTTCCTACTAGACCACCAACTAAAACTGTTAAGAATAAAGGTAGATATAATATAATTTTATCTAATACAGCTTCTTTTGTTAATTGTCCTAAGATTCCGAAAATTGAGTTAATAAGTATAAATAACGATGCTGAAGTAACAATATTTTTCGGCTTATCTGCTTTTAATAAAAAAAGAATAGGGCTAAGAAAAATTCCTCCACCTATACCTACTATGCCAGAAATTAGCCCTATGACCGAACCTATTAAAATTGAAAAAAATGAATTAAGTTTTTTTATGGTTATGTTTTTTTCTATGTAAGATTTATTATTTATCAATAACAATACCCCTGCAATTGATAGAACTAAAAATAATAAAATTTCAAATATCTCTTTATTTATTAATAAAGTACCACCAAAAAAAGCCATTGGAATAGAACCAATCAAGAATGGTATTAATAATTTAAAATTATGGTTTCCTGCTCGGACATAATTAATAGAATTACCTGTAACAACAATTATGTTACAAAGTAGCGCTATTACTGGAAAAACATAGTAGGGAACATTCCAAATTAACAATAAAGCTAAATAGGTGGACCCGCCTCCAAAGCCAACACTTGAATATAAAATTGCTGTTATAAAAAATAAAATTGATAATATAATCATATCAATTAATTTTTATGAAAGTAAACATTGCACTTTTGACTGTAACAGATACCAGAACATTTGATAATGATAAATCGGGTGCGATCTTGGTAGATAAGATTAAAGAAGCTAATCATATTTTGACAGATAGAAAAATATGTAAAGATAACAAGGATGAAATAGTTTTAATATTAAAAGATTGGCTCAAAAATAAATTAATAGATGTAATTATTACAACTGGAGGAACAGGACTAACAGGCAGAGATATAACTCCAGAAGCGATTGATGAAATAGCAGATAAACAAATACCAGGTTTTGGGGAAGTATTTAGAAATATAAGTTTAAAAACTGTGGGTACTTCGGCGATACAATCAAGAGCAAGCGCAGTTTTAGCAAATGGAAAATATGTTTTTGCACTGCCAGGATCTTCTGGAGGTGTAACTGATGCTTGGGAAGGAATATTAAAACATCAATTAGATATAAATCATAAACCTTGTAACTTTGTAGAATTGTTTCCTAGATTAAAGGAAAAATAATTATTTCTGATATTTTTCTTTCCATTTAGGGTAAGGCATTCCATAAACATGCTCTCTAGCTTCAAGATCTGAAATAGAGACACCTTTTTTTTCAGCTTCCTCCCTGTACCATCTTGAAATACAATTTCTACAAAAACCAGCTAAATTCATTAGATCAATATTTTGAACATCTTTTCTTTTATCTAGATGTTTTAACAATCTCTCAAAAGTGGCTGATTGTAATTCTTCATTTATATTTTTATTCATAATTAATTATTATATAAACTAAAATATATAATAAGATGAGGGTAAATATCAAAGTTAGAATGAAAAATGGATAATCTAAAGACTTATTGCTTATGTATACATGACGAATTATTAGAAAAAGTGAAAAAGCTTAATTATATACCTGTAGGATTAGGTGAAGGTAATTATAAAAAGGGATGGTTAAGAGATAATACTGGTAAAAATATTTCATATAAAAACAAACATTATGGAGAATATTCTTTTCATTACTGGATTTGGCAAAACAAGATGGAAATATTTAATGATAAAGATTGGATTGGTTTTTGTGCTTATAGAAGGTTTTGGTTAGAACAAAGAGAACTTACAAATTCTAAACTTGATTTTAAAGATAAAATTTTAACTCAAGTCCCTGAGGCCTGGAAGGACTATAATGTAATATTAGCAAATAAAATGTTTATCGATGATATTAAACCTATAAAAATAATAAAAAGTGGAAAACTTGCTCTTTTAAATAATCCTAAATCTATTTTCAAGAAAGGTAGAAGTATTAAATTTCATTTTGATATGTTTCATGGAAATGGAGTTTTAGATCAGGCTATAAATCTTTTAAAGAATGAAGATAAAGAAGATTTTAGAGAATATGTAAATACTAACAATTCATTTAATCCAGCAAATTTATTTATTTGTAATTCAAAAGAATTAATGAATAGATATTATCAAACTATTTTTGAATGGCTTAGTGATTGTGAAAAAGTTTTCAAATTTGATCTTAAGGGATATGGTCAAATGAGAATTTATGCTTTTCTTGCAGAAAGGTTTTTGCCATTTTGGTTTTATAAATATGCTAGATGTCTTGAGTGGCCAATAGTATTTAATGATTTACGGGAAGAGAATTCTTTATAAAAACAGATTAATTATTTAATTTATCTAAATATTTTTTAATTAGATAGTTTTCATAAATACTTTGTAAAAATCCTTTTTTTGAAATTTTTAATTTGATGTAACTTAATAAGGGTATTTTACTGTCATTTTTTTTTATAATTGTTCTTTTAAATCTATAATCTGTAAAAAATGAATTTAATTTTTTATTATTATGTAAATTTTTGCTATAGCTATATTTTTTTTTACTAATTTTTATTATTACTATAGAGTCAAAGTACTCAATTGAACTAATCTTTTTTGAAAAGAGATTCATTTTTTTTTTGATCATTGGGTTTCTTCTATGTAAATTTTCAATTATTTTATTAGTAAAATTGATTAAAGAATAATCTGATGGATTTTTAAAACCTTTATAGTTCATAAAACTTGTGTGGGTGTCTTCGATTAAAATTAAACCATCATTTTTAATGTTTTCAATTGACTCCATTAAAGCAGTTATTTGCTGTAAATTGGTATGACCACCATCATCAATTAAAATATCGATTTTTCCATTCTTGCTATAAAATTTTTTCCAAAAATTGGGATCCGCTTGATCTCCTATAAATATTTTAAACCCAAATTTTTCAAATTTTTTTGCATCAGGATTTAAGTCAATACCAATTATTTTAGCCTTACTACCCAAAAATTTCTTCCACATGAATAATGATCCACCATTACCAACTCCAATTTCAACCAACGTAACTTTTTTGTTGATAAATTTTTTGAGAGAAGCCTCGTAAATTTCAAAATAATTATCCCATTTTAAAGATGAATGAGGAGAAGATTTAAATAATTTGAAAATTTTATTCATATATTTATTAAAATACATTTTTAAGTATAAAATAAACTTATAACCTTCAAGTATCCATATTAGATTTAGGCACAAGATGTAGTATTGATACAATTTCAAGTAGAAAAATTAAATTATAAAAATAGACAGTTATAATTATTCTTTGTTTAATACGATATGGCTATTAAAAGAAAAAATAAAGCTAAGCCAAAGACCAAAAAAATAAAATCAAGATTGGTCAAATCATCTAGAAAAAAAATAAAAACGAAAAAAAAAGTCGTGACAAAAAAGTCTGCGACTAAGAAGCGTTCTAAAAAATCTAGAAAAAATAATAAGCTTAAGTCAACTAATAAAAAAAAAGGAGATAGAAAAATGAGTGCAGAAGCAATGAAGGTGTCTTCAGTACTAGATACATCTCATTTAAAGGTTAAATTTCCATTTAAAGCAAAATATGGAAACTACATCAATGGAAAATTTGTAGAACCTAAGTCAGGCAAGTATTTTGATAATCCTAGCCCGATTTCAAATGAGATAATCTGTTCGGTAGCACGATCAAATGAAAAAGATGTTGAAGCAGCATTAGATGCAGCTCATACAGCTTTTGAAACATGGGGAAAAACTGACATCACTACAAGATCAAATATAATGATGAAAATAGCTGATGTTTTAGAAAAAAATCTAGATTTACTAGCTACAGCAGAATGTTTAGATAATGGAAAACCAATAAGAGAGTGTATGGCAGCAGACTTACCATTGGTAATTGACCACTGGAGATATTTTGCTGGAGTAATAAGAGCTGAAGAAGGTTCTGTTGCAGAGATCAGCAATTCACAATACTCTTACAACATTCCTGAGCCATTAGGAGTAGTTGGTCAGATTGTTCCTTGGAACTTTCCATTATTAATGGCTACATGGAAACTAGCGCCAGCGTTAGCAGCAGGTAACTGTTCAGTTTTAAAACCAGCAGAACAAACCCCAGCATCTATCATGGTTATGATGGAACTGATTGGTGATTTATTACCTCCAGGAGTTGTAAATATCGTGAGTGGTTTTGGATTAGAAGCAGGTAAGCCTTTAGCATCTTCAAAAAGAGTTGCAAAAGTTGCTTTTACTGGTGAGACTTCCACTGGAAGATTGATCATGCAGTATGCTGCTCAGAACATCATTCCAATCACATTAGAGTTAGGTGGTAAATCTCCTAATATCTTCTTTGCAGACATCATGGATAAAGATGATGATTTCCTAGATAAGTGTGTCGAAGGTTTTGTGATGTTTAACTTAAACCAAGGTGAGGTATGTACTTGTCCAAGTAGAGCATTAGTCCAAGAATCTATTTATGATAAATTTATGGAAAAATGTATTGCTAGAACAAAAGCTGTTGTCCAAGATAATCCATTAAAAATGGAAACAATGATTGGTGCACAAGCTTCAGTTGAGCAAATGGAGAAGATTAAATCTTATCTAGATCTTGGTAAAAAAGAAGGTGCTAAAGTTCTTGCCGGAGGAGCTGTTGGTAAACTTAATAGTGGATTGGAAAAAGGTAACTATATCCAACCTACAATTTTTGAGACCAACAATAAATCTCGTATTTCTCAGGAAGAAATATTCGGCCCTGTAGTGTCTGTAATTAAATTTAAAGACGAGGCAGAAGCTCTAGAAATAGCTAATGATACTCTTTATGGTTTAGGTGCAGGTGTTTGGACTAGAAATGGAAACATTGCTTATAGAATGGGTAGAGCAATACAAGCAGGAATTGTGTGGACTAATTGTTATCACGCTTATCCAGCTCACTCTCCATTTGGTGGTTACAAACAATCAGGTGTTGGAAGAGAAACACACAAAATGATGCTTAGTCATTATAGACAGAATAAGAACCTTCATGTTTCTTATGCTGAAAAGAAATTAGGCTTCTTTTAAACAAATAATATATACTGGCCCATGATTCGTAATCATGGGCCAGAGATTAAAAATGAAAGTATCAGCAACTCACTCAGCTTTAAATCTGTTATCAGAGCTTCAGGAAAGATATGGTGAAAAATTAATGTTTCATCAATCTGGAGGTTGTTGCGATGGAAGTGCACCTATGTGTTTTCAAGAAGGTGAATTTCCTTTAGGTGATAATGATATAAAATTAGGAGAAATCGGTGGCGTTCCTTTTTATATGAATGGTGATCAGTATGAAAAATGGAAACATACAGATTTAACCATAGATGCTGTAAAAGGAATAGGTGGAATGTTTTCTTTAGATAACGGGACAGGTAGAAGATTTTTAACTAAATCTGAAATATGTCTTGTTGTTGATAATGAACAAAAAAATTAACTAGTTTTCTGAAATTTTATTCTAAATCCTAATAATAAAATAATTATCAATAAATAAATTAAAGGCTCAGTAACATCCCTTTTAACTAGCCATATAAAGTGTGTAACTCCTAAAAGAGCAATTAAATAAATTAGCCTGTGTAGTTTTTTCCAGTATTGTTTCAACACACTCATCATTTTTTTAGATGAAGTAAGTGCTAAAGGAACTAAAAGTAACCACGCAGCAAACCCGACAAAAATAAATCTTTTAGTTAAAATATCTTTTGAGATTTCATTCATATCAAATCTATAATCAAGCCCTACATATGTTAGCATATGTAGTGAAGCATAAAAAAAAGCAAACAAACCCAGCATTCTTCTTACAGAAATCCAAATATTCATATTTGTAATTTGTTTTAGAGGAGACATTGCTAGCGTAAAAATTAAAAATAACAATGTCCATTCACCAGTATGATGCGTAATCTCTTTAATTGGCTCAGGACCTAATTTATTTAAAAAAATTTTATAGGTGATAAAAATAAAAGGTATTGTGCTCAGTAGAAAAACTGATGATCTAAAATATTTTATCATTAAAAATATTTTTTCAAATCCATACCAGAATACAAATGTTCAACATCATCTCCATATCCATTGAACATTAAAGTTTTTATTCTAGGAGCAAAAATATCTCCGTTAATTGGTCTTTCAGTTGCCTGAGACCATCTAGGATGATTTACATTTGGATTAACATTTGAATAAAAACCATATTCTCTGGGCGAGGCATTCATCCAAGCTGTATTGGGTATTCTTTTTACAAATTTTATTTTTACAATTGCTTTTGCACTTTTAAAACCATATTTCCAAGGAATGAAAATTCTTAATGGAGCACCATTTTGTTTTGGCAATTCTTTTTGATATAAACCAGTCACAACAGTTGTTAAAGGATGCATCGCTTCATCAATTCTTAAGCCTTCAATGTAAGGCCAGTTTAGAATTGGTCTTCTTTGACCAATCATTTGTTCTGGATCATAAACTGTTTCGAATTCAACAAATTTTGCAGTTGGCTTTAAGTTAACTTTTTTAATAAGCTTACTTAATGAAAAACCCATCCATGGAATTACCATTGACCAACCCTCTACACATCTAAGTTTTAAAATTCGTTCTTCCGAAGGGAAAGATGATAAAATTTCTTCAATTGAAAGCTCTAAAGGTTTTTCAATTTCTCCTTCAATTTTAATTGTCCATGGTTTTGTTTTAAAGTTTTGTGATTTTAAATAAGGATCACTCTTACCAGTCCCAAATTCATAATAATTATTATAAGTAGTAATATCCTTAAAACTCGTTGGTTTATTTTCCTCAATGTTTGCAAAAGCATTATTAATTAAAGATAAAGAGCTTATTGATAATGAACCTAATCCAAAACCTAATGATTTAACAAAAGATCTTCTTTTGTTATAAATTTTTTCTGGAGTAATTTCTGAATATTTAAACTTTTTCATTAGTAATAGTATTTCCTTTTAACCATTCGCTTTCTTCATTTTCATAATGTTCTTTTTTCCAAATTGGAGATCTTTTTTTTATTTCCTCAATTATATATCTAGAGAATACGTAGGCTTGATCACGATGTTTGCAAGCAACTGCGATAATTATGCTAATCTCGCCTAACTTCAAATGTCCTTTAGCATGTTCAATAAATACAGCTTTATCCTTAATATTTAGCTTTTGATCTGCTTCATTATAAATTTCCTCAAAACTTTTAATAACCATTTCATCATGACTATCGTAAGTAATTCCTGTTACTGTTTTATTATCATTGATATTTCTTACAGTGCCTAAAAAATAAATAGATGCTCCAAACTTAGAATCCTTAATAAATTTTTCAGCGTTTGAAGTAAGTATTTTCTCTTTTTTAGAATCTACTATTTTTGTATGAAGCATTAACCTCCTCCAATAGGGGGTATAATACCAATCTTTTGATCTTTTGTGATTTTATAATTGTCGCTTATTATCTCATTATTTTCAGAGCAAAAAGCTGAAGATTTTACAACTTTGATAAAACTCTCATTACCATTAAAATTTTCTTTCAAATATTTAATGATTTCATTTTTTAAATCGTTTACTGAGGCTTTTTCCTGAACTTCAAGCTCTAGGTACTCTTTTTTGCTAAAATCTCTACTAGCTCCAAATAATTCTAATTTAACTTTCATTTCTTTAATTTAGATGAGAATTTTAAATTCTCATTATTAAATTGTGATTTATTTTTATCTATAAAATCATCCATAATCTTAACTTTCTCTTCCTCAAATTCTGAAACCTTTCTTTCATTAAGATCCACATATAAAGCTAGAATTTCAATAGTTGAGGCTAGATATTTTTTTTCTTTGTGGATCATTTCCATTTTATATTGAAGCCTTTTTTTATCATGATCAAAATAAACACAATTGATATCTACCTCATCATTTAGTTGAAGTTCTTGGTTGTAAGTTATATGTGACTCTACAATCATTGTACTTTTCTTAGTTTTTTTTGCAGACTGTTCTCCCATCTCAAAAATGTTATTCAAAGTATCAGCACCATATTTATCAAATATTAATAGATAATATGAAACATTCATATGATCGTTGTAATCAATCCAATCTTTAATTACTTTTTGAGAACTTAGATAAACAGACATTAAATATTAAAAAATATTTTTGAGGAACTCGGGTAAACCGTCTGGATTTTTCCATAATCCACTTTTTCCACCTTCTTTAATTAATAATCTAACGTTATCGATTTTTAAATGTGGATTTACTATTTTACTTAAATCATAAATTGTTATTAATGCAGCGTTAACACCCATAATAGATTCCATTTCAACACCTGTCTTTGCAATAGCTGAAACTACACAGAAAATTTCAAGAGAATTATCAACTTCGTTCATAATAATTTTAGTAGCAGTATGATCAATTGGAAGTGGGTGACACAAAGGAATTAATTCACTAGTTTTTTTAACTCCTAAGACTGCTGACACTTCTGCTAAAGTAATAGGATCACCTTTTGGCATTTTTTTATTTTTTATTAAATCAAAAACTTCTTTACCAACATAAATTTTTCCTGAAGCTAATGCTCTTCTGAATGTTTCCTTTTTAGATGAAACGTCAACCATATTAAAAGTATTTTTCTTAAATATTTCTTTAGCCCAGTCTTTTAAATCATTTTGATTTACAACTTTTAGATTTTTCATTTAACCACCAGTTTTAGATAAATTTTTTGTTAGTCCAGTCTCTCCAAGCTCAAGGTAATGAGACTCTTTTTTAAATCTCATTTGACCTAATATAAGATCTTTTAACTCTTCAGTTTGATCATCTTTTTGAAGCAAATGTCTTATGCTTATTCCTGTATTGCCAAATAAACAAAGTCTTAAATCTCCTTTTGATGTAATTCTTAAACGGTTACACGATTTACAAAAATCTTTAGAATAAGGAGCGATAATTCCAAATTTCCCTTTGTAATCTGGATTTATATAATTTAGTGATGGACCAGCATCTAAACCTTGAGTTTGATATATCCAATTATTATCATTTAAATAACTTTTAAAAATTTTGGATGAAATGTGATATTTATTGAAATAATCTAAATTATCTCCAGTTTGCATTAATTCAATATATCTAAAATTTACTTTATTAATTTTTATGAATTCAGACCATGCATTAAAATCTTTAGTAGATGCATTAATACCATTTAGAAGAACAGCATTTATTTTTATATTATCAAAACCTAAATCTTGTAAATTTTGAATTCCTTTAAGAATTTCAGGCAATCTGTCATGCTTAGTTACATTCTTAAAAGTTTCTCTATCCAAACTATCAATACTAATGTTAATACCATCTAAACCACTATCTATTAATAACTTTGCTTTTTGATCTAAATGATATCCGTTAGTAGTAATAACAACTTTTTTTATAGTTGTTTCATTTTTTAAAATTTTTACAATTTCGAAAAAATCTTTTCTTACTGTTGGTTCTCCACCAGTTAATCTAATTTTTTGAACCCCCAACTCTGAAAATCCTTTAGCAAGACGTCTTATTTCATCTATATGTAAAAATTTTCTGTTATCACTTTTGTCTGCCATGTAACCATTGGGCAAACAGTAGCCACATTTAAAGTTACAAACTTCAGTTATAGACATTCTAATGTATGGAAATTTTCTACCAAAACTATCTTGCAAGTGTTGCATAAAATAAACTTATACTAGAATCGTTAATTAATAAATTTAATTAAGAAAGAAAACTAATAAAAATTTACTACAACTCAAAATTGTAAATTAATTTTTATATTTTTAGTAAAGTATTTTTTTGATAATATTTAATCAAATCGGAGGTACTTTTATGAGCAAAAATAAAACAAAATTAAACTTAAACAGAAGAAATTTTTTAACAGGAACAGCAGCACTTGCTGGTATAGCTGCAACGGCATCAGTTGTACCAATAAGTATTGCTAATGCTAATCATACAGATGGAAAAAAAGGTTTACCAGATTTTATAAATTGGAAAGATCGAGATGCTCTAATTGTGCACTCTGATAAAGGAATTGAAACTCATAGAAGTGCTATTGGTGAAAGTTTAGTCACTCCAAATAGAAATATTTATATCAGAAATAATATGCCGACTATGACTGATACACAAATTGGTGATAGAAAAAAATGGAAAGTTTCTATAGAGGGTGTAAAAAATCCTCGAACTTTCACATTGGCTCAACTTCAAAAATTAGGCCATGAAACAAAGGCAACAATTTTACAGTGTTCAGGAAATGGAAGAGGATTTTTTGAACATAAGCCGAGAGGATCGCAATGGAAAACGGGTGCAGCAGCATGTGTTCTTTGGACTGGAGTTCCTATGAAAACAGTTGTTGATGCTTGCGGGGGCGTTAGTGGAGGAGCTGTGTATATGACTTCAGAAGGAGTTGATCATGTACCGACAGGTTTAGATCCAAAAAAAGCAATGATAGCTAGATCGGTTCCTAAAAAAGTTTACAAAGATGCAATGCTTGCATGGGAAATGAATGGGGTTCCATTACCTAAT
This sequence comes from uncultured Pelagibacteraceae bacterium, assembly GCA_902596045.1. Taxonomy (GTDB): domain Bacteria; phylum Pseudomonadota; class Alphaproteobacteria; order Pelagibacterales; family Pelagibacteraceae; genus Pelagibacter. The sequence goes on from CACJSJ010000005.1 coordinate 37,440, forward strand.
GCGCATGGTGGACCACTAAGAATGGTTACACCAGGATATTTCGGAATTAATAATGTGAAACATTTAGGAAAAGTCGCTTTTACTTCAAAAGAGTCGTCTGTGAAATATATGGCAAAAAGCTACAGGATATCTCCGATTGGAAAAAAAGGATCTCAATATCCATCTTGTTGGGAGATGCCAGTTAAATCATGGATAACAAGACCAACAAATGAAACAGGAATTACAAAATCTGGAAAAGTTCAAATTGTCGGGGTCGCTATGGGAGGCACAAAAAAAGTAAGAAGTGTAAAAGTATCTATCGATGGTGGAAAAAGTTGGAAAAAAGCAAAATTTATTGGACCTGACTTAGGAAAATATGCTTGGAGGCAGTTTGTTTTGGAAACAACCCTCTCTAAAGGTAGATATTCTATAGCAAGTTTAGCTTCAAATGGTGGAGATAAACAACCAGAGCTCAGAATGGAAAATAGAAGAGGCTATGCACATAACGGCTGGAAAGATCATAGCGTTGATATTACTGTAGTATAGAAGTTAAAAAAGTTTAGAGTAAACTAATGAGAATTAAAAAATTTTTATTGGTTCTTATATTTTTTTTATCAAATACACAAATATTATTTGCTGATGAAGCAAAAATGAATAAAGGATTACTAATCTTTAATGAAACTGCTGGATGTGCAGCATGTCATGTTTTAAAAGCAGCTGGCTCAGAAGGAAACATTGGTCCAAATTTAGATACTGTTGAGGGTTTAAATTATGACTCTGTAATGGATATCGTAATTCATGGTCTTGGAGTTATGCCTGCTTTTGGAGAAGATGAAATATTAAGTAAAGATGAAATAGATACAGTTTCATTTTATGTTGCAAATTCAGTTGGTAAATAACTTATCTTTTAATAAAAAATTAATTAACTTCAAGGTCAGGTCTTGAAGTTAATTAAATATATTATTGGCCTGGAGCTTTATAACCAATTTTACTTGCCTTAGTAGTCGCTTTTGTAAAATCAATAGTTTCTAAAATAGTTAAATTTTTTACAGCACCTGATGCTTCAACAACTAATTTAATTGCTGCAAAGTCTTCGAAACTAGGCACATCAGTTACAACTACGAAGTCGTATGAACCTCTTACAATGTCCATGCTATGCATTGTTCCACCCATAGCTTTAGTAAGTTGTTCAACTACAGCTTTTCTATCACTTGAAGGATCTTTTAAAAAACCTTGAAATGCTTTTTCTGTGTAGTTTCCCATTATGTATGCTTTCATAAATATCTCCTTTCTAATATTTTAGGTTATCATTGTTTTAAAATTATTTGATGTGTAAAAATTACATGGTAGACACAACCTACAGTCATGTTAGAGTAAAAAAATGTACGAAAAACTTGGTCAATTTATTGATGGTAAGTGGCAACAATCCTCAGATAAAGGAACTTATGAAGTTATTAATCCAGCCACAGAAGAAATAATTGGACATGCTTCAAAAGCAACTTCAGATGATGTTGAAAGAGCATTACAATCTGCAAAAAAAGGATTAGAGTTATGGAAAAAAACTCCACCCTGGCAAAGATCATATATTATAAGACGTATTGCAGATAGGATTAGGGAAAAGCAAGATGTGCTTGCTAAGTGGATGACTTTAGAAGTTGGAAAGCCTCTAGCTGAAGCAAAAGGAGAAATTAATGGAGCTGCAGATATTTTTGAATGGAATGCTGAAGAAACAAAAAGAATTTTTGGACAAACTGTTGAGAGTAGATATGAAGATACAAGAGTACATGTTTATTACCAACCAGTTGGAGTTGTTGCAGCCTTGTCTCCCTGGAACTTTCCTGCAGTTTTATCAGCCAGAAAAATATCAACAGCATTGGCAGCAGGATGTTCAGTAATAATAAAACCAGATGTAATTACTCCTGGAGTAGTTATGGAAATGGTAGACATTTGTAATAAATGTGGAGTTCCACCAGGTGTTGTAAATCTATTATCTGGAGATCCTCCCAGTATTGCTCAGCAATTAATAGCTTCTGATATTGTTAAAAAAATATCTATAACTGGCTCTTCAAGGGTTGGAAAATTAATTTTAAAACAAGCAGCAGATAAAGTTCAAAGAGTTACTATGGAATTGAGTGGCCATTCACCTTTTATAGTTTTTAAAGATGCAGATATTAAAAAGGCTACAGACATAGCAATTGCTGCAAAATTTAGAAATAATGGCCAAGTATGTATATCTCCTAATAGATTTTATATTCAAGAAGAGAAAAAAGATGAATTTGTAAATTTATTTGTTGAAAAAACAAAAAAATTGAAAATTGGTAACGGTATGGATCCCGATACTCAATTAGGCCCCTTAACAACTCAAAAAAGATTAAACGAAGTTGAAACTTTAGTGGAAAAAACAAAAAAAGAAGGAGCTAAGGTTTTATTGGGTGGAAAAAGACCAGCAGGTTTTAATAAAGGATTTTTCTTTGAACCTACTATATTTGATGATGTTAAAGATGATTTTACAATTATGAAAGAAGAGCCTTTTGGACCATTAGTACCCATGCTTTCTTTTAAATCGTTTGATGAAGTTATTAAAAGAGCTAATAATCATGAATTAGGTTTATGTAGTTATGTTTGTACCAATTCAATGGAGAAAGCACATTTAGCATCAGAACAACTAGAAACTGGATCAGTAGCAGTTAACACAGGAGTAGTAGCAATAGCAGAAGCACCTTTTGGAGGAATAAAACAAAGCGGATATGGTAGAGAAGGTGGTTCAAATGCAATAAAAGATTACTTGAACGTTAAGTATACTCATTTGGGTATTAAGGGATAATCTTAATTATAATGATTGAATTAACAGTTGCCTTTGGAGCAGGTTTAATAAGTTTTTTGTCTCCTTGTGTATTGCCATTAATTCCAGGTTATATTTCTTATATATCGGGGAGTTCCTTAAATGAATTGTTAGAAAAAAAGAGTATAAACTTAATTCCAATATTTTTATTTACACTAGGTTTTTCAATTGTTTTTATAATTTTTGGCGCTGCTTCCACTTTTTTAGGTCAAGTATTACTTCAAAACTCTTACGAGTTAAGAATATTTGCTGGATTAGTAATAGTAATTCTTTCATTACATATTATTGGAATAATAAATTTAAAATTCCTAAATTATGAAAAAAGAATTCAAACAAATACAAATACAAATTTTTATAGTCCTATATTAATTGGTATGGCTTTTGCTTTTGGTTGGACACCTTGTATTGGTCCAATCCTAGGTTCAATCTTAGTTCTAGCTGCTACAGAGGAAAGTATAAATAAAGGTATTTTGCTTTTAATTTCTTATTCCTTGGGATTAGCCTTGCCATTTATTTTATCAGGATATCTGATACAAAAATTTTTGATATTTTCTAAAAATTTTAAAAAGAATATTAATCTGGTGTCTAAAATAGGTGGATTTATTCTATTAATTACTGGTATTTTGATATTAACTAACCAATTACAAGCTTTGGGATTTTATTTGTTAAATATTTTTCCATTCTTACAAAATTTTGGATAGAAAATATTATGAAAATTTATCAAATAGACTCTAGTGCTAGAAAAGAAGGCTCAACTTCAAGGGCTTTAGCTAAAAAATTATTAAATAAAATAAAAAAACCAAATGATGAAGTTATTTATCGAGATCTAGATGATGAAATGGTTTTTGTATCAGGTTTAACAGAGTCAGGTATGAAAATTGCTGAAAAAGATCAAACTGAACATCATAAAAAGATGTTTGAATTGTCAGATACTTTAGTGAAGGAGCTTAAGGAAAGTGATATCATTATAATATCTGCCCCAATTTATAATTATGGTCCCCCTGCAACTTTAAAAGCTTGGTCAGATCTTGCTGCTCGTATCGGAGAGACTTTTAAATTTAAACCCGACGGTAGAAGAGAGGGCCTATTAAAAAATAAACGTGCTTATTTAGTAATTACTTCTGGTGGTACAAAACTTAATAGTAATGAGGATTTTTTAACTCCTTGGCTTAAATTTATTTTGAATTTTTTTGGAATAGAAAAAGTTGAAGTAGTAAGCGCTGATCAAATGGCACTTGATTATGAAAAATCAATTAAAGATGCAGAAAGACAGATAGAAAAAATCTCTACTCGTTAATTTAAGCTTTATTCAATACCAATATAATAGTAATAGGAACATGTGTTTAAAATAAAATCCTCAGATTACAAAACTTATTCTAAGTTTATTGAAAATTTAGCAAAAAAATTGACTAAATTTTATTATTTAAAATTGAATAAGCCTTTTAAAGTGTCTAACAAACTTAAGGGAAAAGGATACGATCCTGTTACCAGTGCTGATAAAGCATTTGAAAAATTTATAAGAAAAGAGATTAAAAAAAAATTTCCTGAGCACCAAGTGATAGGGGAGGAATATGGTCACAAAAAAAGTAAAAGTGATTTTTCATGGGTGATTGATCCAATTGATGGAACAAGATCTTTTGTTATTGGTAATCCCACTTGGAGCAATTTAATATCACTTAATTACAAAGGTAATCCAGTTGTAGGTCTTGCAAATTTTCCAATACTTAAAAAATTTTATTTTAATAATTCTTTAAATTCAGCATATGTTTCAGAAAATGGAAAAAAAAGAAGAATAAAAATTAATAGTAAAGCAACTTTTTCAAATATGAAATTATCAGCAGCTTTTCATGGGAGTCTTTCATTAAATCAACAAAAAAAAATACCTCAAATATTAAAACGAATGCAATTTCCTTGTGCAGATGCTTTAAGCTATTCTCATTTTGCAGAAGGTAAATTAGATATTGTTATTCAATATGGAAATAAAATTTGGGATATTCATGCTTTGATTCCAATAATTAGATCTGCAGGAGGTATAGTTACAACCTGGAAAAATGATGATGCTAAAAAGGCTGGAAATATAATTTGTTCAGCAAATAAAAGCCTACATAAAAAAATACTTAAAATTTTAAAACCTGTCTCTAAGTAGTTTTACCAAGCAAGTTAACTATTAACACCCCAGAAATGATTAAAGCTAAACCAATGATAGTATAAAGATCTGGCATCTGATTAAATTTATAAATTCCAATAAAAGTTGTAGCTATGATGCATAAACCAGCAAAAGAGGCATACGTGACTCCAACTGGGATAATTTTCATTACTATTGATAATGTAAACATGCACCCAACAATACTTACTGCTGTAAGCATACTTGGAAAGAGTAAAGTAAAACCTTGAGCACTTTTAGCAAAACCATTAGCTGCAGTACCTAGAATGACGGCTATTATAAGCACAATGTATGCTGAGATATTGCTCATTAAATAAGATTAAGCTTATTTAGTGATTTTATCTACAAACTTTTTTGCGAAGGGGCCAACCAATAAAGCTGTAGATATTGCGATAGGAAGCCCTACAGCCCAAGCTTTTAAAAATCTATTTAAGTAACCACCATCTATACCAGTATTCACGTATGTAATTATTAAGGTCATAAGTAAACTCATGGTAAAACCCATAACCAGTATAAATAAAAAGTTATGATATTTTTTAGGAAACATTGAATAAAGTTTATACTTTATTTTGGTAGTTTAGTAGCTCCTGTTTCTTGGTATGCTACCTTTCCATCTTTAAACTTATAATAAGTCATAACAGCTTCTTTATTACCATCATTAAAAGTTACCATTGCATGTTCGAAACCAACTTCATCATTTTCAAAAAGCACTCTTAAATTACTTTTTTTAACATCTTTCATACCAACCCAACCAACTACATCTTTCTTAGTCAAGCTTTTACCAGATGAATGCATTAAAAATTGATAGTCATCATGTATTAATTCTTCTGCTCCAGCGGTATCACCTTCATTCACTATTTTAGTCATCTTTTCTATAATCGACATAATTTCTCCTGTTAAATATAAATTTTATCAGCTAGACCGTAGCAAAGAATTGCACTTAAAATAGTTAAAAATAAAGGGGCATAGATTGCTTCGTCTGAAGTTTTATCTGTATGTCCAAGTTTATTCATTTTTGTACTATAAAAACCAACTATAAACGCTGACAGATTTTGTAAAAATATTAAGTTAAAGAATGCCCAAGTTGCTTCCAAACCATTTGGTCTAATAAATCCTACATAAATTGCCATTACAGTTGAGCCAATAAATATAGATCCAAAAAATCTTACAATCCCAGCTCCCGTATCATGCATTCCATATTGATTTAAAAAAGATTGAGTTAGAAAAACACATCTAAACCCGTAATAAGCAAATCCTATAAAATGAATTAAAAATACAGCTAAATAAATTATTCCATTAAATTTTTCTAACATAATTTATGTTCCTTAACTAAATATTGGTCTAATCTCATCTTCAATAGTACCTTCTATTGCAACTTCTTTCAATTGTTCTAAAAGTTTTATATATTCAGGATCTGCAGACATGTTAGCGTCAGCGTCATTATCACCTTCAAACATAGTTCCGATTAAGGTCTCTCTTATTGTTCTTGGGTCTCCACCCATTTGAAAAGAAAAATAAACTTCATGATTAGGGTAATGTTTTTTTCTAACCGCCGCTAAACCCTTTCCAATTTCCATTGCTTTTCCTAAACCGTCATCTTTTACTCTCATTGTTCTTGTATAAATTACTTTCATTCTTAATCCTTTTTTTTATTTAGCATTAAAATCTATAATATCATCTGTACACTCAACAAATTTATGAGGTTCATAGAAATCATTCATAGACTCTAACTGCTTATTAATTGCATCTGGATCTGTACCTTTCCACCAACAAAACATTGTTAAATTATCACCTGGTGTATTCCAGCTCATTTGACATTTTGCATTATCACTTGTCATTGCTTTAGTCATATCTTCCATAGACATCGAACCAGTAACTTCTATCATTTTAGCTTTAGCTTCTTTTGATTTAAAAGTGTGTGTTACTATATAGTTTTTCATATTTCTCCTATTTTACTTTTGTTAAATCATAGATTGAATAACTATCTATGACAGCATCCATGACAGGTTTTGATACTTCTGTTCCTTCAATAAATTTGTGTAATGCAGGTTCATCAGTACAAAATATCTTAAACATTACAGTGCTTTTATCTGGGGTTACCGTTCCAATAGTTTTTTCTACTACTGCAACTTTAGCTCTTTCTGCTAGACCTTCTGGTGATTGCATAAATCCCATAAATTTTTCAAACATACCTTCTTTTAATTTAGCCACTACCAACATTTCTTTTTCCATTTTTTTCTCCTTGTTTATTAATATATCCCTGACTCTGCTATTTTTTTGATTTCATCTTTAGATCCTGAAATTAATTTAAAGATAAATTCATCACATTTTTTTGTTGTTTCTTTCTCATATGGTTTACCGTAACGAATATCGACAACTTTTAATAATTCCTCGTTAAGTTTGTCTTCCTTAACGCCTTCCTTTAACAAATAAGAATTTAAAAACTTTTTAGCTGCGAAAGAGTGAACAATCTTTTCTAATTCAAGTTCTCCCTGGGGTATCATACTATTAGCATAATAAATTCCAGTACATTCTATTGTTTTCTCTTTATCTGCTTTGCTTAAATGACCATCTGCAAATGCAGAAAACGTAAAAAATACTAATGATAAAGTAAAAATTGTTCTTTTCATATTTAATATAAAGTTTGAATTACTTTTTTGACTCTTTCAGCTCCGTTAGGGATTAAAGCTTCAACAAATGAATGACATTTATCAGTTTTAGCTTTGTCATATTTCGATCCGTAATGTTTATCTACTGCCTTATTAACTCCTTCATCCCAATCTTTTTCAGGAATACCTATTTCAAGAGCATAAGTTTTTAATACTTTTACAGTTGATATAGATTTTTCTTTCATGGCGTATTCAAATGTTTCACCAGAGGGAAGAAAGTAGTTAGCCATATAAATACCAGTACAATCCCAAGCTTTAGACTTATCGTCGTCACTCATACCAGCCATTGATGAAGTAGATATTAGAATTGCTAAGCAGTTAGTAGCAAGTATTTTTAAAATATTTTTAAGCATTTGACCTCCATATTTGCTTAATAAAGATCTCCGCTAATCTTTATTTAATTTTTAAAGTTAATTAAATGTATAAGAAAAAAGTAACAGTTTTGTTACATAGCAGCTATGCGATATTATAACCAACTTGGAAAAGGTAGCTTTTTTTCTTTTAAAAAAGATTTGTTAAACATCTTTGAGTTGTATTTATCTGACTTATCACAAAGAATTGTTACAATAGTTTTTCCTGGACCAAGTTCTTTTCCAAGTCTAATTGCACCTGCAATATTAATTCCACAACTCGTACCTAAACTTAAACCCTCGTTTTGTATTAGATCATAAAGAATGGGTAAGGCCTCATGATCATCAATTGAGAAAGCATCATCAATTTTTGCACTTTCAAAATTTTTTGTAATTCTACTTGATCCAATACCTTCTGTGATTGAACCTCCTTCAGATTTTAATTCACCATTCTTAATATAATTGTAAAGAGCAGAACCTTTTGGATCAGATAAATAAATCTTTATATCTTTATTCTTTTCTTTAAGAGCATTACTAACTCCTGAAATTGTTCCACCAGTTCCTGATGAGCAAACAAATCCGTCTACTTTACCTCCAGTTTGTTCCCAAATTTCTTTACCTGTTCCCTCGTAGTGTCCTTTTGCGTTAGCTGTGTTATCAAATTGATTAGCCCAGACAACTCCATTATTGTTAGAAGGTCTTAATTCATCAGCAAGTCTTGCAGCAACTTTTACATAATTACCATCATCTTTATAAGGTTTAGCTGGAACTAGTCTCAACTCTGCACCTAGATTTCTTAAAGTATCTTTCTTTTCTTGAGTTTGACTATCATTCATTACAATAATAGTTTTATAACCTAGCGAATTGCCCAATAGACCTAATCCAATACCAGTATTACCAGCCGTTCCCTCAACAACAGTGCCTCCTTTGGAAATTAATTTTTTCCCCTGAGCATCTTTAATAAGTGCTAATGCAGCTCGATCTTTTACTGAGCCACCAGGATTTAAAAATTCAGCTTTACCATAAATATTGCACCCAGTAATTTCAGAAGCTGCTTTTAATTTTATAAGAGGAGTATTCCCAATAGAGTCGATAAAATTATTTCTAATGTTTATCATTATTCTTTATCTTCATCTGTAACTGCGTATGGCTTAAATCCTTTTGAAGCATCACCAACTCTTTTTGCAGGTATGCCCGCCATTACAGATTTCTCTGTAACATTTTTTGTTACTACTGAATTAGATCCTATTAAAGAATTTTTTCCTATTGTGATAGGTCCTAAAATTTGTGCACCAGATCCGATTACCACATTATCTTCTAAAGTTGGGTGTCTTTTCATATCTCTTTGATTATTAGAATTAATACTTGGCGCAATTCCTCCCAAAGTAACATTATGATAGATAGTAACATTATCACCGATCTCAGATGTTTCACCAATCACTACACCCATACCATGGTCAATAAATAAATTTTTTCCAATTTTTGCTTTAGGGTGAATTTCTATTCCTGTTAAGAATCTTGAGAATTGGGATATGAATCTTGCAAGTAAATTAAACTTTGCTATGGCAAAAAAATTTGCAATTTTGTGAAAAAAAATAGCTTTAACACCAGGGTAAGTTAATATTAAACTTAGTTTAGATTTTGCCGCAGGGTCTCTATCAATTATAGATTGCAAGTAATCATTCATAAAATTTGTTATCTTGATATAAAATATTGTCTGAGTTATATAGTGATTATATTAAGATTTTAAAGGAGATAGTATGTATAGAAATACCAATTGTTTTCACCTCGCAATACCTTGCGGTGATTTAGAGACAGCAAAAAAGTTTTACAGTGAGACCCTAGGTTGTCGCCTTGATAACTCTGCTCAAGAATGGGCTGATGTTGATTTTTGGGGAAATGAATTAACTCTTCATGCTAGTGATCATAAATTAGATAGTGAGAGACACGATGTGGATATGGGAAATGTTTCTGTTCCTCACTTTGGAGTCCACCTATCTAGAAAAGATTTTGATACTTTAAAAAGTAGGTTAAAAGAAAAGGGTGCAAAATATTACGATGAACCTTACCTAAGATTTAAAGGAACAAAATATGAGCAAGAAACATTTTTTGTAAAAGATCCTAACGAAAACATTTTAGAAATTAAAACTTTAACGGCTAATTCAGAATAATTTAAAATTAGATGGAATACCTGGTATTGGGTTTTTTTACCGGGCTTAGTTTAATTTTAGCTATTGGTGCACAAAATATTTTTGTAATAGAGCAGGGTTTAAAAAAACAGTACATCTTACTAGTTTGTTTGATTTGCTCTATTTCAGACTTAATTCTTATATTCTTAGGAATATTTCTTTTTCATTATTTTGTACAGTATTTTAATTCTACAATTGAATTAATACTTAATATTTTATTAATAATTTTTTTAATTCATTTTATTTATTCAAAAATTAAATCTTATACTTCTAAAGTAGAATTTAATAGAGAGACGCAAGACGTATCAAAATTTGATATTTTTTTAAAGACTTTGGGATTTACTTATCTTAACCCTCATGTTTATTCAGATACAGTTTTTTTTCTTGGAAATTTTTCAAAAAATTTTGTTTTTAGTGATAAGATTTTATTTGGAGTAGGTGCCTCACTAGCGTCTTTTTTATTCTTTTTTTTAGTTGGTTATCTTTCAAAATATTTATCTCATTATGCAAAAAGTGAAAAAGTATGGAAAATAATAAATCTATTTATTATTATCTTTATGAGTATGCTTACAATATTTGTTATTCTAGAAACAATTAATTAGAAAATCCATATTTTCTTAATCTTATATCACCAGTTCTAGCATGAGCTTCCATACCTTCATATCTTGAAATTCTAGCACAAGCAGCACCAACTGATTTTGTAGACTCTTTAGTCATTCTTTGAAAACTTAGAGTTTTAATAAATTTTCCTACAAACAGACCTCCTGTATATCGTCCAGCCCCTTTCGTTGGTAAAATATGATTTGTACCAGAACATTTGTCTCCATATGCAACAGTAGTTTCTTCTCCTATAAATAAAGATCCATAATTTTTTAGTCGTTTATGAAACCATTCAAGATTTTGAGTTTGAACTTCTAGGTGTTCAGGAGCATATTCATCACTTATAGTTGCCATTTCCTCATCCGTATCACACAGAATAACTTCACCATAATCTCTCCAAGCAGCTTCTGCACTTGTTCTTGGAACTTCTGGTAATTCTGAAATTAATTCTGGAACTCTTTTCATCACTTCTTCAGCTAATCTTTTACTTGTTGTGTATAACCAAGCAGGCGAGTTATAACCATGTTCTGCTTGACCTACTAAATCTACAGCAACCATTTCAGCATCAGCCTTATCATCTGCGATAACAGCTATTTCAGTGGGACCTGCAAATAAATCTATTCCAACTTTTCCAAACAAAATTCTTTTTGCTTCAGCGACAAATTGATTTCCTGGTCCTACAAGAATATCTGCTGGTGGATTTTTAAATAAACCATTTGTCATAGCAGCAATTCCTGGAACACCACCTAAATTTAAAATAACATCAGCACCACACAAATCAGCTGTGTAAACTATAGCAGGATGTGCGCCTATACCTTCTTTGGGAGGGCTACAAGCAATAATATTTTTTACACCAGCTACTTTTGCAGTGGTTACACTCATAACTGCAGAAGCTATATGAGCATATCTTCCGCCCGGAATATAACAACCAGCTGTATTCACAGGTATTAACTTTTGTCCTGCAAATAATCCTGGAGAGAGCTCAACTTCAAAATCTTGTCCATAATTTTTTAATTGTGCTTCTGCAAATTTTCTCACTCTTTCATGAGAAAATTGAATATCATCTTTTGTTTTTTGATCTAATTCTTTTTTAATTTTTTCAATTCTTTCTTTTGAAACAACTATCTCACCATCATATTTATCAAATTTTTTTGTTAAATTAATACAAGCTTCCTCTTTTGAATTTTCAATTTCTTTTAAGAGATTTTTTACAATTTCTGTTGTTTTAGAGTCATCAGTAGACGATGTTTTTGGTGATTTTTTTAAATATTTAATAGCCATTGATTACTACTCTTAGATTTGTTGAGAAGTATTTAAAGTATATGATCTTTTTTTTCAATGAAGAATTTGAAATAATTACTCCTTATTAATTAGTATCAATCTAAAGCTACTACAGCCGCTGCTATTGATGCTAATCTTGCCTGAGCTTCATCAGATCTACTTGTTATAACCACTGGTACTTTCCCACCAACAACAACACCTGCAGCACAAGCACCAGAAAAGTAAATTAACATTTTAACAAGCCCATTTCCAGTCTCAACACTAGGAACTAACAAAACATCTGCTATACCAGCAACATCATTTTTAATACCTTTAATTGCTGCAGATTTTTTTGAAATACTATTATCAAATGCAAGTGGACCAAATACATCAGCATTTAAATTTTCTTTTTTAGCGAGCTTTGTTAATTCATAAGCATCTTTTGAACTTGGAACACTATCTAAAACTTCTTCAGTTGCTGATAGAATAGCTACTTTAGGTCTCTCAATACCAATTCTATTAGAGAAGTTGATAACATTTTTTAAGATATGCATTTTTGTTTTTAGGTTTGGTAAAACATTCAATGCACCATCTGTTATAATAAGAGGTCGATCTTCTTTACCAATTGTCATATGCCAAATATGACTTAAACGAGTTTTTCCTAATAAATCATATTCTCTTTTTAAAACTTCTTTCATCAAAACATCAGTATGAATATGACCCTTAACAATAATTCTTATTTTTTTTTCACTAGCTAGTTTTGCAGCTATTGCTGCTGTGTTATTTTCAACTGGCTCATGAATGATCTCATAATTAGAAATATCCCATTTTAAATCTTCTGCGCATTTTAATATTTCTTTTTCATCTCCAATGAAAATTGGTTCAATTAAATTTTCATTTACAGCATCTTGAGCTGACAACATTGGCAATGGTTTACCAGCATTAACTATTCCAACTTTTACACCTTTTTTTTTATATGCATTATTTAAAAGGTTAACTGGACAAACAATTTCTTTATTAGAGAGCATGTAAAATAATTATAATATTTTTTTAATGTATATACTTCATTTTTGTTAAAATTTATCTCTTTTTATAAATTGTCCAAGGCGAAAGATCTTTATATAAAAAATAGTTATCTATTATAAATTTATCGGCATTTGGAGCATTATTTTTAATTTTGAACCAATTTATTTCTGATGAATAAACAATGTAGTTTGGCTTAGATTCCTTAAGCTCTTCGATGAAATTATTTTCAGTCCAATTTTGAATTATATGAGCATTAACATAATATTTAGTGCAAGTTGGTTTTTTAACTAGATATGGAATAGCATTATCATCTGTGAACTGCTGTACACAACTATCATCTTTTATCAAATCTTTATAAATCTCAATAAATTCATAATAATCATTTTTTAAAAATTTTTTATCATCAATTTTTGTAATCATCTGAAAATTTTTATTAGGATTAAAAATGTTAAATAGACCTAAATAGTTATTTTGAAAAAAAAACAAAAAACAAATGATAATTGACAGGGTAAGAAATATAGATTTTTTTTCCAATAAAATATTTATTTTAAAAAAAAAATTAAAATTACTTAAAAAATTAATTAAATAATAAGAAATAAAAAAAAATATTAATATCATATATAATCCAGATGTGTATTTTATATGAGGTGCGTCGGATCTTGTTAATCCAGATTTAAAAAATACAATTGAAGAAATGAATATAAAAAATAGCAAAAATTTTGACTCAATACTTTCATTTTTTAGTTTATTAAAAATGTAATTAATAAGAAAAACACCTGAAAAAATGATTAATAATAAAGCTTTAGTATGTCTTGTGGATCCATCTGAAAAAGGTTGAGGAAATTCTATTCCAACTAAATAGTCTGATATATTTAATATAAATACATATTGATTAAAAAATTCTTCAATTTCATTGTTTGGTATAAAAATAAAAAATAATAACCAGGATGATAATATTCCAAAAATAATCCAATAAAAATTAATAAATTTTTTTACTATAAATAAATAAGTCAATAATATTAATAACAAAACATTAATATAGGTTCCAATATCCCAATAAAATAAAATAGAAAATAATGAAAAGAAACCAGATAAAAAAGATAAAAAAAGATTGTTTTTTTTTGAAGTTATTACATTAAAAATTAATAAGGTGAATATCAAATATATGAAAATTCTAGAATGTAGCGGTGGAACAGGATCATAAAAACTTGCTAATGTAATTGAGGATAGGCTAAAAATTAAAAATAAAACCTCTTTTTTATTTGTAAGGTCAAGACTAATAATAATTTTTCTACAAATTAGTATTACTAAAATTTTATTTAAAAGAATTAAAAATTCAAAGAAAAACCTTTGAGTTCCAATTGAATAGTCATCAAAAAAATAATTAAAAAAAATTCCTATAGAATTTCCTAAAAAACCATAATCAAAAAAAGTTCCAGTCCAAATCTGACCTTTAGAAAAAAAATTTAGTTGTGCAGTTAAAAAGGTACCCTCATGATGAACATCTAGATCACCTAAAAAATTTTTATAATCTAAACTGTAAAATTCTAAAAATGAAAAAATAATTAGTATAATGCATAAATAATCTACATTCTTATTTGAAGTAATATTTTTTGATTGAAAAATTTTTGTATTTATTGATTCATTATTAAATTTTATAAAAGTAAGAAAATATAGAAAAAGAGGAAAAAAAATAAAAAATAACCCCCTAAGTGTATCATTTAGTGGATTTATTTTTTTTAATGAATATTCACCATTAATTGTATTTGAGTAGTCGTATGTAAGAGAAATATAACCCCAAATTACAGTTGAAAAAATAATCCCCAAGATTAAAAACAACCAAGGTATAGTTTTCTTCATTTAATATTTATTTATAATCTTTTATTTCTTTGATTACGTATTGTTCTCTTCCTTTTGTTTGTTCAAATATTCGTGCTAAATAAATTCCAAGTATTCCTAAAGTAAAAAGTATAATTCCAGAGAAAAAAGAAATAGATATAACAATACTAGTAGAGCCTGGAATCGCTAAATTATTAAACTTCAAATATAAAGCATAAATTATTAATAAAAAAGATATTATCATTGAAATAAGTCCAAAAATGATACCGACATAAAGGGGTTTTAATGAATAACTTGTTACTCCATTTATAAAATCAGTAATAGGTCCAGCTGATAGAAGAGGCATTTTGGACTCACCTTCACCTCTTGCTTCTCGTTCATAATATACAAAATCCTGTTTAAAACCTACCCAAACAGATAAACCTCTTACATAAGGTCTAAATTCTTTTTGTTTTAAAATTTCATTTAGAGCTTTTTTTGATATTAATTTATAATCTCCTGCTTGTATTGGAAGATTAATATCAGATACAGTATCAATAATTTTGTATGCAATTTTTGTTAAAAACATTCTAAACTTTCCTTCACCTTTTCTCTTTGTTCTAACTGTATGTACAATCTCATTTCCTTCTTCATGTTTTTTAATAAGATCAGGTATAATTTCAGGTGGGTCTTGTTGATCAGTATGTAAATATATTATCGCATCCCCAGAACTATTTCTAAAACCTGCCAATACACAAGGATCTATTCCAAAATTTCTACTCATATTTATAAGTTTGATAGGATAGTTTTTTTGAAGATCTAGTAAAATTTTTTCAGATTTATCAGTAGAGTCATCATTTACAAAAACAAGTTCATATTTCCAATTTTCTATTTTTTCCATTGTTGTTGCAATTCTTTTTACCAAAGGTTCAATATTACCTTCTTCATTTCTAAAAGAGAAAACAATTGATAATAATTTCATTTTTGTATTTTATAAAAATCGTTGAGATTAAATAAATTGATTATAACGATTATTAATTTAATGTGCAAATTATGAAAAATTATAAATGGCAATTAATGTCGAACAATATATTGCTTAAAGATAAAAATAATCTAATTCAATTCATAAAAAAAACTAATAAGTTCACCAATGGACCAAAAGTAATAGAATTTGAAAAAAAATGGTCTAAATGGCTTGGTGTAAAATATAGTACTTTTGTAAATTCTGGGGCTTCAGCTAATTTAATATCAATAAATATTTTAAAAGAACTTAATAACAATAAGAAAGAAATTATATTACCAGCTTTTACTTGGAGCTCTGATGTAGTTGCTGTAATAAATGCAGGGTTCAAACCAATTTTTGTAGATATAAATTTTGAGAACTTAGCTTTGAATGAAAATTTAGTAAGAAAAAAAATAAATAAAAATACGTTAGCTATTTTCATTACTCATGCTATGGGCTTTAATGGATTAACAAAAAAATTTGTTGAATTTGTAAAAAAAAAAAAGATTTATTTAATAGAAGATGTTTGTGAGTCTCATGGTGCAAAATTAGGAAAAAAAAAAGCAGGGACATTTGGAGAAATTTCAAATTTTTCATTTTACTACGGTCATCATATGACGACTGTCGAAGGAGGAATGATTTCAACTAATTCAAAAAAAATAGACAGGTTAGCAAAAATGAAACGAGGGCATGGTTTATTAAGAGATTCTCAAGATAATAATTTTATTAAAGAAAATATAAAAAAAAGAAAAGATTTAAATAATGATTTCATATTTTATACTGAGGGTTTTAATTTAAGAAGCACTGAACTATCAGCAGTTATTGGTATCAATCAGCTTAAAAGACTTAATAGGAATATTAAAATTAGAAACCAAAACCACAAGATATTTCTCAATCATCTAAGAGGTGATATTTTTTTTAAAGATTTTAAACTAAAAGGTGCAAGCAATTATGGTTTGCATCTAATTCTTAGAAAAAAAAATTCTAATTTATTTAAAAGAATATTAGGAATATTAGATAGAAATTTAATAGAGTACAGGTTAGGAAGTTTAGGGAACCAAATTAGGCAGCCATATCTAAGAAAATTTAAAAAAAAATCGTATTTAAAATTACTTAAAAATACTGAACACATGCATTTTTACTCAGTATATATTGGTAATCACCAAGCTTTAGATAAAAATAGAATAATTAAACTTTGTAATAATTTAGATAAGATTTAATAGATAAAATTTTGATGAAAATATTAATTGATAAAAAATTGAAAGAAGTAAAAATTTTTAAACCAAAAATATTTAATGATTTTAGAGGTGAGATTTGGACCAAATGGGAAAAAAAATTTTTTAAAAATACAAAATTTAATTTAAGCAAGTATACGTCCTCTAAAAAAAATGTGCTCAGAGGATTTCATGGTGATCAAAAATCATGGAAATTAGTTTCTTGTATTAGAGGCGAAGTTTTAAATGTTGTGGTTGATTATCGAAAAAGTTCAAAAAATTATCTCAAATATACATCTTTTGTTTTAAATGATAAAAATAAACTATCAGTACTCATCCCACCTAGATTTTTAAATTCTTGGCTTTGTTTAAGTAAAAATTGTGTTTATTCATATGATTATTATTTTAAAGGAAATTATAATGATGTTAAAAATCAAATAAGTATAAAATGGAATGATGCTAAAATTAACTTTAAGTGGCCAATTAAAAAACCAATACTATCTTTTCGTGATAGACAGCGTTAAAGATAATATATACAAAAAATTCTAATTTTATGAAAAAGAAAAAAGCATTAGTCTTTGGAATTACTGGTCAAGATGGTTCATACCTAGCAGAGTTATTATTAAATAAAAATTATCTTGTATATGGTGTAAAAAGAAGAACTAGCTTAATTCATACGACTAGAATTGACCACATATATAAAGATTTTCATCTAAAAACTAATCTAATATTAAAGTATGGAGATGTAACTGATTTTTCAAATGTATTTAGATTAATCAATGAAATTAAACCTGATGAAATTTACAATTTAGCAGCCCAAAGTAATGTAGGAGTTTCTTTTGAATTAGCCGAATATACTGCTCAAACAGATTCAATTGGTACACTCAGAATTTTAGAGGCAATTAGAATAATAGATACAAAAAGAAAAATGAAATTTTATCAAGCGTCCACTTCAGAGATTTTTGGTAATAGCCCAGATAAACCTTATAACGAAAAAAGCAAGTTCGAACCTGTTTCACCTTATGGAACAGCAAAACTTTATTCATATTGGACAACTAGAAATTATCGAGACGCATATTCAATGTTTGCTTCAAATGGTATTCTTTTCAATCATGAGTCACCAAGACGAGGTGAAAATTTTATTTCAAGAAAAGTAATAATAGGAATTATCAAAATCTTAAAAGGCCATCAAAAATGTCTTTATCTAGGAAATTTAAAATCTAAAAGAGATTGGGGGCATGCGAAAGAGTTTGTGGATGCACAATGGAAAATTCTTCAATACAAATTTCCTGATGATTTTGTAATAGCAACGGGTAAGAATTATTCAGTCAAAGATTTGGTAAATTTAGTGTTAAAGAAATTAAAAATTAAATTTTTATGGAAAAAAGATAAAAAGGGCTACGAATATGCTATAGCTAAAAATGATATTGGACAAATCAAAAAATCACAAATAATTATAAAACAAGAAAAGATTTACTTTAGGCCTAATGAAGTTCATAATCTTGTTGGTGATTACAGAAAAGCCACTAAATTACTTAAGTGGAAGCCAAAAATTAAATTTGATCGACTTATATCGGAAATGATTGATTCTGATCTAAAAAATATTATTTAATGTTCAAAAATGAATTAAATAAAATAAGATATTCAATTTTAGAAAGTTGTTTTAATACCAAAGAAGGACATATCGGAAGTGCTTTTTCTGTAATTGAAATTTTATATGTTATTTTCAAAAAATATTTCAAAAAACATTATTTCATATTAAGCAAAGGTCATGCAGCAATTGGTTTATATGCTGTAATGAATCATTTTAAAATTCTTAAAAATAAAGATTATAAGTCATTTTGTAAGCTTAATTCAAAATTAGGTGGGCATCCAGACTCAACAAAATTGCCAAATTTAAAATTTTCCACAGGATCACTAGGTCATGGTTTGCCAGTTTCATCAGGTTTAGCCTATGGTCTTAAAATACAAAAAGATAAACGTAAGATAATTTGTTTAGTTGGTGATCAAGAATTAATGGAAGGAACAACTTGGGAAAGTTTACATATTATTAATAATTATAAAATTAAGAATATTCTTCTTATAATTGATAGAAATAATTCTGATTTTAGAAGTATCAAATTTCTACAACTTAAAAAAAAACTTTCAGTTTTTTGTGATAAAATTTCAGAAGTAGATGGACATAATATAAAAGCTCTTTCTAGTAGAATTGATAAAGCAATAAAAAATAAAAAATCTTTTGAAATATTAATTGCTAAAACAATTAAGGGAAAAGGTATACGATCTATGGAGAATAACCCAGAATGGCATCATAAAGCACCATCAAAAAATGAAATGATTAATTATAAATTAGAGCTGAAAGTATGAGAAAAAATTTCCCAATCGTAACTGAAAAATTAATGCAAAAAAATAAAAAGATTTTTTGTTTACTTGGCGACATTGGTGTTTTTTCTTTTAGTAATATTTTTAATAAATATAAGAATAGAATTTTAAATATGAGTACAATGGAGCAGTCTATGATTGGTTTTGCTGCTGGATTATCTAAAGCCGGTTTTATTCCCATAATACATACTATTGCACCATTTTTAGTTTTACGGGCTTTAGACCAAATTAAGATTGATTTTGTTTATAATAAATTAAATTGCAATATTGTATCCGTGGGGGCCTCAAATGATTATACAAAACTTGGCACAACCCATCATTGTTTTGAAGATATTAATATCCTTTCAAGTTATGAAGATATCAATTTGTTTATCCCTTCAAATGAAAAAGATTTTAAATATTTGTTTGAAAAAAATTACAATAATAATTCAATAAATTATTTCAGATTATCT